>NZ_JBQYFW010000016.1:0-142636 GCF_056313565.1 Pseudomonas sp. 3B-A001-10F
AGTGAAACGATGCATCGCCGATGGTAGTGTGGGGTTTCCCCATGTGAGAGTAGGTCATCGTCAAGATTAAATTCCGAAACCCCAATTGCGAAAGCAGTTGGGGTTTTGTTTTGCCCGCAGGAAAGTTCGTACAGCATCCAAGGATGTCGTCCGGCTGTCATACCCTGTCGACAATGCTAAGGTTCTGCCCTGGCTTTTGTACTTCTCCAAGGAAACCCTTATGCCGGACGCCCAGTCCCTCAACGCTGCATTCATGGTGGTCCAGAGCAATAGTCTGGACGAACTGCGCAGCCTTGTGATCAGCATAATGCGGCGCTATCCACTGGCCCCGCTGGAAAACGAAATCGCTCTGGTGCAGAGCAACGGTATTGCGCAGTGGCTCAAACTGGCCTTGGCTGAAGATCCAGAGGACGACGACCTCGGAGGTTGCGGTATTGCTGCCGCGATAGATGTGCAACTGCCGGGCAGTTTCATGTGGCAGCTTTACCGCATGGTATTGGGTCGAGATGAAATTCCTCCCAAATCCCTGCTCGATAAGGCCCCGCTGACCTGGCGCCTTATGCGTCTGCTGCCACAGGTCATTGATCGCCCGCATTTCGAGCCGTTGCAACGCTTCCTTACCCATGACACCGACCTGCGCAAGCGCTATCAATTGTCCGAACGCTTGGCGGATCTGTTCGACCAATATCAGGTGTACCGGGCCGACTGGCTGGAAGACTGGGCCGAAGGCCGGCATCAATTGCGCACTGTCAGAGGTGAAGTAAAACCACTGCCCCCGACCAGTTGCTGGCAGGCAGAACTGTGGCGTGCGCTGCTGGATGACGTGGGTGAGCAAGGTATGGCGCAGAGTCGTGCCGGCGTTCATCAACGGTTTATTGAGCGCATCAACAACCTCAACGAAGCACCTGCGGGATTGCCTTCGCGAGTGATCGTTTTCGGGATTTCTTCGCTGCCAGCCCAAGTACTTGAAGCGCTGGCCGGGCTCGCGCGTTTCAGTCAGGTTCTGCTGTGTGTACACAACCCGTGCCGGCACCATTGGGCCGACATTGTCGCCGACAAGGATCTGCTGCGGCATCAATACAAACGGCAATCGCGCAAGACCGGAATGCCAGCAGTGCTGGATCCTGAAACACTGCATCAACACGCCCATCCACTGTTGGCTGCGTGGGGCAAACAGGGTCGGGACTACATCAACCTGCTCGACAGTTATGACGATCCCAATAGCTATCGGGCGGCTTTTCGCGACGGCCGCATAGACCTGTTCAGCGAAACTCAGCCGCACAATCTGCTCAATCAACTACAGGACGATATCCTTGAGTTGCGCCCACTCAATGAAACCCGTGAGCACTGGCCTGCTGTCGATCTGGCACAGGACGAGTCGATCCGCTTTCATATTGCCCACAGCGCTCAACGTGAAGTCGAAATACTGCATGACCAGCTCCTGGCACGCTTCAGTGCCAACCCGGATCTGCGTCCGCGCGATGTGATCGTCATGGTGCCTGACGTCGATAGCTATGCCCCGCATATCCGCGCGGTTTTTGGTCAGCTTGACCGGCATGATTCGCGGTTTATCCCCTTCACATTGGCGGACCAGGGACAACGTGGCCGTGATCCACTGCTGATCGCGGTCGAACACCTGCTCAAGCTTCCCGACAGTCGTTTCCCGGTCAGTGAAATTCTCGACCTGCTCGACGTTCCTGCACTCCGCGCTCGCTTTGGTGTAGAAGAGCGCGACCTGTCGACACTGCATCGCTGGATCGAAGGCGCGGGCGTGCGTTGGGGCATGAGTGCCGAGCAGCGAGCGGGTCTGGGTTTACCCGACGAGCTTGAGCAAAACAGTTGGCATTTCGGCCTGCGTCGCATGCTTCTGGGCTACGCCGTCGGCAGTGCCAATGCATGCGAAGGGATTGAACCCTACGATGAGATCGGCGGACTCGACGCCGCACTGATCGGGCCGTTGGTGGCTCTGCTCGATGCGCTGGAACTGGCCCACCAACAGCTCACCCAACCCGCTCAACCCAAGGAGTGGGGATACCGTTTACAGGCGCTGATGCAACTGTTCTTCAAGGCCAGTAACGAGCATGACGACTACTTGTTGACCCAACTCGAAGAGCTGCGCGAAACCTGGCTGGAAACCTGTGACGCCGTAGGTCTGGCGGATGAGCTACCACTGACCGTGGTTCGTGAAGCCTGGCTCGCCGGCCTGGACCAGGGGCGTTTGTCTCAGCGCTTTCTGGCTGGTGCCGTGAATTTTTGTACGCTGATGCCCATGCGTGCCATACCGTTCAAACTGGTCTGCCTGCTGGGAATGAACGACGGCGACTATCCACGCGCACAGCCGCCGCTGGACTTCGACCTCATGGGCAGCGACTACCGTCCGGGAGATCGCTCACGACGTGAAGATGACCGTTATCTTTTGCTTGAGGCGCTTTTGTCGGCGCGCAATCAGCTGTACATCAGCTGGGTGGGACGCAGCATCCGCGACAACAGTGAGCGACCTGCCTCCGTGTTGATTGGCCAACTGCGCGATCACCTCGCCAGCGGTTGGCGATTGCCCGACGAAAATCGTGATCTGTTGAGTGCCATGACCCAAGAGCACCCGCTGCAACCGTTCAGTGCGCGCTATTTTCATGAAGGTGATCAACTCTTCAGCTATGCCAGCGAATGGCAGGTTCTGCATCAACAGCATGAGTCTCAAAACGAAGCGCAGGTGCTGACGCCTTATGTACAAGATGAACCCCTGAGCCTGGCGTTGTTGCAGGACTTTTTGCGCAACCCGGTCCGGCACTTTTTTACCCAACGTCTCAAAGTGTATTTCGAAGCGGCCGAAGCCCCCCTGGCCGATGAAGAGCCCTTCGTGCTGGACGCATTGCAGCGTTACACGCTCAGCGACAGCCTGCTCGAAGCTGCTCTCAGGCAACCGGACAATGTCGAACAGGCGCTGACTGCCCAGGCACGACGTCTGCAAAACAGCGGTCTGTTGCCAATGGCCGGGTTTGGCGAGTGCCTGCAGCGAGAGCTGATCGAACCTCTGCCGGATCTACTGCAGCGTTATCAGCAACTGCTGACACTGTGGCCGACCCCGTTGAGCAGTGCCACGCCGGTCAACCTTGAATTGCAGGGCTTGCGACTCGAAGGCTGGCTTGCCGGTTTGCATCAGCGTGCTGACGGTGGCCTGTTGTCGGTCACGACCATTCCCAACAGCATTGGCTCGATCAAAAGCCGAAAATGGCATCGCCTGACCAAACCCTGGGTGAATCATCTGGTGGCCTGCGCCAGCGGACTTTCCCTGAGCACCGCATTGGTGGCCAACGATGACACGCTGCTGCTTGAACCGATGGAGCCGGATCGAGCGGTACGTTTCCTCGGCGATTTGCTCCTCGCCTGGCAGGCCGGGATGCGTCAGCCACTGCCGATCGCGGTAAAAACTGCCTTCGCGTGGCTCGCTCAGAGCGACCCGCTGAAGGCCGAAGCGGCCGCGCGTAAAGCCTATGAAGGTGACGGGCAGACCAGCGAAGGCGAGCGCCGGGAGAGCCCGGCGTTGTCACGGCAATTTGCCGATTTTGACGCATTGCTTGCCGAAGAGACGTTCTCCGGTTGGTGTGACGCCTTGTATCGCCCGTTGTTTGAAGCGCCCTGGCGTTCGCTGTCCACCGAAGGGGCTCGCGCATGAGTACCAAGACATCCCTCGCACTGGCATTCCCGCTACAGGGCAGCCAGTTGATCGAAGCCAGTGCCGGTACCGGTAAAACCTTTACCATTTCGGCTTTGTATCTGCGGCTTATCCTCGGGCATGGTGACGAGGCGAATGGATTCGGCCGAGAACTGTTGCCACCACAGATTCTCGTGGTGACCTTCACCGATGCCGCGACCAAGGAACTGCGTGAGCGCATACGCACGCGTCTGGCTGAGGCCGCTCGATTCTTTCGTGACGAAACGCCTGCACCCGACGCGCTGATCGCCGAATTGCGTGATCAATTCGACTCCCCTCAATGGCCCGGTTGCGCCAACCGCCTCGATGTCGCCGCGCAATGGATGGACGAGGCAGCTGTCTCGACGATCCACAGTTGGTGTCAGCGCATGCTGCGTGAGCATGCGTTCGACAGCGGCAGCTTGTTCACCCAATCCCTGGAAACCGATCACAGCGAGTTGCTCGGCGAAGTGCTGCGCGATTACTGGCGGCTGTTCTGTTACCCGATGCAGGGCGATGCCTTGAATTGGGTTCGCAGCAATTGGGGTGGGCCGGCGGCGTTGTTGCCTCGCGTGCGCGGCCTGTTCGCCAGCGAGCGTGACAGCGACGAGGGCAAGGCGCCTGCGGAGCTGATCGATGAATGTCTGCAAGAACGCCGTGCCGCGCTGATCGAGCTGAAAATGCCATGGCGTCAGTGGGCAGACGAATTGCTCGCCATCTGTCATCAAGGTGTTGCGAGCAAAACTGTCGACGGTCGCAAGATGCAGGCGCGTTACTTCGAACCGTGGTTCGAAAAGCTCAAGGCATGGGCCGAAGATGAGTCCCTGGAACAACTGGATATCGGCACTGGTTTCACCCGACTGACTCCCGACGGGATGGCCGAAGCGTGGAAAGGCCATGCTCCCAGTCACCCCGGCCTGGACGCGATGCCGAAGCTCAAGTCGAGTCTCGATGCATTGCCAACCCCTGATGCCGCAGTGCTGCAACATGCCGCCAAATGGGTAGGCGCGCGCTTTGAAGAAGAGAAGCGGCGTCGCGCCGAGATGGGCTTCGACGACATGTTGTTGCGCCTGGATGCCGCTCTGCAATCCGACGGAGGCGAACGTCTTGCGACGTTGATTCGCGAGCAGTTCCCGGTCGCGCTGATCGATGAGTTTCAGGACACCGACCCGGTGCAGTACCGAATCTTCGAAAGTATCTATCGCATCGAAGACAACAGTCCTGAGACCGGCCTGTTCCTGATTGGTGATCCGAAGCAGGCGATCTACGCTTTCCGTGGTGCAGACATCTATACCTACCTGCGCGCGCGTCAGGCCACCACTGGCCGGCTGCATACGCTGGGCACCAACTTCCGTTCCAGCCACGGCATGGTCAACGCGGTCAATCATGTTTTCGCACGCGCCGAGTCCCGAGAGCAGGGCCGCGGAGCGTTTTTGTTCCGCGAGAAAAACGGCGACAACCCGGTGCCGTTCCTCCCCGTCGAATCTCAAGGTCGCAAGGAACAGCTGCAAGTTGCCGGGCAAGCTGTCGCGGCGTTGAATGTCTGGCACTTGTCCACCGACCAGCCACTGTCAGGTGCGGTCTATCGTCAGCAGTTGGCGGCAGCGTGCGCCAGCGAAATCACCTCGCTGCTCAATGGTGGGCAAAACGCTAGCGCAGGGTTTATTCAGGACGGCAAAGACTTCAGAGGCCTGAGGCCGTCCGACATCGCGATTCTCGTGCGCGATGGTAAAGAGGCCCAGGCCGTACGTGGAGAACTCGCCGCCCGTGGCGTGCGCAGCGTTTATCTGTCGGACAAGGATTCGGTATTCGCGGCACAAGAAGCCCACGATTTGTTGTCCTGGCTCAAGGCCTGTGCCGAGCCGGATGTCGAACGCTCCCTGAAAGCGGCATTGGCTTGCATCACCCTGAACCTGCCATTGGCCGAACTGGAACGTCTGAACCAGGACGAACTGGTCTGGGAAACCCGGGTCATGCAGTTTCGTGGCTATCGCGAGCTATGGCGCAAGCAAGGCGTGCTGCCGATGTTGCGCCGCCTGCTGCACGACTTCCATCTGCCGCAAACCTTGATGACGCGCACCGATGGCGAGCGTGTCCTGACCAACCTTTTGCACCTGTCGGAATTGATGCAGCAAGCAGCAGCGGAGCTGGACGGTGAACAAGCGCTGATTCGCCATCTGGCTGAACTGCTGGCAGTGTCTGGCCAGGCCGGCGAAGAGCAGATTCTGCGTCTGGAAAGTGATGAGCAATTGGTCAAGGTCGTGACCATCCACAAGTCCAAAGGCCTGGAATATCCATTGGTGTTCTTGCCGTTCATTTGTTCGGCAAAACCCGTGGATGGCAGTCGCCTGCCACTGCATTACCACGATGCAGAGGGCAAGGCTCAGATGAGTTTGAAACCAACTGCCGAGTTGGTAGCGCAAGCGGACGATGAGCGGTTGGCCGAAGACTTGCGCTTGCTCTACGTTGCGTTGACTCGCGCACAACATGCCTGCTGGTTGGGCGTGACGGATCTCAAGCGGGGCAATAACAACAGCTCGGTGCTGCACCTCTCGGCGCTGGGTTATCTGCTTGGTGGTGGCGCATCGCTTGGCGAGTCCAGCGAACTGAAACGCTGGCTGCAAGATCTGCAACAGGATTGCCCGGCTATCCATATCGATGAAATGCCCCAACCCACTGACGAGCATTACCAGCCGCCACGCAATGACGCCGTGCTGAGTGCCACACTGTTGCCCAAGCGCAAGGCCAGCGAAAACTGGTGGATCGCCTCCTACAGCGCTCTGCGCATCAGCGACGTGTTGAGTGGCGGCAGCGATGAAGCACCGGACAGCCCGCAAGCGCAAAAGCTGTTTGATGACGAACGCCTCGACCCCGATGCGCCGCGGGAAATCATTGCCGGCGGCGCCGATATCCACCGCTTTCCGCGCGGTCCCAATCCGGGAACATTTCTCCACGGTTTGCTGGAATGGGCCGGAGATGACGGCTTTGCCGTTTCCCGCGAGGCGCTGGAGGATGCGATTGCCCGACGCTGCAACCTTCGCGGTTGGGAGGGTTGGATCACCACCTTGAGTGACTGGTTGCAGCATTTGCTCAAATCGCCACTACCGATTGCCGGCGGGCAGCCACCGGTTGTACTCGAACAGCTGAAGCAATATCGGGTCGAAATGGAATTCTGGTTCGCCAGCCATAAAGTCGATGTACTCAAACTCGACGAACTGGTGCGTCAGCATACGCATCGGGGCGTGGCCCGCGTGGCAGCCGAACCGGTGCAACTCAACGGCATGTTCAAGGGCTTCATCGACCTGACCTTTGAACACGATGGCCGTTACTACGTGGCGGACTACAAATCCAACTGGCTCGGTGTGGATGATCAGGCCTACACCGAGCAGGCCATGGAACAGTCGATCCTCGACAACCGCTATGACCTGCAATACGTGTTGTACCTGCTGGCGTTGCATCGCCAGCTCAAGGCGCGGCTGCCTGATTACGATTACGACCGACATGTCGGCGGCGCGTTGTATCTGTTCCTGCGTGGCACGCGTGCTGACAGTCGTGGTGTGTATTTCGCCCGTCCACCCCGTGAACTGATCGAGCGTCTCGACCGTATGTTTCAAGGAAAACCTGAACCCAAGTCCGAACCCGCCTGGGAACAGGGAGTCCTGCTATGAGCCGCACCTTTGCCGATCTGCTACCCATACCGCTCGCAGCCGACAGCCTGTCGAGGCTTTCGCCGCTGACTCGCGCCGATGACCTGTTGATATTGCTGACTCGTTGGGTCGAGCGTGGCTGGCTGCGTGCGCTGGACAAAGCGTTCGTCGCGTTCCTGCACGAACTTGAGCGCGACACCGATCCGCTGGTGCTGCTGGCTGCCGCCCTGACCAGCCATCAACTGGGCCACGGTCATGTCTGTCTTGATCTGTACGAAACCCTGAAGGCTCCTGACTTCGCGCTGTCGCTGCCCCCCGAAGGCGACGTGCAAGGCGGTGTGCTGTTGCTGCCGTCGCAATTGCTTGAGGCGCTCGACGGTGCTCACTGGTGCAAGGTTTTGGCCGAAAGCTCTTTGGTCGCTCTGGCGGCGGATACCAGCGATAGCGCACAGCAACGTCCGCTGGTGTTGTCGGGCAAACGCCTGTATTTGCGACGCTATTGGGCTTACGAGCGACGCATCGATACGGCGTTGCGCCAGCGCCTGGAGCAAGTCGAACCAACACCGGACGATCTGCCGCAGCGCTTGAACGAACTGTTCGGATCAGCCAGAACCGGCGAGGTAATCGACTGGCAGAAACTCGCCTGCGCCCTTGCCACTCGCGGTGCCTTCAGCATCGTCACCGGCGGTCCGGGTACCGGCAAAACCACCACGGTGGTGCGTTTGCTGGCCCTGCTTCAAGCGCCCGCAGTCGCTACCGGTCATCCGCTGCGGATTCGTCTGGCGGCACCGACAGGCAAGGCCGCGGCGCGGTTGACCGAGTCCATCAGCCAGCAGGTGCAGTCGCTGAAAGTTACCGAAGAGGTGCGGGCGAAGATTCCTTGTGACGTCACCACCGTGCATCGCTTGCTGGGCAGCCGTCCCGGCACCCGCCATTTCCGCCACCACGCCGGCAATCGCTTGCCACTGGATGTGCTGGTGGTCGACGAAGCCTCGATGATCGACCTGGAAATGATGGCCAATCTGCTCGATGCCTTGCCACCCCATGCACGCCTGGTTCTGTTGGGCGACAAGGACCAACTGGCCTCTGTGGAGGCCGGCGCTGTGCTGGGGGATTTGTGCCGTGACGCCGAGGGTGGCTGGTACAGCCCGCAGACCCGACAGTGGCTGGAGTCGGTCAGCGGTGAGTCGTTGCAGGGCAGCGGCTTGCATGAAGACGTCGAAGGCGCTCACCCGCTGGCCCAGCAGGTGGTCATGCTGCGCCACTCCCGGCGCTTCGGCGAGGGCAGCGGGATCGGTCAGCTCGCGCGTCGGGTCAATCAACAGTTGCCGGATGAAGCGCGTCAGTTGCTCACCGCCGGACACTATGACGACGTGTATTCGTTGCCGCTCAAGGGCGAACAGGATCACAAGCTGGAGCGCCTGCTGCTGGAAGGGCACGGCGACGGCCCGCAGGGTTACCGCCATTATCTGAGTGTGCTGCGTGACCAGCGCCCACCCTCGGCTCGGCCCCTCGAACATCCGGACTGGGTCGTTTGGGCCCGCGAAGTCTTGCAAGCTTTCGACACTTTCCAGTTGCTGTGCGCCGTGCGCAAAGGGCCATGGGGTGTCGAAGGTCTGAATCAACGAATCACCGCCGCATTGCTCAAAGCACGTCTGATTGAAAACGATCAGCAATGGTACGAAGGCCGTCCGGTTCTGATGACTCGTAACGATTACGGTCTGGGCTTGATGAACGGCGACATCGGGATCGCCCTCAAGCTGCCCGAGCGCGAAGGGCCGGACGCGGGAAAACCGGTATTGCGCGTGGCGTTCCCGCGCAACGACGGCCAGGGCGGCGTGCGCTTTGTACTGCCCAGCCGCCTGAACGACGTTGAAACCGTCTACGCCATGACGGTACACAAGTCCCAGGGCTCGGAGTTTGCCCACACGGCGCTGATCCTGCCGGATGCCTTGAACCCGGTGCTCACCAAAGAATTGATCTACACCGGCATCACCCGCGCCAAGCACTGGTTCACCCTGATCGAATCCCGCCCGGGGGTGTTCGAGGAGGCAGTGCAGCGCAAGGTCAAACGCCTGAGCGGGCTGATGCTGGAACTGGAAGAGGGCGCCGTGCCTCGGGGATGAAAATCCAGACGATTGACGGCGATTACTGACCGACCGGTCAGAGGTCGCTGTCTCGCTGGCGTTCCAGTGCTGTGCTATCGTTGCGGCATCATTTCGCTACGATCCAAGAGAATCCCTGCATGAAGGTGTCTGTCTGGGCGACAGAGCGCGTAGTTGTCTGCAAGCACGCGTTGCTTGTCGGTCTGCTCTGGTTGTTGACGGGGGCGGCTGTCGCACAGTCGCAAGCGCCGACGGGCATGGCCGAACAACGGGCCAAATCTGTCACTCAGGTTGTTCTTGGCATTCTCAGCTACGCGCGCTGGCCGGTGGAACCGGCGCAATTGCGCTTGTGCATCGTCGGCCCCACCGAATACACCGATGATCTGGTCAAAGGCACCACTCAAGCCACCGGCCGGCCGGTGACCGTACGTCGCCTGCTGGCCGACAACCCGGCCATCGTCAGCGACTGCGATGCGGTGTACATCGGCAAACTCACGGTGGATGAACGCGCTCGCTTGTTCGCTTCGCTGATCGGTCATCCGGTGCTGAGCATCAGCGAAGGCGGCGATCAATGCACGGTCGGCAGTCTGTTCTGTCTACGCATTGGCGATGAACAGGTGTCTTTCGAGGTCAACCTCGACTCCGTTGCCCGCAGCGGCGTGCGTATTCACCCAAGCGTGCTGCAATTGTCGCGTCGCAAACCGGCGGCACCATGAAACTGTTCCGAGCGGAAAAACGCCCGACGTTGGGGTCGGTCATCGGCCGAGGGCATTTGATTGTTGCGCTGGTGGGCGTGGCGATGGCCAGTGTTTCGCTGACATTGCTCGGTGTATTGGCGTTACGGGTTTACGCCGACCATAACCTGCACTTGATCGCCCGTTCGATCAGCTACACCGTGGAAGCTGCGGTGGTGTTCAACGACAAGACGGCCGCCAACGAATCGCTGGCGCTGATTGCTTCCGCCGAAGAGGTCGCTGATGCCCAGGTGCTGGACAGCCAGGGACAACTGCTCGCGCATTGGCAGCGACCGGAAAACGGCTTGTTCTCTGAGCTGGAAATGCAGATCACCCGCGCCGTCCTGGAAAAACCCATCAGCCTGCCGATCGAGCATCAGGACCGTGAAATCGGTCGCGTATTGCTCACGGGTCATGGCGGTAGCCTGATGCGCTTTCTGCTCAGTGGTCTGGCGGGGATCATCCTCTGTACCGCGATCAGCGCCTGGGTCGCGCTCTACCTGGCGCGGCGCCAGTTACGCGGCATCACCGGCCCCCTGCGCAGCCTGGCCGCCGTCGCCCACGCCGCACGCAGTGAACGCGCGCTGGACCGCCGCGTGCCGCCGGCGAAGATCGCCGAACTCGACAACCTCGGCAATGACTTCAACGCCTTGCTCGACGAACTGGAGTCGTGGCAAACCCATCTGCAAAACGAAAATGAAACCCTCGCTCACCAAGCCAGTCACGACAGCCTGACCGGTTTGCCAAACCGCGCCTTTTTCGAAGGGCGGTTGATCCGCGCGTTGCGCAATGCCGGCAAACACGATGAGCGCGTGGCCGTGTTGTTTCTCGACAGTGACCGTTTCAAAGGCATCAACGACAACTTCGGCCACGCCGCCGGTGATGCGGTGTTGGTGGCCGTGGCCAACCGCGTCCGTGCGCAATTGCGCGAAGAGGATCTGGTGGCGCGGCTGGGCGGTGACGAGTTCGCGGTTCTGCTCACGCCGCTGCACAAGGTCGAAGATGCTGAGCGGATTGCCGACAAGATCCTCGCCAGCATGGACATGCCCATCGCGTTGCCGGGCGACACCAGTGTGGTGACCTCGCTCAGTATCGGCATTGCGGTTTTTCCCGATCATGGTGCCACGCCGGGGGCCTTGCTCGATGCCGCCGATGCGGCGATGTATCAAGCCAAGCGCCTGTCGCGCGGCGCCCAATTCACGGCCGGGGCGGAGCACCCGGTCGATTCCGTGCAAACCAGGAGCTGACTCTCGTGTCCACACTGACCATTCGATCTTTTTACGCTGTGCTGTTGATCGCCGTACTGGCCCTGACCGGTTGCCAGACCGCGCCGCAAAAAGGCCTGACCCCGGCGCAAGTCGCCGTGCTCAAACAACAGGGCTTTGAACTGACTGACGAGGGCTGGGAGTTTGGCCTGTCCGGCAAAGTGCTGTTTGGCAGCGACGTCGAAAGCCTGAACACGCAAAGCACCGAGATCGTCGAACGCATTGGCAAGGCCCTGCTGGGTGTCGGCATCGAGCGCGTGCGCGTCGATGGTCACACCGATGCATCGGGCAAGGAAACCTACAACCAGCAACTGTCCCTGCGCCGTGCGAAAAGTGTCGCCAACGTCCTGCGCACAGTCGGCATGAAGGACGAGAACATCCAGCTGCAGGGCCTGGGCAGCAAAGAGCCGGTGGCATCCAACGATACGGCAGCCGGTCGCACGGAAAACCGCCGGGTCTCGATTGTGGTCAGCGCCGACTAATCGGCGAACTGCATGTCGCGGGTTTGCCCCATCAGCAGACTCTGATTACGCTCGGTCACCTCACGGATGTAATCCCACAACAGGGTGATCCGTTTCAACTTGCGCAGATCCTCCCGGCAGTACATCCAGAACTGCCGGGTGATGTCGATGTCCTTCGGCAATACCGGCAGCAGGCGCGGATCTTGTGCGGCGAGGAAGCACGGCAGAATCGCCAGAGAACGCCCCTGCTGTGCGGCGACGAACTGCGCGATCACGCTGGTGCTGCGCAAATGCGCGCTGGCGCCCGGCAACACGTTCGCCAGGTACAGCAGCTCCGAGCTGAACGCCAGGTCATCCACATAACTGATGAATTGATGCTTGCTCAAATCGGCCGGGCGGCGGATTGGTGGGTGTTGGTCCAGATAGTCCTGGGTTGCGTAGAGCTGCAAACGGTAGTCGCAGAGTTTGCAGCAGACGTACGGTCCATGCTCCGGGCGTTCCAGAGCAATGACGATATCGGCCTCGCGCTTGGACAGGCTGATGAAGTGCGGCAGCGGCAGGATGTCCACCGAGATCGCCGGGTAGGCGTCGACGAAATGGCTCAGCTGCGGGGTGATGAAAAAACTGCCGAAGCCTTCGGTGCAACCCATGCGCACGTGCCCGGAGAGTGCCACGCCAGAGCCGGATACCTGCTCGCAGGCCATGTGCAATGTGCTTTCAATCGACTCGGCATAACCGAGCAAGCGCTGGCCTTCGCTGGTCAGGACGAAGCCGCTGGTCCGCGATTTCTCGAACAGCAAAGTGCCCAATGCCGCTTCCAGCGAACTGATCCGCCGCGACACCGTGGTGTAGTCGACAGCCAGCCGTTTGGCAGCAGTGCTGGCCTTGCGGGTGCGGGCGACTTCGAGGAAAAACTTGAGGTCGTCCCAGTTCAGCGAACCGAGGGAGGTGATGTTTTTTTGCATGATGGACGGGCTTATATGTGCGTTCTTATTAGAAGTTTGCACATCTATACTCCAAAAACAGTCCGACAACCAATTCGTGACACACGCCTCATCTCAAGGCGAACCCTTCGCCTTGGCTCCTACGATAAAAACAAGTTTCGGAGACCAGCATGAACGCATCGCTTACGCCCAACGACACCACGCTGCAGAAGGTCAAACTGCTGATCGACGGCGAGTGGGTCGAGTCGCAGACCACCGAATGGCACGACATCGTCAACCCGGCCACCCAACAGGTGCTGGCCAAAGTGCCGTTTGCCACCGCCGCTGAAGTCGATGCCGCCGTCAGCGCCGCCCAGCGCGCTTTCCAGACTTGGAAACTGACTCCGATCGGTGCGCGCATGCGCATCATGCTCAAGCTGCAAGCGCTGATCCGCGAGCACTCCAAACGTATTGCCGTCGTCCTGAGTGCCGAGCAGGGCAAAACCATTGCCGACGCCGAGGGCGATATTTTCCGTGGCCTGGAAGTGGTCGAGCACGCGTGCTCTATCGGCACGCTGCAAATGGGCGAGTTCGCCGAAAACGTCGCCGGCGGCGTCGATACCTACACCCTGCGTCAGCCGATCGGTGTATGCGCCGGCATCACCCCGTTCAACTTCCCGGCGATGATTCCGCTGTGGATGTTCCCGATGGCCATCGCTTGCGGCAACACCTTCGTCTTGAAGCCGTCCGAACAGGATCCGCTGTCGACCATGCTGTTGGTCGAGCTGGCAATCGAGGCCGGTGTACCGGCGGGCGTGTTGAACGTGGTTCACGGCGGTAAAGATGTGGTCGATGGCCTGTGCACGCACAAGGACATCAAAGCGGTGTCGTTCGTCGGTTCGACCGCTGTCGGCACTCACGTTTATGACCTGGCCGGCAAGCACGGTAAACGCGTGCAATCGATGATGGGCGCGAAGAACCACGCCGTGGTGCTGGCCGATGCCAATCGCGAGCAAGCGCTGAATGCGCTGGTCGGCGCCGGTTTCGGTGCCGCTGGGCAACGTTGCATGGCCACCTCGGTGGTGGTGCTGGTCGGTGCGGCGAAACAATGGCTGCCGGACCTGAAAGCGCTGGCGCAGAAACTCACCGTCAACGCCGGTAATGAGCCGGGCACCGATGTCGGCCCGGTGATCTCGAAGAAAGCCAAGGCGCGAATTCTCGACCTGATCGAAAGCGGCATCAAGGAAGGCGCCAAGCTTGAACTGGACGGCCGCGACATCAAGGTGCCGGGCTACGAGCAAGGCAACTTTGTCGGCCCGACCCTGTTCTCGGGCGTGACCACCGACATGCAGATCTACACCCAGGAAATCTTCGGCCCGGTACTGGTGGTGCTGGAAGTCGACACCCTTGATCAGGCGATTGCGCTGGTCAACGCCAACCCGTTCGGCAATGGCACTGGCCTGTTCACCCAGAGCGGTGCGGCGGCGCGTAAATTCCAGACGGAAATCGACGTCGGCCAGGTCGGCATCAACATCCCGATTCCAGTGCCGGTGCCATTCTTCAGCTTTACCGGTTCGCGCGGTTCGAAACTCGGCGACCTTGGTCCGTACGGCAAGCAAGTGGTGCAGTTTTACACGCAGACCAAAACAGTCACGGCGCGCTGGTTCGATGACGACAGCGTCAACGACGGCGTGAATACCACCATCAACCTGCGCTGAGGAATCGATCATGAAAATCGCATTTATCGGTCTGGGCAACATGGGCGCGCCAATGGCGCGCAACCTGATCAAGGCCGGCCACTCGCTGAGTCTGGTCGACCTGAACAAAACCGTGCTGGCGGAGCTGGAGCAACTGGGCGGCAGCATTCGTGCTTCGGCCCGTGAAGCTGCTGAAGATGCCGAACTGGTGATCACCATGCTGCCGGCGGCGGTGCATGTGCGCAGCGTCTGGCTCGGTGAGGACGGTGTGCTGGCTGGCATTCGCCAAGGTGTGCCAGCGGTGGATTGCAGCACCATCGATCCGCAGACCGCTCGCGATGTGGCTGCCGCTGCGGCGAAACAAGGCGTGGCCATGGCCGACGCGCCGGTGTCCGGTGGCACGGGCGGTGCCACTGCCGGCACGTTGACCTTCATGGTCGGCGCCACCCCGCAACTGTTCGCCACCCTGCAACCGGTGCTGGCGCAAATAGGCCGCAACATTGTGCATTGCGGCGAAGTCGGCACCGGGCAGATCGCCAAGATCTGCAACAACCTGCTACTGGCGATCTCGATGGTCGGTGTCAGCGAAGCGATGGCGCTGGGCGATGCGTTGGGCATCGACACCTCGGTGCTGGCCGGGATCATCAACAGCTCGACCGGGCGTTGCTGGAGTTCGGAGATGTACAACCCGTGGCCGGGCATCGTCGAAACGGCGCCGGCCTCGCGTGGTTATACCGGTGGGTTCGGTGCGGAACTGATGCTCAAGGATCTGGGGTTGGCGACCGAAGCAGCGCGTCAGGCGCACCAACCGGTGGTGCTCGGCGCGGTGGCGCAGCAGTTGTATCAGGCGATGAGCCAGCGCGGTGACGGCGGGAAAGACTTCTCGGCGATCATCAACAGCTATCGCAAGCCTGCAATTGAAGGGCAGCGCTGAACAAACTGTGGGAGCGAGCCTGCTCGCGATGACGGCGGTTGCTTCAACAAGGAAGTGACTGACGGTCCGCTTTCGCGAGCAGGAGATTTGCGTATATCAGACATTGTTTGCCGGGAAATCACATCGGGTGATCTCCCGGCTTTTTTGCATCAGGCGAACACGAAATATTTACGCACGGTCTCGACCACTTCCCACGTGCCTTTCATCCCCGGCTCAACCACGAAAATATCGCCAGCACGCAGATGAATCGGCGCCATGCCGTCCGGAGTAATCACGCAGTAGCCTTCCTGGAAATGGCAGTACTCCCACTTCACATAATCGACGCGCCATTTGCCCGGTGTGCAGATCCATGTGCCCATGATCTTGCTGCCGTCTTCGCTGGTGTAGGCGTTGAGGTTAACGGTGTGCGGGTCGCCCTCGAGTTTTTCCCATTTGCAGGCATCGAGTACCGGCAGCGGATGAGTGTCGCGTAGAACGGTGATAGGGGCGGTCATGTGTCGGCTCCAGACAAGGCGATCAAACGGAAGCTGCACCCTATAGCGCCGTGCTTCTGCCCAGATGTCTGTGCTCGACATGCAGATATCCAGAAACGCTGCCAGGTTTTACGGATGGAGACGTAAACCTTCCAGCAAAATCAATTAACGGCAGTATTGATCTAAAACAATGGCTATGAAGTTATAACTATTTTACTTGTCTGATTTTTACTTTTAGTACGTCTGTTCCGTTGCGTCCTTAGTTGCTTTCGATAGTCAGCCTGCCTGATACCGCGGGCGCCCCACCATACCCCGTCTTTGTTAAGTAAATAAGTCGTTCACCGCACCAAGGAGGTGCGGTGTCAGTGGGCTTTTGCAGACTTTTTTCGAGTTGTAAAAAAACCTTGAATAGTTCGTTGACTCTCCCCTTAAGGGCAGAGTTTAGATTCCCGCCGCGTGAGAAGTTGCTGTGGGAAAAGTTACTTTTCATAAGTCGAATTCATGAAGTAGTCACGACATATAGGGAGATAGAAATGAACAATCCATTGGACTTGGAACATGTCGTTGCCAGCACTCGCGAAATCCTCGCACAGCTGTTGGTGATGGATGCGAATGACATCGAAGAAAACAGCAGCATCGTCGAAGACCTCGGTGCCGACTCGCTGGACATCGTCGACCTGAGCTTTCAGCTGGGCCGCCAATATGGCTGCACACTGCCGAAAACCAGCGTGCTTGACCATGCGGTGGCGGTTTGCGGGGATGCCAGCGAGTTTCTCGCCAACGGTCGCATTACCGAAAGTGGCAAGCACCTGCTTGAGCAAAGCCTCAGCGCCTACACCCCGGATCAACTGAAAGCGGGCATGCAACCGGCTCAGGTGTTCGCCGCGACCACCGTGCGTAATTGGGCCAACCAGTGCCGTAATCTCTTCAACTACCTGCCGGCAGCGTGCCCGGATTGCAACGCTCACCAAGCGGTTCTGAACGAGCGCCAACAAGTGGTCTGCGGCGCGTGCAGTGCACGTCTGGTGCCGGCGGATGGCGATGAAGTGTCCCGTCAATTGGTTGAGCAGTTTGTCACCACTCACACCAAAGAAGCGGTGTAGGAGTTCTCATGCGGGCACGAGAAGTCTATGTGAGCGGGTTCGGTCTGGTGGCGCCCATGGCGCTGGACGCTGCCACGTTGTTCGAGCGGATTTGCCGGAAGCAATCCTGTGTCCGCGAACATCCTCGGTTCAAGGCGCTGGGATTCAACAACAGCGCCGCCGGTTTTATCGACGATACGCAGTGGCAGCGGATCGGGGCCGGTTTCGGTGGCAACGCGGCGCTGCACCCACGGCAAAGTGTGCTGGCCGAATACGTTGCCCGGCAGGCGCTGGAGCATGCCGGTCTGACACCGGCAGACTTTGCCCACAGTCGCAGCGGTCTGTTTCTGGGCGCCAACAAGTACTGTGCCGACAGCCACGACCTGCAGCGGCTCAGCCGGTGCATGGATCAGGCCGGGCGCGTCGACCTCGACCGTCTACTGGACAGTCCGGCACCGTCCAGCGCGACCTTCATTCGGCGGGTCGATCAACAGACGCAGCACCTGGCCGATCGGCTCGGCATCCGCGATCACATCTCGACCCATTCCGATGCCTGTGCCGCCGGCACTATGGCCATCGGCAGTGCTTACCGGGCGATCGAGCGCGGAGAGATCGATCTGGCTATCTGCGGCGCCGTCGAACTGATGGCCAACGAACTGCCTTATTACATGTTCAACAGCCTCGGCGCGCTCTGTCAGGCCGACTTGCCGGCGAGCGAACAAAGCCGCCCGTTTATGCCTGACCGTAGCGGTTTTGTCCTCAGCGAAGGCTCGGCGATGGTCATTCTCGAATCCGCTGAACACGCTCAACGGCGCAAGGCTGCGCCACTGGGCCGGGTGTTGGGTTACGCGAATGTCTGCGAGGCGCAGAAAATGACCTCCAGCAGTCGCGACGGCAGTAAATACGAGGAATGCATGGAAGCCGCAATCGAAGACGCCGGGCTGCTGCGCAGCGCCGTGCAACACGTCAACACCCACGGGACCTCCACGCAGGCCAATGACAGTTGTGAAGCGTTGGCGTTGCAGCGTCTGTTCGGCGGGTGCCAGGACTTCATGACCTTCACCGCCAACAAGTCCGCCATCGGGCATTCCCTGGCAGGCAGTGGCGCGATCGAAGCGGTGCTGTCGCTGATGAGCCTGCGTGACGGTGTGCTGTTGCCCACCCTGAATTACGACCCCGAGCGCGCCGAATACCCTTCGCTGAAGTTCTTGAGCGAGCCGGTGCGACAGCCGATCAGCGTGGTGATGTCCAACTCGTTCGGCTTTGGCGGCATCAACAGCTCGCTGGTTCTGGGGAGGGCATGACATGAACCGAGCCATCTACCTGAATGCCGCTGCGGTGCTGAATGTGGCGGGCAGTGAATGCGCTGACTTGCTCGGCACACCCTGCGCAGCGCAACCGCTGGCCTTTGACGCACAGCGTCAGGCGTTTGCCTTGCCGACACCGCGACTGGCCAGTGACCTGTTTGATCGCAAGATCCAGCGCAGCGTCGAACCGCAGGGCTTACGGCTGTTGCATTGCGCTGCACGGCTGGCGCCAGCACTGGCGGCGCTGCAATTGCCCGCGTCACGCATTGCCCTGACAGCGGCCATTCCTGAAGTCGACGCGCCGAGTCCTTGCTGGGATGCGGTGCAGGCGATCATCGAACAGCCGCAAAAACAACTGGCGCAGTTATTGGCCAACACACCGCCCCTGCATGCGCTGACCCTGCTCAACAGCAGCGTCATGGCCTATGTGGCTGAAGCATTGAATTGCCATGGGCCAATGGGTGGATTTTGTTCTCAGGACAACGCCGGGCTGGATGCGCTGATCGAAGCTTGCCAGCAGATTGGCGAGCGACATGCCGACGCCGCGTTGGTGGTCAGCAGCAGCCCGAACCTGACCCCGGCCCTGTATCTGCGCGAGCCCGATCAGGCGAACGAAGCGATTTTCGGTGAGGGCGCCGCCGCGCTGTTGCTGGCGTCGACACCGCCGCCTGGTGCGGCACACGCCGTGCGCATTGCCGGATTTGCCCGCGGTTACAGCAACGATCCGCAACGCTCTGTGGCGGTGGGTCGGCGCGTCATCGATCAGGTTCTGAGCGTCGAAAAACTGCGGGTCGGCGACGTCGAGCATATCGTCGGCAATTGCGCTGACGGGCAAGTGATGAAGTTGCTCGAAGCTTTCCCGCGCGAGATTCGCAGCACTCGCGCCATGACCGGCGAACTGGGCGCCAGCGGCTTGCTGACAGAGGCCGCACTGACTTTGCATCTAAGCGGTGATACGGCGGCGACACCGGGTTACACGCTGCTCGTCAGCCACACTCGCGCCGGTCACTGGGGCGCATTGCTGTTGGCCAGTGAAACCATGGAGAAGCACGCATGAGTGCGACACGGATTGTGATCACCGGCATGGGCGCCGTCACCGGTTTCGGTTTCGAATGGCAGACCCTCTGGGAAAAAATGCTCGGCGCCGAACATTGCGTGCGGCCATGGCAGCCGGACGACTTGCAAGAGGCGTCGTTCGCGGTGCGTTATGCCGCGCCTGTCGACATGCGCCTGTTGCCGGAAAAACTGCAAAGCCATCCGGCCTGGACGATGCCGCTGGAAAAGCGCAGTCGGTTTGGTTGGGTGGCTGCCACGCAGGCAGTCGGTGACAGTGGCTTGCAGCCAGAACAGTTGCGTGGCGCGGCGGTGCTGTGTGCCTCGGGAGCACCGCAGCACATGCTCGCCGACATGCTGCTGACCGAAGCCCCGAATGGTGGCACCCCGAGCTGGTCGTACCTGATGCCACGGGCCGGGCAAGTGAATGCCGATAGCTCGCTGCGCCAAAGCAACGATCGTCTGGCGCGGGTAATCGCCGACGACCTGGGCTGTGAAGGACCGGTGATCAATATCAGCAGTGCCTGTGCCGGTGCTTCACAAGCCATTGGCAATGCCTTCCAGATGATTCGTCGCGGAGAAGTCAGCGTTGCGCTGGCGGGTGGCGCCGACTCGGTGCTCAACCTCGACACCATGGCCGCGTTGTATCTACTCGGCGCCGCGTCGGGCGAGCAGCGCTGGGGCGCGGATCTGTGCCGTCCGTTCGATCGTGACCGCAGCGGTCTGATTGCCGGCGAGGGCGGTGGTTTTGTCGTGCTGGAAAGCCTCGAACATGCCTTGGCCCGTGGCGCCACGCCGTATGCCGAGGTGTTGGGTTTCGGCAGCAGTCTGGACGCCTACAAAGTCACCGCACCGCAACCGCAAGGACGCGGTGCGGCACTGGCGATGCAGGCCGCGCTCGACGACGCCGGGCTACGGCCGCAGCAGATCGATCTGATCAACGCCCACGGCACCTCTACGCCGCTCAACGACGTGGCCGAAACCCTGGCGATTAAAAGCGTGTTCGCCGAACACAAGCACTATCAAGCCTTGGCCATCAGCGCCAACAAATCACAGTTCGGTCACCTGATCGCGGCCGCTGGCGCACCGGAATGCATCGTCACCGCGTTGGCCTGCCTCAACGATCTGGTCACGCCAACGGTGAACCTGCATGACGCCGACGAACAGTGCGATCTGGATTACTGCGCCGGGCAAGCCGTCAGCCGCCGAGTGGATTACGCGCTGAGCAATTCCTTCGGTTTCGGTGGCCTCAATACTTCGCTGGCCCTTGGCAAATATCGGGAGCATGGACAATGACTGACGCCACTGTACGTGTCGCGATCGCCGGCAGCGGTTGTGTATTGCCCACCGGCTGGGGCGTTGAGGGTTTCTGGTCGGCGGCCCGCGAAGGGCGCAGCGCAATCTCGCCCCTGAACTCGTCGCTGTTCCACAGCGAGCGGGTGACTGCGTTCGGGCATATCGCTGATCGAGATCATCAACGTAGCCGTCAGGACGTTGCGCAAAACCTCCAGCGTTACTGTCCGCCGGCGGTGATCTGGGGCGTCAGTGCGGTGCGCCAGGCGTTGGCCGAGGCCGAGCTTGAACCGGGCCGCGACAACGTGCGTTTTGGTCTCTATTGCTGCCAGGGCGGTTACACCCATCCGTCGCTCGCGTCTTACGGTGAACTGCTGCACGAATGTCAGACCGAGAGCGGTGCCGACATGCAGCGTCTGGCCAAACGTGTATTGCAGGAACGTGCACTCGATCCGTTCCTGGTGCTCAAGAGCCTGAGCAACGGTTTGCTCGGCGTCGTCAGTCTGGCCTTGAAGCTTGAGTGCGAATGCAACGCCTACATGCAAGGCGTGGCCGGCAATCTGGCGGCGCTGCGCGAAGCCTGCGCGGCGTTGCAGAGCGGGCGGATCGATGCGGCCATTGTGGTGGGCGCGGGCAGTGAACTGGATCCGCTGGCCCTCGCCGCACTGGCCGAGGCTGGCGTAATCAGCACCGACGGTTCGCCAAGCCTGCGAGCCTTCGATCGCCAGGGCAGTGGTGGTATTGCCGGCGAAGGTGCGGCGGCACTGGTGTTGCGCCGCGCCGATGATCTGCCGGCCGGGCCGCAAACCTGTCTGACCGCTCTGTTCGCACACCCGCGTCTGGATTCGCTGAACCTGCCGGACAAACAGGTGGATCTGCTGATCAGCAGCGCCACTGGCGATCCGCACAAGGATGCCGATCTGGCCCGCACGCTGGCGCGAACCGGCGCCGCGCACATCACCAGCAGCACGCCGCTGACCGGCATGCTCAGTGGTGCACCGAGCCTGGTTGATCTGATCTTTGCCCGGCAGGCTTTGCAGGCGCAGAGCATCCCGCCGGTCAGTGGCCTGGAGCAACCGCTGGATGCGCATCTGCCGTTTGTGATCGGTGGGCCGCGCGATGCCGTGCTCCACGATTGCCTGGTCATCAACCGCGACGACAACGGTTTTAGCGCCGGTTACCAACTCGAATTTCACGCGGCCGACTGACCGTCGGCACGCAACGAAACGCAGCTGATTTTTTACTCAAGGGATAGAACTGTCATGGATTACCGCGATTACGTACGGCCGAAATTCGTTGAATTGATGCAGGCTCTGGGCCTCGAATGCCAGTTCCACAGAGCGCTGGGCAGTAAATTGTTTTACCGCGACCGCCAGGGCGAAGAGGTGACGGTTACTGACTTCCTCGGCGGTTACGGCGCCGCGCTGTATGGCCACAACGATCCGCAATTTGTCGATCAACTCGTCGACCTGCTGCGTGCCGATGTGCCGTTCAATGCGCAGATGTCGGTGCGCGGTGCGGCCGGTCAATTGGGGCGTGAGCTCAGTGAAGCCTTCAACCGTGAGCTGAACAACAGCGAACGCTACATTTCGACCTTCTCCAACAGTGGCGCCGAGTCGGTGGAAATCGCCGTCAAGCACGCCGAATACCGTCGTCAGAAAAACCTGCAGAAGCAATTCGACGAGCGTGATTTCGCCCTCGCCAATCTGGTTGCCAGCGACAAGGCTTACGTCGAGTTGGACGTCGACGATCTCGATTTGCCCGCCGGTCTGCTGCCGCAGAATCTGTCCTGCGTCACCGTGCGCCAAGTGGCCGAAGCGGTGCGTCAGCACAACCTGGCGCAACTGCATGTCGAGCCGGTGTTCCTCGCTGTGCGCGGCAGCTTCCACGGCAAACTGGTGAACACCGTTCAACTGACCTATGGCAAGCAGTACCGCAAGCCGTTCGCCCGTTTCGGCCTCAACGTCGAGTTCATCGACCCGCAGCAACCCCAGCAATTGCAAGAGCTGCCGGCCCGCCACGTGCGTCACTGGCTGAGCCTGGAATGGAGCGGCGAAACCCTGCAGGTTCGCCGTGAGGCGTTCAGTGCGATCACCGCCGTATTACTTGAGCCGATTCAGGGCGAGGGCGGCATCAACGAGTTTGCCAATGAGTTTTATCTGGGCCTGCGGCGCCTGTGCAACGAGCAGCAATGCCCGCTGATCATCGATGAAGTGCAATCCGGTTTCGGCCGCACCGGCACCTTGCTTGGCGCCAGCCATTTCAACTTGCAGGGTGATTACTACTGCCTTTCGAAAGCGCTGGGCGGTGGCCTGATGAAAATCGCCGCGACGGTGATTCGCGCCAGCCACTACGAAAACGATTTCAGCTACATCCACAGTTCGACCTTTGCCGAAGATGACGCCTCTTGCCATATCGCCCTGTCGGCCCTGCGCCGTCTGTTCGAGAACGACAGCGCGATGCTCAAGGACGTGAACAAGAAGGGCGAGTACCTCAAGGCTTCGCTGCTGGAACTCAAGGCAGCCTACCCGGACGTCATCGCCGACGTGCGTGGGCGCGGCTTGCTGCTGGGCTTCGAACTGCACGACCTGACCGGCACCAGTTCACTGGTTCAGGCCTCGGCGCAGTACAACGATGCGCTGGGCTACATCATCGCCGGCTACCTGCTGCAATTCGAATCCCTGCGCGTGGCGCCGTCGGGCAGCAACGCCAATGTGATCCGACTGGAGCCGCCGGTGTGCATCACCTTCGAAGAAATCGACGGCTTGATCGGTTCTTTGCAGAAAGTCTGCGACATGTTGCGCCGCCGCGATGCCTTCCCGCTGGCGGCTGGTGTGTGTGCCGACAGCATCGCGCAAGTGCCGGCCCGCGAGGTCAGCTTCAAGGAGGATGAAAGCCTCCCAAAGTCTGATGAGAACGTGCGCGTGGTGGCGCGCGTGGCGTTCATCAACCATCTGATTGATTCGGACATGCTCAGCGACGTCGATCCTTCACTGTCGACCCTGAGCGCTGAACAGAAACGCGAGTTCATCAAACGCATGGCCCCCGAGCGCCGTGCCGCGCCGATCGGACCGGTGCAGATTCGCTCGAAACTCGGCACCGCCGTGGAATTCACCCTGTATCCGCTGTGCATGGATTCCGATGCGATGGCGGCGTACATCGCCAGCGGCGATCTGCAAACCATCCGCGAAGAAGTTGGCAATCGCATCAAGGATGCCCGCGCCGATGGCTACAGCGTCGCCGGGCTGGGCATGTACACCTCGATCGTCACCAACAACTGCCAGGCGCTGCAGATCCCCGACATGGCGCTGACTTCCGGCAATGCACTGACCATCGGCATGGGCCTGGAAGCTATCGAACAGGGCTGCAAGCAGCAAGGCCTTGAGCTGGGCGAGCAGACCGCTGCAGTGGTCGGTGCCGCCGGCAACATCGCCTCGACCTACGCCTCGCTGCTGTCGACCAGCGTCGAGCACCTGATCCTCATCGGTAGCGGCCGCGACGGTTCCCTGCGGCGTCTGGAAAAAACCGCGCAACAGATTTACGCCGAAGCCGCCCGCGCGATCCTCAAGGGTGTCGCCGAACACGATCGCCTCGCCCGTCGCCTGCAGCAAATTGATGGAATCGATGCGCTGTTGCAGGCCCACGGCAGCAGTGCCGATCTGGGGCAACGCGTGGCGAAACTGGTCGAAGAACGCCTGGGCGCGAACGCCTTCATCACCGTCAGCAACGATCTTGAAGTGCTGAAACAGGCACGCATCGTGCTCTGCGCGGCGAACGCACCGCAGCCGTTTCTCTTTGCCGAACACTTCGCCGAAAGCAGCGTGATCTGCGACATCGCCGTGCCGCTGAACGTTGACCAGAACCTCGCTAGCCAACGCTCCGACGTGCTCTACATGCACGGCGGCATCGTGCAGACGCCGCTGGGCGATGGCCTGGTGAAAAACGTTCGCGCCTATCTCAAACAGGGTCAGTTGTACGCGTGCATGGCCGAGTCGGTGCTGATGGGCCTGTCCGGTATGAAACAGCACTACTCCTACGGCGACATCAGCCGCGAGCAAGTGCAGCAGATTCGTGCACTGGCGGCGACTCATGGCTTCAGCCTCGCGCAGTTCAAAACCGACAACTCGCTTTAAGGAACGGTCATGCCGAATAAAGTAGCAGTGGTGACCGGTGGCAGTCGCGGCATCGGCCGGGCGATTGTCCAGACTCTGGCCGGGGCGGGTTATCAGATCGCGTTCAGTTACGTGCGCGATGAAGTCGCGGCAATGGTCTTGCGCGATGAGGTCCAGGCCTCGGGCATCGATTGCCTGGCGTTGCAGTGCGATGTCAGCAGCGGCGACAGCATCAAGGCGTTTTTCGAGCGGGTCGATCAGCATTTTCAGCGTATCGATCTGTTGGTCAACAACGCCGGTATCACCCGCGACGGTCTGCTGGCGACGATGTCGTCGCGTGACCTGATCGACGTGATCCAGACCAACCTGATTGGCACGATGCTGTGCTGTCAGCAGGTGGTGCCGGGCATGTTGCGCCAGCGCAGCGGTTGCATCGTCAACATCAGTTCGGTGGCGGCGCAGAAGCCCGGCAAAGGCCAAAGCAACTATGCCGCCGCCAAGGGCGGGGTCGAATCCTTGACCCGGGCCTTGGCGGTCGAGCTGGCGCCGCGCAACATTCGCGTCAACGCGGTCGCCCCGGGCATCGTCAAAACCGAGATGAGTACGGCGCTGATTGGCAGTCAGGAGGAAGAAATCCAGTCGCGTCTGCTGATCAAACGCTACGCCGAACCGGAGGAAATTGCCGAAGCGGTGCTGTACCTCGCCGATCGCGGTTTGTACCTGACCGGGGAGGTCCTGTCGGTCAACGGCGGGTTGAAAATGCCATGAGCCGGACCATTCTGATCACCGGTGCGGCCAAAGGCATCGGCCGCGCGGTTGCCGAGAACTTTGCCGCCGACGCCGACAATCGCTTGATCCTGCTGGATCTCGATCTGGCCGAACTGCAGCGCTGGGTCGACGAGCGACAGGAGCAGATCAAGGCGCGGGTCGAAACCCATGCGGCGAACATTGCCGACCTGCCGGCCATGCAAGCGTTCTTTAAAACCCTCGGATCGCAAGTCGAATACGTCGATGTGCTGGTCAACAGCGCCGGCATCTGCAACGAGAACGAGCCGGAAGACCTGCACAACTGGCACAAGGTGATTTCGGTCAACCTCAACGGCACGTTCTACGTGACCTCGCTGTGTCTGGCGCTGATGCCGGACCGTGGGCGAATCATCAACATGTCGTCGATCCTCGGCCGTGCCGGCAAGGTGCGCAACACCGCGTATTGCGCCTCCAAGCACGGCATCGTCGGCATGACCAAGGCGCTGGCGCTGGATCTCGCTTCGCGGCAGATCACCGTCAACGCGATTCTGCCGGCGTGGATCGATACGCCGATGTTGCAGGGTGAGTTGGCGACGCAAGCGGCGATTGCCGGTTTGACCCAGGAGCAGATCGTGCGCAACGCGAAGAAGAAACTGCCGATGCGCCGTTTCATCCAGAGCGAAGAAGTGGCGGCGATGGTGCGTTACCTGGCCAGCCCCGAGGCTGGCGGGGTGACCGCGCAGAGTCTGGTGATCGATGGCGGTGTCGGGTTGGGAATGTAGCGATGCCTCGATTTCACAACAGTCACATCGTGGGTGCGGTGTGGGCGTGCATGACTGCGCCCGCCGCGATGGCCGAATTTACCGTCGCTGATCTGAAGCCCGATTACGCCGACGGAGAAGTCGGCGTGGCCACGGCCATGCGTCTGCACGGCGACGATCAGGTCACGCAAAAAGCCGTGTATTTCAAAGCCAACCTGGAAGACAACTGGGAGGGTGGGTACTACAAGGCCAAGGGCCGCGTGCGTTACGACGCGCGCTATGACGGCAACAATCCGTACAGCGAACGGGCGCGCGACAAGTACCGTTTCGACGCTGATTGGCGGCACCTCTACGTCGGCCATTCGCTGGGTGACGGCGAAGTGACGGTGGGCTGGCAGCAAGTGGTCTGGGGCCGCGCGGATGAATTGCGCGTGCTCGATCAGATCAACCCGCTGGACTATCGCGACGGTCTGACGCCGCTGCTCGAAGACAGCCGCATCGCCGTGCCGATGGTGCGTTTTGCGCAACCGGTGGGCGAGTGGGAACTGGAGGCGCTGTGGATCACCGACTTCGTGAAAAACCAGGCGCCGGTTGAAGGCAGTGAATTTGCCGCGCCACTGTTTGCTACGCCGGACCCGCAGTATTTCCTGCTCGATTCCAAGCCCGGCTATGACGGCGACAAAGGCTATTCCTATGGCCTGAGCGCCAACGGCCGGATCGGTGCGGTGGACACCAGTTTTGTCGCCTTGAGCGCCCGTCAGCAAGACCCGGTGTACGCGGTCGAAGGCCTCGCCGACGACGGCCGCACGCGGCTGGAACGGCAGTTTCCCCGTTACACCATGGGCGGTGCCGGGCTGGCGATCGACGCCGGGCACAGCATCGTGGTGCGCAGCGAGGTGGCGTATTTCGACAACTGGCGCGTGACCAATCCGACCCGCGCCTACGGTGCGGACAGCACGCCGATGGTCAAGTCGCTGCTGGGTGTTGACTACCTGTTGCGCGACTGGCTGATTTCCGCGCAGTGGCAGGAGCAGGTGTTGCTCGACTGGCAGGACGGCATGTTGCAGGACAAACACGAACCGCTGTTCACCCTGTCGGCCGAAGGCACTCATTGGCAGGACCGCCTCAAGAGTCGTCTGGTGGTCGCTGGCTCACCGCCGTTTCAGGACGACGCCTTGTTGCAAGGCATCTTCACCTACAAGCCGGTCGACTACATCAAGCTCGGGCTGGAGGTGGACGTGTTCTTCGGCAAGCCCGAGAAGACTTTCGGCGAGTACAGCAAGCGCGATCAAGTACGGCTGTCGGCCGGTTATCTGTTCTGACCCATCACGCCTGCCGCTCTCGCGCAGGTGCACTCATCCAACGAAAAGGAAGTTGTTATGTTGCCGTTTTTGAAAAGTCTGACCACCGCCGCACTGATCCTCGGTAGCGCCTGCGCCAGTGCCGCCGAGGCTGGCAATGCTGATGAGATCATCCGTCAGGTACGCGATCGCAATGACGGGAACAGCTTCATGTCCCAGGTTTCGCTGATCCTGCATGACAAGAAAGGCAATACTCGCGTTCGCGAGTTCACCTACCTGCAAAAGGATTACCCGGACAGCGACAAGTTCAGCATGTACTTTTCCGCGCCGACTGACGTCCGTGACGTGGCCTTCCACATCGAAAACCCCCACGAAACCCTCGGCCTGGAAGACAGCCAGTGGATGTACCTGCCAGTCAGCCGCCAGACCCGCCGCATCTCCACCACCGACAAGCGCGGCTCGTTCATGGGCAGTGAGTATTCGTACGCCGATCTGGACAAGATCCGCGTCAAAGACTATTCGCAGAAACTAGTCGGCGAAGAACAGATCAAGGGCCGCGACTGCTATGTGATCGAGCGCGAACCGGCGTCCCCAGAGGTGCTGGCCAAGACCGGTTACAACAAGCTGAAGGTGTGGATCGACAAGCAGAACTTCCTGGTCATGCGTCAGGATTTCTTCGACGTCAAAGGCGTGCTGATCAAGCAGATGCGCACGCAGAAAGTCGCGACCATCGACTCGATCGACAGCATCGTGCTCAGTGAAACCGAGCACTTCATCGACGGTACGCGTTCGGAAATGCGCTTCAACCAGTTGCAGTACAACGTTTCTCTGGAAGACCGCCTCTTCACCCAGACCGCCATCAAACGCGGGCTGAAAACCGGTGACCTGCCGGACTTTGCCGTGTCTGCTCGCTAAGCGCCGACCCCGACGACCTGGAACCGCATGATCATGGAAAGATATCTGAATTTCGTCGAGCGCTATGCGCGGGCGATTGTTTTCCTGCTGGTGGCGATTACGGCGTATTTCACTTATACGCTGGGCGCGCTGGTGTCCGACACCAACCCTTATCTGCTCAAGGAAAGCCACCCGGCGCGCAAGACCATCATCGATTTGCAGGGTGAATTCACCGGCACGTTCGACTCGGTCATGGTGGCGCTGAACAACCCGCAAACGGTGTTCAACAAATCGACGCTCAACGCACTGTTTTCGATGTCGCAATCAGTGCGCAAGATGATTCTGGCCAACGATGCCGACAAGGAGCAGTTGGCGCAAATCGTCGCCCGGCATGCAGACGACAGCCGTGCGCAGTTGTTGACCCGGGACATTCTCGAGGGTGGCTTTTCGCAGAACGATTACGCCAACGCCAAGGCCTTGCGTGATCATGCCCAGAGTCAAAACTGGGATTCCCATGATCAGCTGTTCCTGACCTTTCTCGCCGAGCGGATCAACCCGATCCGCGAAATGGCCTCAATGGGCGACCTGGAAAACATCGTCCTGACCGACGACGGCGAGCTGTTGATCCACAAAACCCTGAATGCCTATGACATGGACCCGGCGCTGGTCGAGTCGCAGATCATGGGCAACGAATTGATGGTCGACGGGGTGGTGTCCAAGGACAAGAAAGTCGCGATGCTGGTGGCCGAACTTGGCACCAAGCAGGACGACGCTCAGGCGCAATTGCGCGCCTATCAGATCGTGCGCGGCATCGTCGCGCAATATCAGGCCGAGCACCCCGAGTACAAGGACGAAATCTTCATTGCCGGCATGCCTATCTTCATCGCCGCGCAGCAGGAGATCATCGATCATGACCTGGCCGTGCTGTTTCCGATCGTGTTTTTGCTGATTACCTTGCTGCTGATTTTCTTCTTCCGCAAACCACTGGGCGTGCTGCTGCCGCTGTTCAACATTCTGTTCTGCACCATCTGGACCTTGGGCCTGATGGCGCTGTTGCGGGTGCCGTTCGACCTGTTGACCAGCGTGCTGCCGGTATTCCTCTTCACCATTTGCTGCTCCGATGCGATCCACGTGATGGCTGAATATTACGAGCAGAAAAACGCCGGCAAGAGCAATCGTGAGGCCAACCGTGAAACCCAGCGCTTGATGGTGGTGCCGGTGGTGTTGACGACCGTGACGACCATCGCCACGTTCATGATTTCCACCACCAACAACATTGTCAGCATCCGCAATTTCGGCGTGTTCATGTCGATCGGTCTGACCGCGGCGCTGATCATTTCGCTGTTGCTGATTCCGGCGTGGATTTCCATCTGGGGCAAGGATCAGCCGCAGCAGGCCAAGGCTGAGGTACACAAGGAATCGATCATCTCGCGGTATCTGGTGGCGTTCTGTGCCTGGATGATCCGCTTTCGCAAACCGATCCTGATGGTCATGCTGCCGCTGTTGGCGCTGGCCACCGTGTTCACCTTCCGCGTCGATATCGAAGACTCCGGCATCGCTTACTTCAAGCCGGAAAGCCACATTCGCGTGTCCGATCAGTTCATCAACCACGCCAAAGTAGCGGGCACGGCGCCGGGCTGGATCGCGATCGACAGCAAAGAGCCGCGCGGCGTGCTGACCACCGAAGTGGTGCAGTTCATCGACAAGCTCGACCACTTCATCAAGCAGCAACCGAACGTCAGTTACGGCTACTCGCTGGCCACGTACGTCAAACGCATGAACCTGGTGCTCAACGACATGAACCCGGAGTATCTGCGGGTGCCGAATGCCGTGGAGAAGGTCTCCTCGGTCAATGACGACGGGCAGCTCGAGCAGTTTGAAGTGCCGGGCAATTCGCTGATCGAGCAGCACGTGATGCTGTTCGAGAACGGTGGTGGTTCGGACCTGAACAACGTGCTCAACGCCGATTTTTCCAAGGCCTTGACCCTGTACACCATGACCTCGTCGGTCGCCAGCGACTATCAGGGCATGCTCGATCGCCTCGATGCCTGGTTGCTGGTGAACAAACCGGCCAACCTGGAGGTGACCCACGCGGGCACGCCGTTGATCTGGACCGGGGTGTTGCAGGAAATCACTCAAGGCCAGGTGCTGAGTTTTTCCCTGGCCTTGCTGGTCGTCACGCTGATGATGATGTACTGGCTCAAGTCGGTGCGCCTCGGTGTGCTCGGCATGCTGACCTTGCTGACCACGTCGGTGACGGTCTATGGCTTCATGTTCCTGTTCGGCATTGAGCTGAACATCGGCACGACGCTGGTGACGTTCCTGGTGGTCGGCGTGGTGGATTACGCGGTGCACCTGCTGTCGCGCATCAAGTTGCTGGTGGAGCAGGGCATTGAGATCGACGCGGCTATTTTGCAGGCGATGCACAGCGTTGGCCGCTCGACGGTGATCAACGTGGTGATCTTCTCCGTAGGCTTCATGGCGCTGCTGTTTTCCGACTTCAAGCCGATTGTCGATCTCGGCGCACTGGTGGCGATGGCGCTGTTTTCCAGCGGGGTCATGACCATTGTCCTGGTGACACTGGTATCGCCGTGGTTCTTTGCGGCGATTGCGCCGGCCCCAGCACTGCGCACAGAGGGGGAGCCGGTGCCGGGCTGATTCGCCAACGTGCGTGCGCGCCTGCCCTGAGACGGCAGGCGAGTCTGGTCATGCGGCGCAGCAGGGTTTTCAGTTCAGTGTATTGACCGGGTTTTTTTCGCCATAGCGGGCGATGCGCTCGAACTGACACTCCTGGCGGGCGTCGTTGAGGTTGTGTTCAAACGCCTCGAGGCCATCATGCAATTGCTGCAAATCGCCGATCTGGGTCACCAGTTCGGCTTTTTTTTCGGCGATGGCTCGTTGCGCCATGTCCCACGGGAATTCGTCGCCGCGGTAGTTGTTGAGGATCACCTGCAGCTCTTTGAGCTTGAAGCCCAGTTGCTGGGCGCACTTGATGAACGTCAACACCTCGACACTTTGCTGGCTGTAGATGCGGTATTTGCCTTCACGCTTGGGCTCGGGCAACAGGCCGATTTCTTCGTAATGGCGAATGCTTTTGACTGTGGTGCCCGACAGCTGGGCGGCTTTGCCGATATACATAAGGTCCGTCTCGATGGTCAAACATAGCGTAGCGCGATCGGGCGTCATGCCGGATCGGCGGCGATTATATGTCCAATATCATCTGAAAATGGCAACTGCGCGTAAATGACGTGCACAGGCGACGGACGGGCTCGTGGAGGAAGCCCGAAGAGGCACTGACGGCGGCTTGTGCGCCGTCAGTTGAGGCGGCTGGAAAGCCTTAGACGGCGGCGGTCACGCGCGCCTGTTCCAGCCAGGCATCGCGCTGGTTTGGCTTGGAGCCAAGGATCGGCCCGAAGGTCAGCGTCTTCAGTGGCTTGATGCCGCAGAATTCCAGCGTGGTCTTGCGCATCTGATTCAGCCCCGGCATGCCGTAGATCCATTTGTAGTACCAGTACGGCGTGTCCATGGTCACCAGCAAATGCGCGGTGCGGCCTTTGAGCAGCTTGTCGGGGAAGGCTTTGCCTTCGCGGTATTTGAAGGCGAAACCCGGCAGGAAAATCCGGTCGACGAAGCCTTTCAACAGTGCCGGAATCCCGCCCCACCAGATCGGATAGACGAATGTCAGGTGTTCAGCCCAGGTGATATCGGCCTGGGCTTGCAGCAGGTCAGGCTCCAGTGGCTGCACCTTGTTGTAGCCTTCGTGCAGGACCGGGTCGAACTCCAGCGCATCCAGACGCAGCAGCCGCACTTCATGCCCGGCGTCCTTGGCGGCCTGAACGTAAGTCTCACTCAATGCCCCGCAAAAGCTGTCGGTGGAGGGGTGACCCAGTATCACGAGCATTCGTTTGCTCATTGTGTGTACTCCTGAAATGAAGCTCACAGGATAGAGTCTGCCCCTAGCGGTAGAGTCAAGGCACCAGCGCATCAAACAAGGCCCGGGCGTAACCGGGCAGGTGATCGAAGTCCCGCGCACACAGTTGCAAGGTGCGATGCGCCCAGACTTCGTCCAGCGGCCGGCACGTTACCGAGTGCACCGCCGCCCAGCGTTCGATGGCCACCTTGGGCACGATAGCCAGCCCCGCACCTCGCGCCACCATGCGCATGACGCCCTCGAAGCCATCGGCACGGATCCGGATCGACATGCGCTGGCCGATGTGCAGCGCTTGTTCCTCCAGGTGAATCGCCAGCGCGCTGTGGCTGCCAAGCGCTACGTAGTCGTGCGCCAGGGTTTCACCAAACGTCAGCGACGCCTGACTCGCCAAAACATGCTCAGGGGGCAGGATCAGCACCAATGGATCGTCGCGAAAGGGCCGGGTCTGCAGACCGTGGGTGTCGACCGCATCGGAGACGATCCCGAGGTCCGCCGCGCCTTGGCGCAAGGCATGGGTGATGCGCGCGCTGGGCAACTCCTGCAAGTCGATGTCGAGATTGGGATGATCGCGCAGGAAGTCCGCGAGTACTTCCGGCAGGTATTCGGTGATCGCCGTGGTGTTACACAGCAAACGCACCTGACCTTTGACGCCTTGGGCATAGTCGGCCAGATCCTGCTGCAGGCGTTCGGCCTGTTGCAGGAGGATGCGTGCGTGTTGGGCCAACGCTTTACCGGCCGGCGTCGGGGTGACGCCACGACGGCCGCGTTCGAGGAAATCGATGCCGAGCGAGGCTTCCATTGCGCGGATTCTGGCGCTGGCGGCGGCCAGGGATAAATGGCTGCGGACGGCGCCAGCGGTGATGTTGCCGGTGTCGAGGATGTGCAGGTAGAGGCGCAGGTCGGTGAGGTCGAAGTGCATGAGGGTGGCCTCTGGTTTTAGGGTGTTCGGGCTGGCCCCTTCGCGAGCAGGCTCGCTCCCACAGGGAGTTGCGTACGACACACATCCAATGTGGGAGCGAGCCTGCTCGCGAATGGGCCAGAAGCCTCAATGGAATAATCAGCCTCTTGCTAAAAGAGAGGCACCCTCAGTATATGGCAGATTTTCAGGCAACCCTGACTGGCGCACAGTAGCGCCATGAACACACTCGCGGACTTCTATCAAAACCTCGGTCTGGCCCTGTCCTTACTGGTCATCCTGACGTTCATCCTCGCCGGCCTGATCAAAGGCGTGATCGGCCTCGGCCTGCCCACTGTCGCCATGGGCTTGCTCGGTCTGGCTATGGCGCCGTCGCAGGCAGCCGCGTTGCTGATCATCCCGGCAACCCTGACCAATGTCTGGCAACTGGCATTCGGCGGGCACTTGAAAGGACTGAGCAAACGCCTCTGGCCGATGCTGCTGATGATTTTCCTCGGCACCGGAATAGGCACGTTATCGATCGGCATGGCGGGCGGGCATTGGGTGGTGCGGGGGTTGGGCGCGGCGTTGTTGCTCTATGCGTTGAGTGGTTTGTTTCTGCCAACGCTGAGCGTCAAACCACGCCATGAAGGCTGGCTGGGTCCGGCGTGCGGTTTGATCACCGGTGTAATCACCTCGGCCACCGGCGTCTTCGTGATTCCGGCGGTGCCGTACCTGCAAGCGCTGGGCTTGAATCGCGATCAACTGGTGCAGGCACTGGGCCTGTCATTCACCGTTTCGACGCTGGCATTGGCCGCAGGATTGCTCTGGCGTGGCGCCCTCGGTGGCGGCGAACTGAGTGCTTCGCTGCTGGCGCTGATCCCGGCCATTTTCGGTATGTTGCTGGGCCAATGGCTGCGCGAACGGATCAGCGCCGTGTTGTTCAAACGGGTGTTCTTTGTCGGTATGGGCGCGCTCGGCGCGCACTTGTTGATCAGCGGTTAGCCGAGGCTTCGCTGAGCATTTCGATCTGGCGGATATCGAAATCGCGCTCCAGATAGTCCATGCGCTGTTCAAAGAAAGCCTTCATGTGCGGCAAATTCGAATGCACGTCCAGGTGCGCCTGGGAGGCCCAGATCTCGTAGAAGATAAACAGCGTCGGATCTTCCTTATCACGCAGCATGTGGTACTCGATGCAACCTGGCTCGGCGCGGCTCGGTTCGACGTAGGCGCGAAACAGCGCTTCGAAAGCCTCGGATTGTTCCGGGCGGGTCTTGGCGTGCAGGATAAAACCCAAGCGTTCACTCATCACAACGACTCCTCACATTCAGAATGCCGCGGATGTTATTGCAACAATCGGCGATAGATTCGTGCTTTTTGGTCAAATGTATTTTGCGCAATCAGGCCTTATTCCGCGCGAGGCGGATCGTTAATCTGCCGCCATTCCAGTTTTCCTTCTCCATCCAGCCCAATGGCTGCGCCGAGGCTTTCTCATGAAAAAAGTGCTGTTGCTCAATGGCGGTAAAAAATTCGCCCACTCTGACGGTCGCTACAACGCCACCCTGCATGAAGCCGCGTTGAGCGTGCTGGATCGTGGCGGCTTCGATGTGAAAACCACCTTCATCGACGAGGGCTACGACGTTGCCGAAGAAGTGGCGAAATTTCTCTGGGCCGACGTGATCATTTATCAGATGCCCGGCTGGTGGATGGGCGCGCCATGGACGGTGAAAAAGTACCTCGACGAAGTCTTCACCGAGGGCCACGGCAGCCTCTACGCCAGCGATGGCCGCACCCGTTCCGATGCGTCGCAGAAGTACGGCAGCGGCGGTCTGATTCAGGGCAAGCAATACATGCTGTCGCTGACCTGGAATGCACCGCAGCAGGCCTTCGATGACCCGACGGATTTCTTTGAGGCCAAAGGCGTCGACGCGGTGTACTTCCCATTCCACAAGGCCAACGAGTTTCTCGGTATGACCGGGTTGCCGACGTTCCTTTGTGTGGATGTGATGAAGCGGCCGAACATCGAGGCTGATGTGGCGCGTTACGAGCAGCATCTGACCGAGGTGTTTGGTCTGAAGGCCTGAATGGTTTCGGGCTACTATCGGTGGTAACAGCGAAAGATCGCAGCCTGCGGCAGCTCCTACAGGAACCCATTTCCATGTAGGAGCTGCCGAAGGCTGCGATCTTGGCGATTTCAAAGAGGACACCCGTGAAAGCCAGATCCGATGAGTTGCAGATTTTCGTCTGCGTGATCGAATGCGGTTCGATTTCCGCCGCCGCCGAACAGGTCGGGCAAACGCCTTCGGCGGTCAGTCGCACATTGTCGAAGCTGGAAGCCAAGCTCGACACCACGCTGATCAACCGCACCACGCGGCGCATGGATCTGACCGAAGAGGGCAAGTATTTCTTCGAGCAGGCCAAGCTGATTCTCGATCAGATGGAACAACTCGAAGAACGCCTGTCCTCGCGCCAGCAAACGCCGTCCGGGCGCCTGCGGATCAACGCCGCGTCACCGTTTATGCTCCACGCAGTGGTCCCGTACATCGACGAATTCCGCCGTCTCTATCCGGACATCCAGCTCGAACTCAACAGCAATGACCTGATCATTGACCTGCTGGAACAAAGCACCGACATCGCCATCCGTATCGGCACCCTTGCTGACTCGACGCTGCATGCGCGCTCGCTCGGTTGCAGTCCGCTGCTGATCGTCGCCAGCCCCGCCTACCTGAAAAAACATGGCGCGCCGCAGCAGGTCGCGGACTTGAGCGAACACACCTTGCTCGGCTTCACTCAGAACGAAGGCCTCAACCAATGGCCGCTGCGCTACGTGCACGGTGACCGCTGGCCGATCAACCCGGCGATCGGCGCCTCCAGCGGCGAGACCGTGCGCCATCTGGCGCTGGAAGGGCAGGGCATCGCCTGCCTGTCGCACTTCATGACCATCGATGACATTCGGGCCGGGCGCCTGAAAGTCCTGCTCGGAGAATTCAACAGCGGCTATCGCCAGCCGATCAACGCCGTGTACTACCGGAACTCGCAACTGGCGTTGCGCATTCAGTGTTTCCTCGACTTTATCCAGAGCAAACTCGCCGCTTACGCCAGCGCCGATTTCAAGGGCTGATTCGTGACCTCTGCGCAAGAGTGAATTGGTCGAGGGCGGGTTTTTCCCTCGGACCCACAGGCCGATACTCGACCCATCACTTATTCACGCAGGGAGTTTCTCCATGAACGTATTCGTCACCGGCGCTGCCGGTTTTATCGGCGGCTCCATCGCTAGCGCTCTGGTCAAGGCGGGGCATCAAGTCACCGGTCTGGTGCGCAACCCTGAACAAGCGGCTGAGCTCAAGGCGCTGGGCATGACCCCGGTCATCGGCACCCTCGACGACAAAGCATTGCTCGCCGAACAGGCCCGTGCTGCCGACGCAGTAATCAACGCCGCCAGCAGCGACCATCGCGGCGCCGTCGAAGCATTGCTCGATGCTTTGCGCGGTTCCAGCAAAGTGTTCCTGCACACCAGCGGTTCGAGCATCGTCGGCGATGCATCGGGCGGCAAGTCCAGCGATGTCATCTACTACGAAGACAACTTGCCAGAGCCGACTGTCGACAAAGCTGCGCGCGTGGCAATCGATAACCTGATCCTCGCAGCGGCGAACGACGGCGTGAACTCGGCGGTGATCTGCAACACGCTGATCTACGGCCACAGCCTGGGCGTTATCCGCGACAGCGTGCAATTGCCGCGTCTGCTCAAACAGGCGCGTAAAAGCGGCGTGGTGCGCCACGTCGGCACCGGCCAGAACATCTGGTCCAACGTGCACATCGAAGACGTCGTCGCCCTGTACCTGCTGGCGCTGACCAAGAACGTACCGGGTACTTTCTACTTCGTCGAAAGCGGCGAAGCATCGTTCATCGACATGACCACCGCCATGGCCGAAGCCCTGAACCTGGGTCAACCGCAAGACTGGCCGTTGCAAGACGCCGAAGCCGAATGGGGCTACGAAATGGCCAACTACGGCCTCGGCTCCAACAGCCGCGTACGCGGCAAACACGCCCGCGAACTGCTGGGCTGGGCACCGAAACGCACGTCGGTGGTTGAATGGATTCGTAACGAAATGGTGTGATGGGTGTTTAAGCCCCACCGGGCTTTGTTATCGCCCTTTAGAACGGCTGCCATCGGGCAGCCGTTTTCGTTTCGGGCTTTGCGCTTGTGTCACGCCAGACCTATGGTGCTCTGAACATTGCCAGTTCAGCAGGGACAAGGATGATTAACCGTTATGACGCAGAAGGGGCGCAAAGCAGCTTTCAGCCCGGCTCGAATGAGCAAGTGCTGAGCAATAAACTGGGAATTGTCGAACCCGAAGACATGGATGATGCAGAGCTGGTTCTGTTGGAAAAGCTCTACCAATCGGTACTTATCGAGCATTTGCCTGATCGGTCACTGACTGTTCAGGATTTGAAGGATTGGCATCGACACTGGCTCGGGAACATCTATCCATGGGCGGGTGATGTGCGCGCGGTAAATTTGGGCAAGGATGGATTTTTCTTTGCTGCTGCGCCGCAAATTCCTCGATTGCTCAATGGATTTGAAAGGGACTGCCTGGCGAAATACACGCCATGTCGGTCCGATCTGGACGAAAACCTGATTCGCGCCATTGCTGTAACGCACGTCGAGTTCATCCTTATTCATCCCTTTCGCGAAGGTAACGGACGCTTGTCGCGATTACTGGCGGATGTCATGGCCGTTCAGGCGGGCTACGTGCCGCTGGACTACAGCAGTTGGGAGCGAAACAAAGAGGCTTATTTTGCAGCCATCAACCAAGGGCTTAACTGCAACTACGAACCCATGGAGTATTGGGTCCGGCAGGCATTGTGGACTTGAGGCGGAGCTACTTGGCCAGGGACAAGTGCAGGAACTTGCTGGACCTGAGTTTGAGTTTGCGCTCAATGGTCTCCACGCTTTGACCCGTCTCGATGGCTGTCGAACTGGCAACTGCGCGAATCAACGTTTCGGTTGTCAGTTTTTTTTTGGTGCGAGGCGTGGGGCTCATGGCAGGGACTCCGCGGAGGTTGTCAGGCGAGTATAGCGCTTGGCTGGATTTGAAAAACATGTCTATGGCTGGGCACCGAAACGCACGTCGGTGGTTGAATGGATTCGTAACGAAATGGTGTGATCCGTACGCTACGTCAGGTTTTGCGCATTCTGTCTGGAAGAATGCGATCAAACTGTAGGAGTGAGCCTGCTCGCGATAGCGGTCATTCAGCCAATGATGATATTGACTGTTACGACGCAATCGCGAGCAGGCTCACTCCTACAGGGGGCCGTGTTGGCTGTAAAAGTATGTAAATCCCGCCCCGCTATTTTCATTAATCACGACAAGACATATCCATCAGCGACACGCCTTGCCTCTCCACGAAAATTACTTTCATGTGGTTTGAAATCTCGATCTCGAAATGATTTATGAGTTTCACAACCCATTCGAACGTGACCCTTTCGAGGAGTACCGCATGACGCCTTCCTTCGGCTATTGGCTGCTGGTCTATGCCGCCGTCGCCATCATTGCGCTGATCGTGTTGATTGCCCGTTACCGGCTCAACCCGTTCATTGTCATCACCCTGATTTCCATCGGCCTGGCACTGGTGGCGGGGATGCCGCCGTCGGGTGTGGTAGGGGCGTATGAGGCCGGGGTAGGCAAGACGCTGGGGCATATTGCGCTGGTGGTCGCGCTGGGGACGATGCTTGGCAAGATGATGGCCGAGTCCGGTGGCGCCGAGCAGATGGCGCGTACGCTGATCGACAAGTTTGGCGAGAAGAACGCGCATTGGGCGATGGTCTGCATCGCCTTTCTGGTCGGGCTGCCGCTGTTCTTCGAAGTCGGTTTTGTGTTGCTGGTGCCGATTGCGTTTACCGTGGCACGGCGCGTCGGCGTGTCGATTCTGATGGTCGGCCTGCCGATGGTCGCCGGCCTGTCGGTGGTGCATGCGCTGGTGCCGCCGCACCCGGCGGCGATGCTCGCGGTGCAGGCTTATCAGGCGTCGGTCGGGCAGACCTTGCTGTATGCGATTGCCATCGGCATTCCGACCGCAATCATTGCCGGTCCGCTGTACGCCAAATTCATCGTGCCGCGCATTCAACTGCCGGCAGATAACCCGCTGGAAAAACAATTTCTCGACCGCGAACCGCGCGACAAACTGCCGGGTTTCGGCATCACCATGGCGACCATTCTATTGCCGGTGGTGCTGATGCTGATCGGTGGCTGGGCCAACCTGATTTCCACCCCGGGCAGCGGTTTCAATCAGTTTCTGTTGTTCATCGGCAACTCGGTGATCGCGCTGCTGCTGGCGACCTTGTTGAGTTTCTGGACGCTCGGCATCGCCCAGGGTTTCAACCGCGAATCGATTCTGAAATTCACCAACGAATGTCTGGCACCTACCGCCAGTATCACCTTGCTGGTCGGTGCTGGCGGTGGCTTGAACCGCATTCTGGTCGACGCGGGCGTCACCGATCAGATCGTCGGCCTCGCTCATGAGTTTCACCTGTCGCCGCTGATCATGGGCTGGTTGTTCGCGGCGTTGATGCGCATCGCTACAGGCTCCGCGACGGTGGCGATGACCACCGCATCCGGCGTGGTCGCACCAGTGGCCATTGGTCTGGGTTATCCACACCCTGAACTGTTGGTGCTGGCGACCGGCGCTGGCTCGGTTATCTTTTCCCACGTCAACGACGGCGGCTTCTGGTTGATCAAGGAATACTTCAACATGACGGTCGCGCAGACGTTCAAGACCTGGACCGTGCTCGAGACGCTGATCTCGCTGGTCGCGTTCGGCCTGACCGTCGGCCTTTCTTACCTGCTGTAACCGGAGCCCGCCGCCCATGGACATCCTCTACCAGATCCGCGCCCGCCAGGATTCCTTCAGCGCCGGCGAAGGTCGCATCGCCCGGCTGATGCTCGACGACGTCGGTTTTGCCGCCAGCGCCAGCCTCGAAGACCTCGCGCAACGCGCCGAAGTCAGCACCGCCACGCTGTCGCGCTTCGCCCGCACCGTGGGCTGCCGCGACCTGCGTGATCTGCGCCTGCAACTGGCTCAGGCCAGCGGCGTCGGCAGCCGTTTTCTCGACCCGGCGGGCACGCCTGAGCAGTCGGCGTTTTACGGGCAGATCGTCGGCGACATCGAAACCACGCTGCGCCAGCATCTGGCCGGATTCGACGAATCGCGCTTTGCCGATGCGGTGAAAATGCTCGGTCAGGCGCGGATGATTCACGCCTTCGGCATGGGCGGTTGCTCGACCCTGTGCAGCGACGAATTGCAGGTACGCCTGGTGCGCCTCGGCTACCCGATTGCCGTGTGCCATGACGCGGTGATGATGCGCGTCACCGCCGCCAGCCTGAACGCCGAGCAAGTGCTCATCGTCTGCTCGCTGACCGGCATCACCCCGGAATTGCTCGAGACTGTCGAGCTGGCGCGCAACTACGGCGCGCGCATTCTGGCGATCACCCGCGCCGACTCGCCACTGGCAGAACTGGCCGATATCGTCCTGCCGCTGCAAGGCGCAGAAACCTCGTTCATCTACAAACCGACGGCGGCCCGCTACGGCATGCTGCTCGCCATCGATGTGCTGGCGACCGAGCTGGCACTGGCCAATCCTGAAGACAATCAAGAACGTCTGCGGCGGATCAAACTCGCCCTCGACGAATACCGTGGCGGCGACGATCACCTGCCGCTGGGAGACTGACATGCTGTACGACACGCTGATTCGCAACGCCCTGATCATCGATGGCAGCAACATGCCCGGTTACCGCGCCGACGTGGCGATTCGTGAGGGCCGCATCGAGCGTATCGGTGACTTGCACAACGTCACGGCAACCGAAGAAATCGACGCCGCTGGCCGCGTGCTGGCGCCGGGTTTCATCGATGTGCACACCCACGACGACACGGTGGTGATTCGTCAGCCAGAGATGCTGCCCAAGCTCAGCCAAGGCGTGACCACGGTGATTGTCGGCAACTGCGGGATCAGCGCTTCGCCCGTGACATTGAAGGGCAATCCACCGGATCCGATGAACCTGCTCGGCACAGCGGCGGCATTCGTTTATCCACGCTTCAGCGATTACCGCGCGGCGGTGGAAGCGGCCAATACCACGCTGAACGTGGCGGCACTGATCGGCCACACGGCGCTGCGTAGCAATCATCTGGATGATTTGTTCCGTACCGCGACGCCAGAAGAAATCGCGGCGATGCGCGAACAGTTACGCGAAAGCCTTGAGGCCGGTGCGTTGGGTTTATCCACAGGTCTGGCGTACGCCAGCGCCTACAACGCCTCCACCGATGAAGTGATGCAACTGACCGAAGAACTGACGGCATTCGGCGCGGTGTACACCACGCACCTGCGCAGCGAATTCGCCCCGGTTTTGGAAGCGATGGACGAGGCGTTTCAGATTGGCCGTCACGCCAAATCGCCAGTGATCATTTCCCACCTCAAATGCGCCGGCGTCGGTAACTGGGGGCGCAGTCCGCAACTGCTCGCGTCGTTGGAAGAGGCCGCCAAAACTCACCCGGTCGGCTGCGATTGCTACCCGTATGCGGCGAGTTCATCGACACTGGATTTGAAGCAAGTCACCGACGCGCATCGCATCACCATCACCTGGTCGACGCCGCACCCCGAGGTCAGCGGCCGCGACCTGATCGACATCGCCGCCGAATGGAATCTGCCGCTGCTCGACGCCGCCAAACGCCTGCAACCGGCCGGCGCGGTGTACTACGGCATGGACGAGGCGGATGTACGAAGAATCCTCGCCCATCCGTTATCGATGGTGGGTTCTGACGGACTGCCCGAAGATCCCTTCCCGCATCCGCGCCTGTGGGGCGCTTTCCCACGGGTGCTCGGACATTTCAGTCGTGACGTCGGGCTTTTCCCGTTGCACACCGCCGTGCACAAGATGACCGGATTGTCGGCGGCGCGATTTGGTTTGAAGGAACGCGGTGAGATTCGTGAAGGCTATTGGGCGGATCTGGTGCTGTTCGATCCGGCAACAGTGCGTGATGTGGCGGATTTCAATGATCCGCAACGAGCGGCGCAGGGGATTGATGGCGTGTGGATCAATGGCGTGTTGAGTTACCAGGAGGGGCAATCTTCAGGACGCCATGCAGGACGGTTCCTCGCCCGTGAAGATGACCTGCGCAAAGGTTTTGTATAACCGCGCAGTTGCAGGTTTGCGACGTGGTCTGGATTTTTGTGCAGTGATGGCACATTGAAATTAAAGATTCCCTCGACCAAGCCGAATCGCTGACATTCAGTGGATTTGGCGTCTGTCGCCCCAGGGAGTTTCATGTACCGCGTTTGTTTGTTCGTAGCCGTCACATTACTGGCCGGTTGTGTCAGTCCACAAGCACGCCAGGCGGCGGAAGCCGAGACATTGTTCAAGGATATCCTCGCGCGTCCATTGGTCAGTGATTCGGTTATGCGCGAAGGCAATATCCTGACGTTCCAGATCAGTCAGTCCGGCAACGCGCAAGCGGCGGCAGGCGTGGTTTTTCAGATGGAAGCCTCCTGCGCGGCCGACCGTGCCAACTTGCTGTATCTGGGCGGCGGCGTTCGGATGTATCCGGGGCTCAATGGTCACCAGTACTCGATCGGTCGAGCAATGCCGGCCAACGTGCTCGGGATGTTGAAAAACAACCCTGACTTCATCAAGGCGTGTGCCAGCACGCCGGCGTCGGATTGGCGAGTGGTCAAAGGCAGCGGCGAGGAGCAATGGGTATTGTTTGATCGCAACAGTCTCAAGAAGGACGGTTCCGAACTGAGATTCTGGGCGGCTTACGATAACCCCTTGATTGGATTCGATGCGCCCTACGACGCTCCCTATGCGCAGAAGCGCGAGCGTTACGCAGTCGATTGTGGCAAGCAGACCTACCGTGTGGTGGCGGGCTACGATCTGGATGCCGACAACACTGTCACGGATGGACAGGACGCGATTGCACTGACCTCCAATGCAATCAGCGGCAGCAACGACGACTACGAGCTGCTGTTCAAACTGGTCTGTGAAAAACCCGAATCGGCAGCGCAACTGCCCAGGTTCGTTGCCCGCGCAAAGAAAAGCGTTCCAGTGACTCTGCCAACGCTTACCCCGGCAGTGACATCAGCCATCAAACAACTGAACATGCCGGACGCCGTTAAACCGCTCAACTATGTGGAAAGCACGGGCCAATCGAATTACCAGGGCAAGACTATAGATATGCGCGAAGTGCGCCGCTTTGAAATCGATAGCGCCTCGCAGCAACTGAGTCTGCATTTGTCGGGCGCCAATTATGAGAGCGATGCCGTGACCTTTCGCGGGCTGCTGGATCTAGCGAAATTGAGCCGTTTCAGCGTCTCGAAGGGGCCCTCGATGAAAGACACGTCCAGTGTCATCAACCTAAGCTTCAGCGGCGACTGGCAGCATATGCCGGTCAACGGACACTTGGCCTACAAAGCCACGTTCAGCCGCACTAACTCGGTGCTCGGCAAAGTCGACGAGCGCCAGGAAAACAACAACTGCACCGTTGTTCGCGAACTGTCGGCGAGCCAACTCAATTCAACCTTGAGCGGCTCGGCCAAAGAGTTGAGGTGCAGTAAAGAAGGCGATGAGTACAATCGGGTCAACACCTACTACTACTTGTCGGATTATGCTTACTTCTTCTTTGCACGCACCGACAAGAACCGTTTTTTCTACAGCGATCTGGTACTCAAGACGCTGCGTTGATCCGGCCATTTGGCCCGTTCAGACGGGCCTTTTCCATAGGCGAGAGCACTCCCATGAGCTTCGGCAAAACCACCCCGATCCTGCGGATTTTCGATGAAGCCAAAGCCGTAGAATTCTACGTCGACTTCCTCGGCTTCAAGATCGACTGGCAGCACCGTTTCGAGGCGAACTTCCCGTTGTATCTGCAGGTGTCCCGTGGCGAGTGTGTGCTGCACCTGTCCGAGCATCACGGCGATGCAACCCCCGGTTCGGCACTACGCATCGAAACCGATGAGCTGGAGGCGTTTCAGCAGCAGTTGGTGGCCAAGGATTACAAGTTTTCGCATCCGGGTATTCAGGCGATGCCGTGGGGGAGCCAGGACATGACGATCGTTGATCCGTTTGGTAATCGGTTGGTGTTTACCAACGCGATTTGTCTCTGAGCTGAAAAGCCCCTCACCCTAACCCTCTCCCGGAGGGAGAGGGGACCGATTCGGGGATGCTTGAGAGATGCACCGACCTGAACCTGTTCGGTCGAATCCATAATCGACTCGGACATTCAGGTCGATGTCTAGCGCCAGACAACTCGGTCGGCCCCCTCTCCCTATGGGAGAGGGCTGGGGTGAGGGGAAAATGGCACACCGCAAAAAGAAGCCCGCCACCTAACCATCACAGTTGGGGCAGCGGGCTTTTTCGTTACTCGGTCGGCACTAACCTGTCCAACACGCGATTGACGGCCATTTCCGCCACCATCACCACTTGCGCAATACCCTGCAGCGTCTTGCGGTGTGTGCCTTCAACCTGCGCGGCATGGTTGTTGAGCATGACGGTCGCCGAACCAAGAGTTTCGCTGGCGTCGGCCAGCAGGGATTCGGTGCCTGCCTCGGGGTTGGCCATGTACAGCGTGTTGGGGGAGTAGGGCGTGGCCATGAGGTCGGCGTTCGTCGGACCGAGGTAGTGGTCGAGCGCGCGCTCGGCGGCTTCGTGGAATTTCTTTGAATCGACGGATTCGTAGGGGGAGGCCGGGTCGGTGACCGGCGGGTTTGGCGTTACTTTGAACATGGGAGCGTACCTTTTAAAGCCGCATCCATTTCGCCGCTAAGCAAAAGGGAGGCAGCTGTGCGCAAGTTAGCGGACCGGTCGCATCCCACCCCGGCGCACCCGAAGGTGCCATGCGCACAGCCACCATCAAACGCAGGCAAATACCTGACTGGATGATACTCGTGCAGCGGGGAGCGAATGTAGCCGAGCCGCTAAGCTCGATCACTGGGAATCAGTGACGCAATCAAGTTACGCAGCATGCTCCGGGCGCACAAGCCGGCGGATTCTGGCGCAGGCGTAGGTTACGGCGCAAGGATTTGTGGGCTGTTTCGCGTAACGCTGAGTGTCTTTAAACACCTGTGATGCGGGATGTTTATTGCGCTCAAGTATCGAGGATTTACCTGTAGGAATTGGGTGCTGCAGTTGGCGCATTCGCGAGCAAGCCCGCTCCCACAATGGATCTGCAGTGAACATCGAATTTGTGAGCCGCCGAGATCTACTGTGGGAGCGAGCTTGCTCGCGAAGGGGCCAGAATAATCACCCGCGATGCATCTGCCGAAACTCCCCCGGCGGCATCCCGCGCCGACTCTTGAACGTGCGGTGAAACGAGCGGGGTTCGGTAAACCCCAGATACTGCGCAATGTCCTGAATCGGCAAGGTGCTATTGAGCAAATAATGCTCAGCCAGCTCCTGACGCAAATCATCAAGAATCTGCTGATACGACGTCCCCGCCTGATGCAATTGCCGCTGCAACGTCCGCACGGAAACAGCGAGCTGTTCGGCGACCTGCTCCTTGCGCGGCAACCCCTCCTTAAGCAACTGCCGCAGAATGTTCTTCACCTGCTGCTCAAGCGACGCATCCTCCAGCGTCGCCATCAAGCCCAGCGCATGTTCTTCCAGCGTTCGCAGCAACTGCGCATCGGCCTGTCGCAACGGCAGCTGCAAATACGCCAGCGGCACGACCAGCGCCGAATACGGCTGATCGAACAACACCGGGCAATCGAAAAACGCTTCGTACTGCGCTGGCGTGGCCTCGGCCGGGCATGGATGTTCGAGCCAAACTCCGGCCGGCGACATCTGCGTGTCGGCGATCCAGCGCGCATAGTGCAGCCATGACCCCAGCACGTTTTCCACCAGATGCCGACGAATCCGTGGACGCTGATAGCGGCAGGTCCAGATCAGATGCACATGGCCGTCCTGCACCTCGGCACGGCTGACGCCCATGTCGCCGACCAGTTTCTCGAACGGCATGATCCGGCTCATCGCATCGCCCAGTGTCGCGCAGTTCATGGTGATGTAGCCGAGCACGCTCCACGAATTGGGCAGGACGAAATTCGCCGCGTTGAGCCCGAACAGCGGATCGCCCGAGTGTTCGCAAAAATAATCCAGCAAGCGTTCATGCGCTTCACCGGGCAAACGCAGGGTGTTGTCGCTCAACTGCTGCGCCTGCAAACCTGCTGCCGCCAACGCCGGCTCGATGGCCATGCCCAGTTGTTCGGCGTGGCGCAGGTATTTGAGCAGGGGCGGAACCGAGGTGTAGCCGAGCGATTGCATGATCCCATTCCTTTGATCAACGGCAGCGGAGGCGGACGAAATAGCCTGAAAGGTAATTTGAAACCCCGACTAAAGTAAATGGCTGACGCTTGCGCGACGTTTGACTCAATTGGCTACACGAACTGGCCGGATGCGACCGTGACACTTGGCGGCCGCTGGCTAGTATGGAGGCCTGAAATATCACTGATCTGACGGTAAGAAGGACACACGCATGCGACGCTGGAACGGCTGGGGAGATGCAAGCACGGTGGTCGAACTGCCGGCCCAGGGCGCGGAGTTTCTTCATGAGCGCCTGGGCGAGGGGCGCGCGCTGCCCGATGCAACGCTAGAGGCGGCGCTGGCGCGTGTGCCGAATTCGCGGTTGCAGGCGCACACTTTGTACAGCGTCGATGCCCATGATCGTTTGCTGCATGCCCGAGGCCAGAGCCTGCCGGACTGGCTGGCGCTGCGCGAAGGTGCGCTGGGCCATTATCCCGATGCGGTGGCGTTTCCCGAGACCGCTGAGCACATCCGCCAATTGCTGGCGCTCGCCCATGAACAAGACGTGTGCCTGATCCCGTATGGCGGCGGCACGTCGGTGGCCGGGCACATCAATCCGTCTGAGTCGTTGCGGCCGGTGGTGACGGTGTCGCTGGCGCGGATGAACCGCCTGATCGACCTCGATGAACAGAGCCTGCTGGCGACGTTCGGCCCCGGCGCGAGTGGGCCGCAGGTCGAAAGTCAGTTGCGTGCGAAAGGCTACACGCTGGGGCATTTTCCGCAGTCCTGGGAGCTGTCGACGCTGGGCGGTTGGGTCGCCAGCCGTTCCAGCGGTCAGCAGTCGCTGCGCTATGGCCGGATCGAGCAGTTATTCGCTGGCGGAACCCTGGAAACCTTCGCCGGGCCGCTGGAGATTCCAACCTTCCCGGCCTCTGCCGCCGGGCCTGATCTGCGCGAAGTGGTGCTGGGTTGCGAGGGCCGTTTCGGGATCATTTCCGAGGTCCAGGTGCGGGTCAGTGCGCTGCCTGCCGATGAGCGTTTCTACGGTGTATTTCTGCCCTCTTGGACCAAGGCACTGCAAGCCATCCGCCAATTGGCTCAGGCGCGCGTTCCGCTGTCGATGCTGCGCCTGTCCAACGCCGTGGAAACCGAAACGCAACTGGCGCTGGCCGGTCATCCGCAACAAATCGCCTGGCTGGAAAAGTATCTGAAACTGCGCGGCGCCGGTGCGGGCAAGTGCTTGCTGACCTTCGGCGTGACCGGCAATCGTCGGCAAAACGCGCTGTCGCTGAAACAGGCGCGACAACACCTCAAGGCCTTCGGCGGCGTGTTCACCGGCACCTTGCTCGGCAAGAAGTGGGCGCAGAATCGCTTCCGTTTCCCCTACCTGCGCGAGAACCTGTGGAACGCCGGTTACGTGGTCGACACCCTCGAAACCGCCACCGACTGGAGCAATGTCGACCACCTGCTCAACCTCGTTGAAAGCAGCCTGCGCGAGGCCTTGGCCGCCGAAGGCGAGCGCGTGCACGTGTTCACCCACCTGTCCCACGTCTACGGCGAAGGTTCGAGCATCTACACCACTTACGTGTTTCGCCCAGCAGCGGATTACCCCGCGACGCTGGCACGCTGGAAAGCGCTGAAACACGCGGCGAGCCAGACCATCGTCGACAACCACGGCACCATCAGCCACCAGCACGGTGTCGGCAAGGATCACGCGCCGTACCTGCTGCGCGAGAAGGGCGCACTGGCGATGGACACCTTGCAGGCGCTGAGCAAACACTTCGATCCGGCCGGGCGCCTCAACCCCGGCACACTGCTGCCGGAGTGACGGCCATGAGTCAGGACTGGAACGCCGCGTGGCGCCAGCAGACTCTGCCGACGCTGGCCGAGGAAACCTGGGATCTGATCGTCATCGGCGGCGGTATCAGCGGCGCCGGCATCCTGCGTGAAGCGGCGCGTCGAGGCTGGCGCTGTCTGCTGCTGGAACAGCGCGATTTCGCCTGGGGCACCTCCAGTCGATCGTCGAAAATGGTTCACGGCGGTTTGCGTTACATCGCCAAGGGCCAGTGGCGCCTGACTCGTGATTCGGTGCGCGAACGTCAGCGCTTGCTCGACGAAGCGCCGGGGCTGGTCGAGCCGATGAGTTTCATGATGCCGCACTATCGCGGCGGCTTTCCCGGGCCTCGGCTGCTGGGTGGTTTGTTGAGTGTTTACGATGCTTTGGCCGGACGTCGCAGCCATCGTTTTCATGATGCACAACAGCTTCGATATCTGGCGCCGGGCGTGAGGGAGAATGACCTGCTCGGCGGCACCAGTTTTGTCGATGCGCTGACCGACGATGCACGGCTGGTGATGCGCGTGTTGAGCGAGGCGCGGGCCGATGGCGCTGTCGTGGTCAATGGCGTGCGCGTCGAACAACTGCTACGTGAAAACGGCCGAGTGTGTGGCGTTCAGGTCGAGGATTGCGAGGCCGGTTCGTCACTGCGATTGCGCTGCGACGTGCTCGCTGTGGCCACCGGCGCCTGGGCTGAACGCTTGCGCCCGCCAGCGGCGCCCCGGCAATTGCGGCCGTTACGCGGTAGTCATTTATTGTTGCCGGGTTGGCGTCTGCCGGTCGCACAGGCGTTCACTTTCATGCATGAGCGCGACCGGCGTCCGGTGTTCGTTTTCCCGTGGGAAGGCGCGACGGTGGTCGGCACCACGGACCTCGATCATCGTGAGGATCTCGATCAGAGCGCGAGCATCAGCGGCGAAGAACTCGACTATCTGCTGGCGGCTTGCACGCAACAGTTTCCCGGAGCGCAAGTGAACGCTTCGGACGTGCTGTCGACATGGTCGGGCGTACGTCCGGTAGTCGGCAGTGCGGCGGGCAATCATCAAGACAAACCGTCGAACGAAACCCGCGAGCATGTGCTGTGGCAGGAGCCCGGTTGCGTGACCCTGGCTGGCGGCAAACTGACCACGTTTCGCCCGCAAGCCATCGAAGTGCTTAAGGCCTGCGCGGCGATGCTCGAGCGTCCTTTCGTTGACGACGCCGCGCCAGTGTTTGCCGCTGTGCCTGCGCTGGCGATCCCTGAATTGAGCAACCATCAGTGGCGACGCCTGGCCGGACGGCATGGCCGCGACCTGCCGAGGCTGGCGCAACTGATCAAAGAAGTCAGCCACGAAACGGTCGGTGCTACGGACACGTTGTGGGCAGAACTGGCCTTCGCCAGCGAAGCGGAAATGGTCTTGCACCTCGACGATCTGCTCCTGCGCCGCACGCGTCTGGGCCTGCTGTTGCCGCGCGGTGGCGAAGAGTATTTCGCCGCCATCCGCCAACTCTGCCAGCCACGACTGGGCTGGAGCGACGAACACTGGCAGCAGGAAGAACAGCGTTATCGGGCGTTGTGGCAACGCCATCACGGTTTGCCGGATGCCACGCCTTGATGCCCCCAGAAGAGAGCTCCATGGATAACCACCCGAACAAGCGTTACCTGCTGGCCATCGACAACGGCACCCAGAGCGTGCGCGCGCTGCTCTTCGATTTGCAGGGCAATCTGCTTGGCAAAGGCAAGGTCGAGTTGCAGGCGTATTACTCGACGCAACCGGGCTGGGCCGAGCAGGATCCGGAGTATTACTGGGCGAAACTCGGTGAGGCGTGTGAGCAGGTCTGGCAGCAAACGGGGATTGATCGCGCGCAGATTGCCGGTGTTTCCCTGACCACGCAGCGCGGCACGGTGATTAACGTCGATGCCGAGGGCAAGCCATTGCGTCCGGCGATTCTGTGGCTCGATCAACGTCAGAGCGAGGTCGAGGGCGGCATCAAAGGGCCGTGGGGCTGGCTGTTCAAACTGGTCGGCGCCCAGGCGACTGTGGATTATTTTCGTGCTCAGGCTGAGGCGAACTGGATCGCTCAGCATCAGCCGGAAGTCTGGGCGGCAACAGACAAGTTTTTGCTGCTGTCCGGGTTTCTCACCCATCGCCTGTGCGGGCGTTTTGTCGACTCTGTGGGTTGCTGCGTCGGCTACCTGCCGTTCGACTTCAAACGCCTGAAATGGGCTGCGCCGAGTGACTGGAAATGGCAGGCGCTGGCGGTGCACCCCGAGCAATTGCCGAGCCTGCACAAACCCGGTGAAACCCTCGGCTACATCACCGCTGAAGCCGCTCGCCACACGGGCATTCCCGAAGGCTTGCCGCTGATTGCGGCGGGCGCTGACAAGGCGTGTGAAGTGGTCGGTGCCGGCGTGGTCGATGCGGGTACGGTGTGCCTGTCTTACGGCACCACGGCGACGATCACCAGCACCCGCTCGCGCTATCTGGAAATCGTCCCGTTGATCCCACCATATCCATCGGCGGTGCCGGATCAGTACAACTGCGAGGTGATGATTTATCGCGGTTACTGGATGGTCAGTTGGTTCAAGAACGAGTTCGGGTTGCGCGAGATGCAGCAGGCGAAAGAGCAGGGTATCGAGCCTGAGCAGTTGTTCGATGCACTGGTTGATGCGGTGCCGCCGGGTTCGATGGGCTTGATGCTGCAACCGTATTGGTCGCCGGGGATTCGTGAGCCGGGTGTCGAGGCGAAAGGCGCGATGATCGGCTTCGGCGATGTGCACACCCGTGCGCATATTTATCGGGCGATTCTGGAAGGGCTGGCGTATGCGTTGCGTCAGGGCATGGAGAATATCGAGCGGCGTTCGAAGGTCTCGATCAAGCGGTTGCGCGTGGCCGGTGGCGGCTCGCAGAGTGATGCGGCGATGCAGCTGACGGCGAACATTTTCGGCCTGCCGGCGGAGCGTCCGCATGTGTATGAGGCGTCCGGTCTGGGCGCGGCGATTTGTTGTGCGGTGGGGTTGGGACTGCACGCGGATTTCCCCACGGCCATCGCGGCGATGACTCGGGTGGGCGCGGTGTTCACCCCGCAGCCCGAGGCTCAGAAAATCTATGAGCAACTGTACAAAGAGGTCTACCTGCGCATGTACCGCCAGCTTAAACCGCTGTATCAAAGCATCCGCAAAATCACCGGTTACCCCGCCTGAAAGAACACTGTAAATCCCCCTGTAGGAGCTGCCGAAGGCTGCGATCTTTTGATCTTGTTTTTTAAGATCAACGTCAAAAGATCGCAGCCTTCGGCAGCTCCTACAGGGACCGTATTGCGATTCGATGTGGCGCCATCGGAGACTTTTTCTGGTGAGATCGGACAGTGCCAGCGGCGGGGTCGGTTGTTAGGCTCATCCCCCACGGCACCGCCAATAAGAACCAGAAGCAATGAAACTGACTTCCCTCCTGTTGCTGCTTTGTGCAACGGCCCCGAATGCCTGGGGCTGGTCGAACCATACGGTCGGCAGCTATCTGGCGTTGCAGGATCTGCCGGCGTTGCGCGATGCACCAGCGGTTGAAGTCGAGCCACTGGAGCAGTTTCTCACCGAGCAATATCCGGCCGTGCTGGCATTGTTGGAACAACAGGAAAGCTTCGCCCGCGCGCACTTCACTCAGTACCCGCCACGACCTGACAACCTGAAATTGCCCGCAGTGCCGAGTGACAATTTACGCCACGACTTTCTCACTGCGCTGCGCATCAATCCCGAGATTCACTTGGCAATGGTCATCCAGCCATTACCCGGCAAAGACCTGCCCGAGCGCGAGCATCTGCAAGCTAACCAGGTCATGGTCGAACAAACCCTGTCACCGTGGAATCGTCAGCGTTTCATCGTGGTCACCGATCATGAAAAAGTCGCAGCCCTGGCCGTGCTCGCCAGCGCCGCCGACGAGCCGGATTACGGCCACGACATCAATCTGTTCAGCGACAACCCTGGCGAGGTCGGCACGCTGTACGGCTTCGGCCCGCAACCGTTCGGCGATGCGCGTTTCCAGTACAGCTCACAGGCGCCGTTCCACATGGGCTTCTTCCATGAAAGCGCGGTGGTGTATGCGGCTGCCGGTTTCCTCGAGCGCAGCTGGCCGGACTGGCGCGCGTATCAGTACATGGGCCTGGCGCGACTGGCATTTGCCAGCGGTCATCCGTATTGGGGGTATCGCTTTCTCGGCTGGGGCCTGCACCACATTCAGGACCTGACCCAGCCGTATCACGCCAAGCCGCTGCCGGGCGTCGACCTCGCCAGTCTTCTGCTGCTGGAAGGCAAGGCGCTGGCCGGTTTCGCCGCCGACAAACAAGCCTCCATCGAGCGCGTCGCCACACGGCACATGGAAGTCGAGAAGTATCAGTCGACCTGGCTTCGCCGCGTGTTGCGTGCCGGTCAGCCGCATCCGATGCTCGCGGCTTACGCCGATGTGGCTCAGGACAAAAGCTACCCGCCGTACTCGGTCGACTACCTGCGCGAAGTGGTCAGCGCCGAAGCCGTCAACGACTCCGCCGCCTTCGACGAAGCCATCGGCCAGTGGCTGGAAACGGCGCCCGTCAGCAGTGATTTCAGCAGCGGCAATCAGCTGCAACGCGAAGACTTCGACCACCCGGCACTCAACCAGCAGTTGTTCAAACTTCTGGGACATTTCGGCGCTCACAGCCGAATTTACGTCAGCACGGGTTTGGCGCCGTAGTGCGCCGCAACGCACACCACAACAATAAAAAACAGGGAAGGAGGAACAGATGATCAACACTCGATTGCGCCTGACGGGCGCCGCGCTCCCCGGTGTCGGCCTGGCAGGGCTGCTGCAGTTGTGCGCAGTCGATGCGGCGCACGCGGTGGAGTTCAGCTTCATGGACAAACAGGTCACTGGCTCCCTCGACACGACCTTGTCTTACGGCCGTTTGTGGCGGGTGCAGGGCCGCGACAAGACTAACGATGACGTCAACACCAACGACGGCAATCGCAACTTCGACACCGGGCTGGTTTCCGAGGTGTACAAGATCACCTCCGAGCTTGAGGCCAACTATCAGAACTACGGCGTGTTCGTGCGCGGCACCGCGTTTTACGACACGCAACTGATGGACAAGCGCAACGACTACTACGACAACAACAGCCCCTCGCAACCGAGCCAGAGCTACCCGCAGGACAACCATTTCACCAGCCAGACCCGCGACATCGCCGGCAGCCGCATCGAGATGCTCGACGCCTATGTGCACGGCAGCTGGGACGTCGCGCAGATGCCGGTAACCGCGCGCGTCGGTCGGCAGGTGTTCAACTGGGGTGAGGGGATTTTCTATCGCGGCGGGATCAACACCACCAACCCGGTGGACGCCGCCAAGTACCGCTTGCCCGGCGCCGAAGTCAAGGAAGTGCTGGTGCCGGTCGAGGCACTGAGTTTCAACATCGGCCTGACCGATTCGCTGACCATGGAGAGTTTCTACCAGACCAACTGGAAGGAAACCCGCATCGATCCGGTCGGCACCTTCTACTCGCAAACCGACTTGTTCGCCGACGGTGGCAACACCGGTTACAACAACTTCAGCGGCACGGCGCTCGACACGCCGGTTCCGGGGTTCGGCAACGTCATCGGTTTGTACAGCGCGCTGGGCAACAACCCGTTGCTCAACTCCGCCCTGCAAACCACAGGCCTGTACGCCAACGGCGTGACACCGGCCTACGGCAACACACTGAAAGTGGCGAGCGTCGGCAAGGACTACAACGCACGCAACGATGGCCAGTTTGGTTTTGCCTTTCGCTATATCGCCGAACAGCTCAACAGCACCGAGTTCGGGTTGTACATGGTCAATTACCACGCCAAGGAACCGACCATCGCGGCGGATCTGGGCGGCTACAAAGGCATCGACATGGACGCGCTGACCAACCTGTTGTCCGGTGTCGCCGGCAGTCAGGCCGGGGCGCTGGCCAATGGGTTGGCGACGGCCGACGTGATGGGCAATATCCAGGCGCATCGGCGCTACGCCGAAGACATCCGCATGTACGGCTTCAGCTTCAACACCACACTGGGCGAGGCTTCGGTGTTTGGTGAGATTGCTTATCGGCCGAATCTGCCGATCGGCGTTGCGGCGACCAACGATTTGATTGGCGACCTGGCCAACGGCGCGGCGGCTGCAGTGACGGGCAAGTCGATCAACGTCGGCGGGCAGATGGTCACCCTCGACAGCCAGATCAATAACGCCGAACGTGTCGAAGCGTTTAACACCTCGCTCGGCACCATTTACAACTTCGGCCCGACGGCTTCGTTCGACTCGCTGTTCGGCATCTTCGAACTGGCCTCCGAGCACCTGCGCGGCAGCAGTCTGCAATACACCGCTTACGACGGCAGTCGTCGTTACTACGCCGGCACGGGCAACTATTCCTATGTGTCGGGCGGTGATCGCGACGATCAGGTCAACCGCAATTCCTACAGCTACACGGCGATGCTCAACGGCACCTGGAACGACGTATACGCCGGGGTCAACGTCTCGCCGTACATCGTCTACAAGGACGATTTCGAGGGCAACAGCTATCAGGCCGGCAACACCATCGAAGGTCGCAAGGCCTACACGTTGGGGATAAAAGCCAATTACCAGAACAAGCTTGAAGCCGAGTTGCAGTACACCGAGTTCTACGGCGGCGGGCAGAACAACGGCATCCGCGACCGCGACAACGTCGGGTTCAACCTCAAGTATTTCCTTTGATACCCAGACCACAGGCGCCCCCCTTGTAGGAGTGAGCCTGCTCGCGATAGCGGACTTTCAGTCGCTGCAGGTGTTGTCTGACACACCGCTATCGCGAGCAGGCTCACTCCTACAGGGGATCTACGGTGATTTGCAGACCTCACTCCCGTTTCGGAGATCGATCATGTTTCATAATTCAAAATTGACCAAAGCTTCGCTAGGGTTTGTGTTGGGCCTGGCTGCCAGCACCGCTCTAGCCGCCATCACCCCACAACAAGCCGAACAACTGAAAACCACCCTGACCCCCATGGGCGCCGAGCGTGCCGGCAACGCCGCCGGCACCATTCCCGCCTGGACCGGCGGCATCACCCAAGCCCCGGCCGGTTACAAACCCGGCCAGCACCACCCCGATCCCTACGCGGCAGACAAACCGCTGTTCACCATCACCAAAGCCAATCTCGACCAATACAAAGCCCACCTCAGCCCCGGCCAGATCGCCCTGTTCAACAGCTACCCCGACACCTTCCAGATGCCGATCTACCCGTCCCGCCGCTCCGGTTCAGCGCCGCAATGGCTGTACGACAACACCCTGAAAAACGCCACCTCGGCCAAGCTGCTCGAAGGCGGCAGCGGTTTCTCCGATGCTTACGGCGGCGTGCCATTCCCGGTGCCCAAGGATGGCGTTGAAGTGCTGTGGAACCACATCACCCGCTATCGCGGCATCTACGTCGTGCGCCGCGCGTCCGAAGCACCGGTGCAGCGCAACGGCAGCTTCGCGCTGGTGACCTCGCAGCAGGAAGCGCTGTTCAACTACTACCGCCCGAACGGCCAGTTCGCCGACCTGAAGAACATCCTGTTCTATTACCTCGCCTTCGTGAAAAGCCCGGCACGGCTGGCCGGCGGTGCCGCCCTCGTGCACGAAACCCTCGACCAACTCAAAGACGCACGCCAAGCCTGGATCTACGACGCCGGCCAACGCCGCGTGCGCCGCGCACCGAACCTCGCCTACGACACGCCGATCGCATCCTCCGATGGCCTGCGCACTGCCGACGACACCGACCTGTTCAACGGCTCGCCGGATCGCTACGACTGGAAGCTCAAGGGCAAACAGGAAATCTACATCCCCTACAACAACTACAAAGTCGCCAGCCCCGAGGTGAAATACGCGCAACTGCTCACCCCCGGCCACCTCAACCCGCAATACACCCGCTACGAACTGCACCGCGTGTGGGTGGTGGAAGGCAACCTGAAACCGGGCTCGCGGCACATCTACTCCAAGCGTGTGCTGTTTCTCGATGAAGACAGCTGGGGCGCCGCGCTGGTTGATCAGTACGATGGGCGAGGGGAGTTGTGGCGCGTATCGATGGCCTACCTGAAAAACTTCTATGACCTGCCGACGACGTGGAGTGCGCTGGATGTTTTCCACGATTTGCAGGCGCGTCGTTACTACGTGCAGAACCTTGATAACGAAGAGGCGGAGACGGTGGATTTCGCGCAGCCGGTGCCGGAGGATGCGTATTTTATGCCGTCGGCGTTGCGGCAGCGTGGCACGCGGTAAGTGATTGCGCTGGCTGTTCTTGGGCGGATGGATGTTAGTCTCGATCAATGATTTTTAGTTGATAGCAGGAGTCATCATGGCCAGCATCACAATTCGAAATATTGATGGTCCGCTCATGGATCAGTTACGGATTAACGCGGCCCAGAACGGAAATTCCATCGAGGAGGAAGCTCGCATGATTCTGGGGCGAGCATTGATTAGAAGGGATAGCGCTGGAGGCTTGGGTAGCCGGATTCGCCAGCGCTTTTCCTCGGTCGGAGGGATCGACCTTGCTTTGCCTTCACGGCAGGAAAAAGCCAGGGTTATGGATTTTCCAGATTGCTGATGCTCGAAATGCGCACGCGCTGAAGAATACCTTCAAGGAGCTGCCGAAGGCTGCGATCTTTTGATCTGGCTTCTGATTTGTTCAAAAGCGAAGATCAAAAGATCGCAGCCTACGGCAGCTCCTACATTAGGCGGAGTTTTTTTCGGGACATCGGGGTGATGGGGCGGACGCAATCGCGAGCAGGCTCACTCCTACGGGTAACGCGTCGATCACAGATTATGTGGGCGACGCCAATCCCCCTGTAGGAGTGAGCCTGCTCGCGATTCGGTTGTAGCTTCAGCGCGGAATCCAGATCAAACGCGGAAGTGGCTGACCATCTGCTGCAACTGACCACCCAGGCGCGCCAGTTCAACACTCGACGCCGCCGTCTCATCACTCGCCGCTGCGGTCTGTTCGGACACGTCGCGCACGTTGATGATGCTGCGGCTGATCTCTTCAGCCACGGCGCTCTGCTGTTCGGCAGCAGCAGCGATCTGCTGGTTCATCGACTGGATGTTCGACACCGTGCGGGTGATGTTTTCCAGCGATGCGCCAGCCTTGCGCGTCAGCGCTACGCTGCTGTCGGTCAGGGCGCGGCTGTTGCTCATCACGGCCGAGACTTGCTGGGTGCCGTTCTGCAGACCGGCGACCAGGCCTTCGATTTCTTCGGTGGATTTCTGCGTACGCTGGGCCAGACCACGAACTTCATCGGCGACCACGGCAAAACCACGACCGGCTTCACCGGCACGCGCGGCTTCGATTGCAGCGTTGAGGGCGAGCAGGTTGGTCTGTTCAGCAACAGCCTTGATCACGTCCATGACGCTGCCGATCTTGTCGCTTTCCTGTTGCAGCACGCTCATGGCTTCGGTGGAACGCACTACTTCGCTGGCCAGACGCTCGATCTGCGCGATGGCTTCGTTGACGACTTTGTCGCCTTCGCGGGCTTCGCCGTCAGCGGCGGCAGCGGCTTGCGAGGCTTCTTCGGCATTGCGTGCGACTTCCTGCACGGTGGCGGTCATCTCGTGCATGGCGGTGGCGACCTGATCGGTCTCGACTTTCTGGCTGTTCACACCGGCGCTGGTCTGCTCGGTCACAGCGGACAGTTCTTCGGCGGCGCTGGCGATCTGGGTGACGCCGTCGCGGATACCGCTGATCAAGTCACGCAGGGTCACGCCCATGCGCGCGATGCCTTGTTGCAGCACGCCAAGCTCGTCACGGCGGGTGACGGTGACGTTCTGGGTCAGGTCGCCGCTGGCGATGCGCTCGACCACGGCCAGGGTTTCTTGCAGCGGACGGGTGATCTGACGGGTGATGATCACCGCAGCAATCACGCCAACCAACAGCGCCAGCAGGGTGCTGATCAACTGGAAGGTACGCGCCTGGGCGCTTTCGACATCGCGGCGGTCGAGTTGAATCTGGTACAGCTGCTCGCTGGTGGTGACGATGGCGGCGCCCTGATCAGTCATTTCCTTACGGGCCTGCACTGCGTCGGTGTTGGCGTTTTTGTACGCCATCAATGCGCTGCGATAGTTGACCAGTGCGGTTTCCAGCTGACGCAGGGCGTCTTGCTGCGAGTCAGCAAAATGCACGTTCAGTTGCTTGAGGCTGGCAATGGCGGCGTCAATCTGGCGGACGGCTTTCTGCTCGGTTTCGGCGTTGCTGGTGGCGGTGTAGCCGCGCACTTCGTAGCGCGCGAGGATGAACGCTTCCTTGGCGGCGGTGATCGCCTGGAACTGTTCGAAACGCTGCTCGCTCATGTCCATCTGCTGCACGCGTTTGCTGATCGATTCGATCTGGTTGTACGCGGTCTCGGCACTCACGCTCATGCTGTCGCGCGCGCTGTTGCCGGTGCGGTAAGCGTTGCGCATTTTGTTCAGCGAGGTCTGGTATTCAGCGATGGTCGCTGCCTGCTCTTTGAGCAGTTTGACGTTTTCCGGGCTCTTGAAGCTGTTGATCAGCTTCTGTTGTTGCGCGGCGAAGCTTTCGAGGGTGGTTTGCACATTCTGTGCGGCGGTTTCATCGCCATTGGTCAGCATGTATTGCAGGCGCACCACGCGCAGTTTGGTCAAACCGGCATTGAGCTGGGTGATGTCGCTCATCCAGTTGCTGCGGTCGATCAGGCCACCGAGGCTGGTCCAGCCCGTCAGGGCCAGCACGCAGGTCAGGGCCAGCACGAGGCCGAAGCCCAGGCCCAGTTTCATGTTCACGCTGATGTTGCCGAACCAGCTATTCATCAAAAATCCTCCAGAAACGTTGGGTTTCTTGTCGTCGGTTAGGCTGGAAGATTGTTGTTTTTTTGAGCCAGCAAGGGTGTTAGCAGGACTGTATCGGCCGCATTTCCCAGAGCTGAAAGGATTTTGTCCTACGGAATTTGTAACGCCGGATCCCAAGACTTTTTTCACATGGGTTTCACTGGTTGCCCACGCGCGCCTCTGTACCTTCGCCGCATCGAATGAACCCGAGATGCACAGTGGCGAGGCGTTTTTTGTGGAATTGAGACTGAGTCTGTTCGGCGTCAAACGCTCGATCGATCTGAGCTTTTTAGCGCGTTTTCGCAACACTTGGGTGGTGTTGGTGGCATCAGTGTTGGTGATCCCGCTGACTCTGTGGTTGCTGGCGCCGGCGGCGGTGCCGGACCTGGCCCACGGCAATGTCGCCGGTGCGCAAGCGTTGGCGACAGGTTGGGCCAAGGGCGAGATGATCGTGCTGGTGCGTCATGTCGAGCGTTGCGATCACTCCAAAGCCGCGTGCCTGAGTGGCAATGACGGCATCACCGATCGCTCGCGCAGTGTCGCGGTGGCGGTTGGTGCCCGGTTCGAACAACTGGGCCTGAACAACGCCGACATCTATAACAGTCCGTCGATGCGCACGGTGCAGACGGCCGGCTACATGTTCAATCATGCCGCCAGCGGCGACGACTGGTTGATCAACTGCCGGGGGCGCATGTTGCAGGATGCGCTGGCCCACAAGATCCCGGGGCGCAACCTGATTCTGGTGACCCACAGCGAGTGCATGGCGCAAATCGAGAAAGACCTCAAAGTTTCGGCCTCGGACATGGGTTACGGCTCGTCATTGTTTGTTTCCGCTGCCAGCCCGGCGGCTCCCAAGATGCTCGGCTTTATTGAAGCCTCCGACTGGCGCACGGTGAATACCCGATGAGATCCCGCTTCTACGCTTACAACTTTGGTATTCCGCTCGCTTGTGCGGCGCTGGTGTTCCTGATGTTCGACATGACCAAAATCGACATCGCCTTCAGCAACCTGCTGTTCGATCCGATGACCCAGACCTTCCCGCTCGACAAAATCCACTTCTTTGAAAAGCTCACGCACAAATGGGCGCGGATCATTCCCAACTGGACGGCGGAAATCGCCCTGATCGGCGCGCTGCTATCGGTGGTCTGGCCGTTGGTCAATCCGTACAAACGTCCGCGACTCGGCGCAATGCTGGAGCGCAGCAAAGTCGCGCCAGTGCTGCGATTTGCCGCTGATCACCGTAGGGATTTTCTGTTTGTGGTGGTCGCATTTGCCGTTTGCACCGGGGTGATTCACTTCCTCAAGTCCCACACCAGCGTTTACTGCCCGATCGAGACCACGCTGTACGGCGGGAAAATGGCTCACGTTGAGTGGTACAGCAATTTTCAACTGTTCCATGAAGCTGGTAGTGGCCGGTGCTGGCCGGGTGGCCATGCGTCGGGCGGCTTTACCATGCTGGCGCTGTATTTCGTGGCGCGACGTTATCAATGGCGTTTTTCCAGTGCCATCTTGTGGGGCTCACTGTTGCTGGGATTGGTTTATGGCACTACTCGCGTCCTGCAAGGCTGGCACTACATGTCCCACACGTTCTGGGCCGGAATCTTCGTCTGGCTGGCGTGTTTGCTGACGGCGCTGGCTTTCTACGGGCGGGCACGGCTGGATGTGCCGGTGCTGAGCAAGCGTGAGCAGAAAGCTTTCAGTGCTGAGGTCTCTATCTGAGTCCGTTCGAATCAAATGAAAAACCCGCCAATCATCGGCGGGTTTTTTTATGGGGCTGCGCAGGTCCCTCAATACCCGACGAAGTAATACGCCTGTCGTCCGACCATCATGGTCTTGAGTACTTGCAGTGGCGGCGTGGGTTCGCTGTCGCCGGCCATCACCGCGACATGCGAGGGTGATGCCGCGAGGAAATCTCGCAACTGCACTTCGGTATCCAGACCTTTGAGTACTTGCTGGGTATAGAAGACCGTGGCGCCACCGACCCGCTCATTGGCCTGAAACAGTGCGACTTGATGCCCGGCGGTTTGCAGCGTTTGAATCTCTGCGCTCAACGGCAGGAACGAAAGCTTTTTGTCGGCATGAGGCAACGCCCACTGCGCGGCGGCGAGGTAACTGCCGATCACCAGCGTGAGCACACCGACTGCCAGTGTCTGACGCTGCCTGGCGATTCGGCCTACGAATCCATTACCGGATTCATACTGCTTCAAGCGCTCGAACAGCACGCCCGCATACTCCGCTGCGATCACCGCCGCGGCGGGTGTCATCGACATCAGGTACACCGTGCGTTTACTCGACGCCAACGTCAGCATGATGAACTGCGCCACGATCCACAGGCTGAAAAACAGTAGGTAACGATTGGCCTTCAGGTGTTTGCGGAAATGCCAGAGCCCCAGGTACACCAGAATATTCCACGGCAGAAAGGCTTCCGGCAGTTTGGCGAGGTAGTAGTAGAACGGTTCGTAGTGCCCGGCCTCGACGAACGAACCGCTGAAGCGTCCGACGCTGTTGGTCAGCAGCACTTCTTTGACGGCTTGTGCGCCGCCGTGCTGGAAGAGGATGACGAGCCAGATCAGCAGCGGAATCAAACCGAGCAGGGTCAGGAAACCCGGTCGCAGCCAGTCAGCGATTTTCAGTCGTTTGTCTATCAGGTTGTCGGCCAGCAGATAGGCAAAAATCACCACTCCCGGCATCGCCAGCCCCAGCACACCTTTGCTCAACGTGGCGATGGCGATCCCGACGACAAACAGCAGCGAGTTGCCCAGAGTCGAGGCCCGCTGCGCCTGATAAAAGGCCAGCAGCGCCGTGGTCACGCCGAGTGCGAGCAGCGCATCCTCGCCGACGCCGCGCACATTGCTCCAATAACTGGCCATGGTCGCGAGCAGAATGCCTGCGGCCCAGGCAATCATTTTCGGCCGCTCGAAACGCCGCAACATGCCGTACAGCAGCATCACACTGAGCAAACCGGCAACGGCCGACGCCAGCCGCACGGCCCACGGTGAAACGCCGAACACGCGCATCGCGCCAGCATCCAGCCATAGGCTCAACGGTGGTTTTTCCAGAAACGGTTCGCCGAACAAGCGAGGCGTCACCCAGTCGTCGTCCAAGTGCATCTCCATGGCGATACCGGCGACGCGGGCCTCAGTGGAGCCTTGCAATTGGTGGCCACCCAGCGCGAAGAAAAACAGCAGGGCGGCAAGCAGAAACAGCGAAGTGGCGGCACGCGACATGGGGTTCAGGCAACCGGAAGGGGCGGGAGGCCTGAGCATACGTCGGCAATCCTGAACAAATTGTGAAGCTAGGCCATTTGTCGCGACCAACGCTTCTCCGGCGTTTCGAACAGCGGATTGACCCGCGCCGTCAGCACATGATCCTGCCAGCGCCCGGCAATGTTCAGATACGCCTTGGCGTAACCCTCACGTTCGAAGCCCAGGCGCTCAAGCAAGCGCGCACTGCGCTCGTTGCCGGGAATGTAGTTGGCCATGATCCGGTGCAGGTTCTGGGTATCGAACATGTAAGCGATGCCAGCCTCCAGCGCTTCCTGCATCAAACCTCGACCCTGTTGGGCCTCGTCGATGTGATAACCCAGATAGCACGCCTGAAAGGCCCCACGAATGATGCCGCTGAAGTTGCAGGCGCCGATCATCTGCTGGCCGTCCGGGGTCAGCAGCGCGAAATGCATGGCCAGCCCGGCCTCGAATGCGCTGGCCTGTATTTCAAGGCGTCGGCGAATTTGCTCGGTGGAAAAATATTCAGTGGTGCGGATGGGCGACCATGGCGCCAGGTGGCGCAGGTTGCGTCGGTAGAACTCGCTTTCCAGCTCGGCCTGCTCCGGTGCAAGTATCGCGAGCGTCAGGCGTTGGCAGGGCAGGGTCAACAGCGGCATCGGGCGCTCCGGCTTGTGGGATCTGCTCGCAGAGTCGCGCAATCACTGGGGTTACGGCAAGTTGTGACGAAGAAGGGGTTTTGTTTCAGGCAAAAAAAAGCCCGCAGGAGCGCGGGCGAACCGTAGTTTCTTGAATGAGCGAGCGGACTGTACAAGGGTTGGCCGCGCAGCTGCAGTGAAGAAAAATTCATCTCGATGGGCGGCTCCAATGCAGTCCGATGCGCAACCGAACGCCGGGGTTTCGCCCGTCAATGGCGGGTTTCAGGCCCGGTAGTGTTCAGCGGTTTCTGCGGATCAAGATTGTCCCGTGCCCGACAAATCAGGATCTCGGCCAGTGCGCTCAATTGCTTCATGGCCACCGCCACATGACGTTTCGAACCGTCGAACTCATCGGCAAAGGTTGCGCTGATGGCCGCTAGGGAATCGAGGATCTCACTGGCGTGGGTGAGCAGGGTCAGGGTGTCGACATCGTCGCGCACCCTGATGAGCTGATTGAGCGGGATGCTACGGCGCCGCTTGTGCGCTTCGCTGCGTGCGCTGGTATTCGATGGCGGTTGGGTGCTGGACGTTGGCGCATCGGACGGTGCCGGGCCAACCAGCGAAAGGCGGGGGATTTTCTTCATGACGTAGCTCCGTGGAGTGAACATTCACTGCAATTGCGGCTGCCAAACCGTCCGCTGGATGGCAGTGGTCGTGGAGCGTAACGCCCTGAGGAACTGTGCACCAGTTCATCAAAGTCGACGCGTGTTGCGGGAATTTTCCTAGGACGTTCGATGTGGGAAGGAGGGCGTGGCGACAAAACCAATGGCAGTCGCGGTGATCACGGACGCCATTTCAAGGCATATGGTCAGCGGCAAAGTCTGCCTCTGATCGGGCACGCAACTGCCCCTTGCGACAGGCCGTCTGGAAGCGTTCGAAGTCACGTTCGTTTTGCGCGGTGTAATGTTGCGCGTACTTCAACAGCGCATCCGCCAGCGCATCACCTTTGCCGATGTAACCGCTGATCTGCGCAGCGAGGCCGGAGGCCTTGGCATGTGCCCGGGCGAGGGCGCGGCCGCAAACGCGACCATAAGCGGCAAAGGTTTCAGCGTCGAAGTTTTCCAGTTCGGCGGAGATCTTCATGTCGCGTAATTGCCGCACGTAGAATTGCCGACCGCTGGGGCCGGTCGTCCAGCCCAGAAACAGGTCGCTGGCCGCCTGCATCAGGCGCTGCCCCTCGACCACGCGCTGCCCTTCATGACGTACCCGCGCTTTGCTTTTGACGTAGTCGGCGAGCACCGAACGCCGGGCTTCCTTGAATTGCAGGAACAGCGGGAACTCCTGATCGTCGGTCAGCAGCGCCACCAGACAACGCGTGCCGACACTGCCGACGCCCACCACTTTGAACGCCAGATCCTGCACGTGAAACCGCGACAACAACTCGCGGCGGTCGGGTTGCAACGTGCTGCGATACTCGCGCATGAAGGTGTCGAAGAGCGGCCGCCAGTCCGCGAGCCGCAGCCAGTCATCCTCGGCATCCAGCAGCGTGGTGTTTTTGTGCAGGTGAAAAATTTCCGGCAGGTCATCGCGAATGATCAGACGCCCGTGGGCATCGCGCTCGCTGATTTTCGGCAGCAGCTCGGCGTGTGTGCGCCGTTCGGCCTTCTCGATGGCGCGCTCCACATGTTCAAGGGTACTTTTGCGTGCCTGCGCCAGCAGGTCGTTGTAGCTGATCGACTCGTACCAGTTTTCCAGCGTGCTCTGCTCGGCGCATTCCAGCAGCGTGGTCTGATAGGCGCCGACCATTTCACGGCACACCTGTTCCTCGACCGATTCGCCGTGGCGCAAGTCACGGGCGGCCACCACGCAACTTGCCGCCAGACGCTTCAGATCCCACTCCCACGGCCCGGGATGTGCTTCGTCGAAATCGTTGACGCTGAACAGCAGATTGCGCTCAGGCGTGGCGAAACCGCCGAAATTCATCAGATGGCTGTCACCACAGATGGGCAAGTTCAGGCCCATGTTCGCCGTGCCCGACAGATCGTGCGCCTGCAACAAGGCATTGCCGCGAAAGAACGTGAACGGCGACACCAGCATGCGCCCGTAACGCAGTTCGACCAGCGACGCGACGCGGCCCTGGCTGGAGGCCTTGATCAACGGAATCGGGTCACGGTTCATCTTGCCGGTGGCCGCCTGAGTGCTGCGTGAGCACTGCTTGCGGGCGTCCTTGCCTTGTTGCATACGGTCTTTGAGTGAGGTCATTGGGCTCGGTCCGGCGGAAGGGGCGCTGTGAGTGTAGAAGCGCTTTTGGGGTTTATCCGTTGGCGTGAGCCCGGTGACGTCAACTCAATACTCCGCCACCTTATCTTCGCGCAAAACCCACCCGGCCTCGCCCGCCATCAACGTGTATTGAACCTGGCGCATCTTCCCCGTGCGGCCTGCGCCTGCATCAGCGCTGTCATACACCGGGAAGCGCTGCACCAGCGCGTTTTCCACCACTGCAAACGAATCCTCGCCCTGATAACCCTCGGCGATTTTCGGATTGTCGCTGACCGGCGGCAGGTAGATTTCGCTCAGGGATTTCTTGTTGTTGGCGGAATAGGCGATCAGCTCGCCCGGCATGCCGCGTCCGGGCGAGCGGGTAAACACGTAGAGTTCGGGGGAGCCGTCGTTATTGAGGTCAGCAACCTCGGCACGCACGACCTCACCGGTGAGCGCCCCGCTGATGACCGCGTTATCGATCTCCAGACCTTTGGGGGTGATGCGCAGCGTCGGTTTGCCATCGACCTGTTCGGTGCTGACGTGAAAGGCAATGCCCTGCCATTCCAGCGTCTGCTCGAATGACTGTTTCCCGCTGGTGGCGTCGCCATTGACCCGTCGCAGAGACAGCTCGTAGTTGGCCACTTCGTTGCGCCGTGCGGCATTGCGCATGAGATAGACCTGAACCGTGTACTCGCTATCGGCCGGCAATGTTCCGAGGAAATGATTGCCCATGATCGAACCGTTAAACAGCGCGTAATCCGCGCCCTTGGCGGTGATGTTGAAGTAGGCGGAGGTGTTGGACGGTTTGAAATCGACGGTGAGCAGTTGGCCGGCCTTGGCGTTGAATCTGTACTCCGCCGTCTGCTCGCCCTTGATCGACTGTTTGCGCTGGACACTGTCGGCGCTGGTTGGGAAATCGATCGGTTCGACGCGCACAGCGCCAGTATCTGCTGCGAGGACCGGCAGAGAAATCAGTGCGGCCAACGCGGCGGCAATCCAGGTTTTCATCATCAACTCCATCGCATCTCGATGTACCCAGCATAGAGGCTGCGTCGAGCAGGCACCCAGTGATTACGCGGATTAAATGTTGCTGGATTTGAGCACGTGCTTGAGGTGATGTTTCTGACACGAATCAGCTGTTCACATAATTCTCACTTGAGTTTTGCCATGATCATTACCGGTATTCCATCGGCCCGAGCGAGTGATCCCGTCATGAATGTGAGCGTTCTCTACGCTTTGGTTGCGGCAGCATTGTTTGGCGCCAGCACGCCACTCGCCAAGCTGCTGGGGGTACAGATTTCACCGATTCTATTGGCCGGGTTGCTCTATCTGGGCAGCGGGCTGGGTTTGACCGTCCTGCGTTTTGCCCGCGATCGAGGCTGGCAGCGGTCCGGACTCGGAGCCGGCGAATGGCCGTGGCTGGTCGGAGCCATCGGCTTTGGCGGCGTGCTGGCGCCAGTGGCATTGATGTTCGGTTTGACCAGAACGTCCGGTGCGAGCGCGTCACTGATGCTCAACCTGGAATCAGTGCTCACGGCGCTGCTGGCGTGGGTAGTGTTCAAGGAAAATGCCGATCGGCGAATCGTGATCGGCATGCTCGCCATCGTGGCCGGCGGTGTCGTGTTGTCCTGGCCGCAAGAGACCGTGTCGGCGCAGGACTGGACAGGCCCGCTGGCCGTCGCCTTCGCCTGCTTTTGCTGGGCCATCGACAATAACCTCACGCGGAAAGTCTCTGCCTCGGACGCACTGTTCATCGCCGGCAGCAAAGGCCTGGTCGCCGGTCTGGTCAACTGCGGCCTGGCCTTGCTCATCGGCACGCAAATGCCTGCGGCCACCACGCTGGTGCCCATCCTGCTGGTCGGGTTTCTCGGCTACGGCGTCAGCCTGGTGATGTTCGTCCTCGCCCTGCGCGGGCTGGGCAGTGCACGCACCGGCGCATACTTTTCCACCGCGCCGTTTCTGGGCGCAGCTATATCGATTCTGCTATTGGGCGAGTCGGTATCGCTGATGTTCCTGCTCGCTGCAGCGTTAATGGCCGTGGGGGTATGGATTCACCTGATGGAGAACCATGCTCATGAGCATCAGCACGAATTGCTCGAGCATGATCATCGCCACACCCACGACGAGCATCATCAGCATACGCACGGGTTTGAATGGGATGGAGCGGAGCCGCACAGTCATCCGCATGTGCATACGCCGATGCGGCATCGGCATGCGCATTTTCCGGATGTGCATCATCGGCATGAGCATTGATTGAATGTCTGAAGTCTGGTGATTGATATCATTGTGATATCATTTTTTGTCTTCAGTCTTTCATTCGAGTCATTCCATGAAACCCTTTTTCCTGCTGCCCCTTGTGACCCTGTTTTCTGCTTTCAGCGTTGCCGCTGCACCCTCACCGGTGGCGTCGTTTGCCGCTTGTGACGATCACTCACTGGCTGTTGTGCAATCACCTCTGATCAAGGATCTGGTGCCAAGCACCGTTGAAAATGGCCAGATCAGATTGTCCGGCGGCACCAAGAGCGACATGGGGCAGCGCTGGATGTTTGCCAAACCGGTCGAGATCGATGGCATGTCGTTGACCGGCTTTTACGCCGAAGACATGGATCTGATGGGCACGCGCATCATCAGTTGGGGCTTCTACGCCAAACAGACGCCGAACGAACTCCACACTCAATTGGAAAAAGCGGGCGGCCCACGCCTGGACATGTCGCAGGGACTCTACGCTCGCGCGGAAATCTGGTCCCATGGCAAATCCAGCTGGCAGCCGGAAGATCCTGCTGCCACTGCCGGTAAGCTGGTGGTCGACAGTGCTGAGCGGGTGTTCTTGATTGAACCGGCTCCGGAAGAGCTGAGTGCTGGGAGTAAGGGGATGTTTACTTGCTCGATTCAGGGCAAGGTCAATGAGGCGATGCTCAAGTCCAGTCGGCCGGATTTGCTTGGCGTTGCTCATTGATTGTTTATGAGTGCAGGTATGGAAAAGGACGACATTAGGTCGTCCTTTTTTTGGGGTGGGTAAAGCATTGCCGGGGTATCGAGCCTGATCGAGTGCAGGCTGCGGTCTTTAGTGCGCAGCGTGGTAGATGCCCAGATGCAACAAAGCCCGCACTTGGCGGGCTTTGTCGTTGAGAGTTGGTGGAGCCGGGGGGATTTGAACCCCCGTCCGCCAGTACTCCGCTGTCGGTACTACATGCGTAGCCGTTTCTATTAAGTTAACCCTCAGCGACCCGAAGGGCAGGGTGCTTTGGGCGAGTTGTGTAAGTTTTAGCCGCTTCGTCCACAACGTACTGCACGGCGATTCTGTTCTATATGACAATCATTTTGGGTTTACAGACATCCCCTGATGATTGCTGGACCCGAAGGTACCAGGAGCATTGTCAGCTGCAATTAAGCAGCGAGAGCAACACCGTATTGGTCGTCATTGGCAACTATAAGTAGTTGCAACAGTGGATTTACGACTTCTGTTACCAAGTCGGCATGCACCTAAAGTTTCGCAACCGGCGTCGAATCCTAAACGGCCCCGAACTCATTGCTCAGTACATCTGTTTGAGCAACAAGCGTGTGCAGTGTACGCCAATCGGCCTGCAAGGCCAACCCGAAGGTTGGCCGGGCTTGAATCAATTGTTGGTGCCGGAAGCTTTTTGGAGTTCCAGTTTGGTTTTGGAGGTTTCTGCAACGCAGTCGTCGGTTCTGCCAGCCTGTTTGAGCGCTTGGGCTTTACTCAAGCTGGTTTCAGCAAGCTGGGCCTTTTCTGGCGAAGCTGAGAGTCCGGCCTTGAGATTGGTGATCTCTTGGATATTGGCATCACACAGGTCAGCAGGCTTGTCAGCGGCGAACGAAGCGGACGCCATCATCGATGCAGTAACGAACAGACCTAACAGTACAGAACGTTTCATGTGTATCTCCTTGAACCGAGTGGGTCCAGACTTCGCTGGCCGTCAGGACGGGCAACCGTATGGAAGAAAAACCCCGATCAGCCGGGGTTATTCTGTGGACTACAGTCGAACTCAAGGGTTCTATTTTTCTTCAGCAGGCCTTCGCCCGGGTCACGCGATCCACCAGATAGACCAGCCCGTGGTATTCAATTCCGCCATGTTGCGTCAGACCGATCTCACAGGTCCGACTGGTGGAAATCCCTTCGCTGCAATGCTGCACGGCATCCTTGAGCGTGCGCAGCGAATGGCTGTTCAGCTCCGGCGTGGTAAAGCCCTTGTCGCCGGCAAACCCGCAGCAGTGAATGCCTTCCGGGATCACCACGTTGTTGCTGCACTTGCGCGCCAGATCGATCAACGCCTGGCTTTCGCCCAGATGCTGCGTGCTGCAGGTCACGTGCACGGCAATCGGTGCATCTTGCGGGGAGAACTCGAGTCGATCGAGAAGGTGCGTACGGATGAAGCGCACCGGGTCGTACAGATCCAGACGGATTTCTCCTACGTCCTGAACCAGGCGCAACGTGCACGGACTGGTGTCACAGTAGATCGGATCGAGTCCGCCGCGACTCGCATGCAGCAGTGCGCTGATCAACTCTTGGCGTTTGTGTTCGGCCTGTTCGGCGTAGCCTTTTGAGGCGAAGGGCTGGCCGCAGCAGAGGTTGTCCTGATTGTCCGGGAAGACCACTTGGTAGCCGGCCTTCTCCAGCAAGCCACGGGTTTTGTCGTAGAGCGACATTTGCTCTTTGTCACCCGCCGCCGGGCCCATCACTCGCGACACACACGCGGCCAGATAGACAACGCGCGGGCGCTCGTCCGACACGCTGGGGCTGAAGCGAATGGCTTTCTCCGGTTGCGGCATCGCATTCGTCCACAACGGCACCTGGCCTTTGGACAGGCGCGTAATGGTTGCCGAAAGTTTCGCCAGACGCGGTGCGCCGAGCATCATTCGTGCGCCGTTGGCCACATGCAGGGTGAAGCGCGCGCCTTGCAGGGTCTTGGCGAAATTTCCTTCGATCCAGTCAGCGGTTTTCTGATGCGTTGCGTGTCGGGCTCGGAGTTTTTTCACCAGCTCACCGGTATTGATGCCTACAGGGCAACGTTGCGCGCACAGACCGGTCGCGGCGCAGGTGTCGATGCCTTGGTACTCGTAGGCTTTTTCCAGTTCGCTGGTGTCGACACCTGCACGTTTTTTCGCCTGAATATCGCGCCAGATGACGATGCGCTGGCGCGGGCTCAGGGTCAGTCCTTTCGACGGGCAGACCGGTTCGCAGAAGCCGCACTCTATGCACTTATCGACAATCTCGTCGGCTGCTGGCAGCGGCTTCAGATGTTTGAGGTGGATCTGCGGATCTTCGCTGAGCACCACGTCGGGATTGAGAATGCCGTTAGGGTCGAGCAGACGTTTGAGCTGCCACATCAACTGATAGGCGTCGCTGCCCCATTCCAGTTCCACGAACGGCGCCATGTTGCGCCCGGTGCCGTGTTCGGCTTTCAGCGAACCGCCAAACTCCACCGCGACCAGTTGCGCGACGTCGTCCATGAACGCTTGATAGCGTGCGACTTCTTCCGGGTTGTTGAAGCCTTGGGTGAAGACGAAGTGCAGATTGCCTTCCAGTGCGTGTCCGAAAAGGATCGCTTCATCGTAGGCATGTTTGTCGAACAGCTCGATGAGGCGATTGACGCCGATCGCCAGTTGTTCGACCGGGAAGGTCACGTCTTCGATGATCACCGTGGTGCCGGTTTTGCGCACTGCGCCGACGGCGGGGAAGGTGTCCTTGCGGATCGCCCAGAGCTTGGCGTTCTCGGCAGGGTCTTCGGTAAAGTCGACCTGCTTCTCCACTGGGAAGCCGCTGAGCGACGCCATGATCTGCGCCAGTTGTTCCTGCAGCAAAGTGGAAGATGCGGCGCGGGATTCGATCAGCAGCGCGCAGGCATTGTTCGACAGCTGTTGTACGAAAGCGGGCATGCCCGGTTTGTCTTGCACCGAGCGCAGGCTGCGCCGATCCAGCAGTTCTACGGCGGACACCGGTTGGCTTTTCAGTACGGTGACCGCGTTGCAGCAGGTTTCCACATCCGGAAACACGATCAGCGCCGAGGCCTTGTTCGGGTGATCGATCACCGTGTCGTAGGTCACCGCGCTGATAAAACCGAGGGTGCCTTCGGAGCCGACCAGCAGGTGGCTCAAGATATCCACGGGCTCATCGAAATCCACCAGGGCGTTGAGTGACAGGCCGGTGGTATTTTTCAGACGGTATTTGTGGCGGATTCGCGCAGCCAGTTCGGCGTTGGCGCGGGTCTCGCGACCTAAAGTTGCCAAGCGCTCAAGCAGATCGCCGTGGCTTACGCGGAATGCCGCGACACTGGCCGCGTCTTCGGTATCCAGACGCGTGCCATCGGCCAGCACCAGCCGAATCCCGGCCAGCGTGTGGTAGGTGTTTTGCGCGGTGCCGCAGCACATGCCGCTGGCATTGTTAGCGACGATGCCGCCAATCTTGCAGGCGTTGATCGACGCCGGATCCGGGCCGATCTTGCGCCCGAACGGTGCCAGCCATGCGTTGGCCTGTGCGCCGATCACCCCGGGTTGCAGACGGATTTGCGTGCCTTGGCCGCGAATCTCGCGGGCGTTCCAGTTATCCCCAAGCACGATCAAAACAGAATCGCTGATCGCCTGACCGGAGAGGCTGGTGCCCGCCGCACGGAAGGTCACTGGAACATGGTCGCGCTGAGCCAGTTTTAGCAGCGCCACCACTTCATCTTCGGACTCGACGCGGATTACCAGCTTCGGGATCAGTCGATAAAAACTGGCATCCGTACCAAAGGCCAGAGTCGATAACGGGTCATCAAAACGGCGCTCGGCTGGAATCAGTTGTTGCGCATCACGCAGGAAATTTACCGGAAGCGTCATTGGTCCTCCAGGATCAGCACCACGAGGTCTTTCGGGCCGTGGGCGCCGTAAGCCAGCACTTGCTCGATGTCCGCTGTTTTCGACGGGCCGGACACCAGCAACGCATTGGTCGGCATGCCCTGGGCCCACACGAATTCCTCTTGCACCTGATAGAAGTTGTCACGGATTTCGCTGGCCTTGAGCAGGGCGAAATGCACCGGCGGTACCAGGCTCATCAACCGCGGTTCTTCGCGGGTTGGCCAGAGGATCAGGCTGCCGGTGGCGGCGATGGCACCGAGGGTGCCGGTGAGGCTGGCCGGGGTGTCGTTGAACAGTTCGGCTTTCCACTCTTCCATTGGTCGGTCGTAGGATTTCAGTGTCGGTAGATCAGGATTGTTCGCCCAATGCTGTTTGATTTTCTGCCCGTGCGCTGTCGTCGGCGCGATCAACAAACTCGGCAACTGGCGGTCGCGCAACAATTGTGCGAGCAACGCCGGCCATTCTTCGCCCGAGGTCAGGTGGATTTCGGTGTGCACCGCTTCCATCAATTTGCGCAGTTGCGGGATGCGTTGTTCGGCGCTGTAGGTGTAAGGCTGCGTCACTAGTTCGACATCGAAGTTGTCGGCAATCGGTGTGGCGCCAGTCAGACTTTTCCGCAGCTTGCCGAGGATATTTTGCTTGGCGCTCATCAGCGGTCTCCCTGTTTGGCCAGATGCTCGCGGGCCATGTCGTGCAGTGAGCGGGCAGCGAGTTTCGGCGCGCTGTGGTTTTGTGTCCACGGGCCGACGTTATTCGGCGTCAATGCACGCAGGCGCGTGGCGAAGAAGCCGAACAATCGATACAAGGTCGGCGAGCTGTTGAGCCTGGCCCAGGCGTTCCAGATGAAACGTTCCTTGCGCGAGTATTTGCTGCCCTGACCGCGCATCACTTGATTCGGGCTGTCCGGGGCTTTGACGTTCTCTTCGCGCAGGCGCCGCAGGATTGCCGGGATCGGAATTTTTACCGGGCACACTTCACCGCAGGCACCGCACAGCGACGAAGCGCTCGGGTGATCGGGGACTTTGGCCAGACCGACCATGTGCGGGGTGATGATTTTGCCGATCGGTCCCGGGTACACCTCGCCATAGGTGTGGCCACCGACGCGGGTGTAGACCGGGCAATGGTTCATGCAGGCGCCGCAGCGGATGCAGTTCAAGGTCTGACGCAGTTCACTGTCGGCGAAGGCCTGACTGCGACCGTTGTCGAGCAACACCAGATGCACTTCCTGCGGGCCGTCGAGCTCGTGCTCCTTGCGCGGGCCGGAGATCATGTTGACGTAAGTGGTGATCGGAATGCCCAGCGCCGAACGCGTCAGCAGTGACAGCAACGGCACCACGTCGCGTAGGTTTTCCACGACTTTTTCGATGCCGGTGACGGCGATGTGCACCGGCGGCACGGTGGTGGTCATGCGCCCGTTGCCTTCGTTTTCCACCAGCAGCAGGGTGCCGGTTTCGGCGACGGCGAAGTTGACACCGGAGACGCCGATGTCCGCTTCGAAGAATTTCTGCCGCAGGACTCTGCGACCGATCTGAATGAGTTGGTCAACGTCCTTGGTGTATTCCACGCCAAGTTTGTCGTGGAACAAGGACGCGACCTGACCGGCATTCTTGTGGATCGCCGGCATAATGATGTGTGAAGGCTTCTCGTGGTCGAGCTGGACGATGTATTCCCCCATATCGGACTCCAGACATTCAATGTCCCGAGCCTCGAGGAAATGGTTCATCTCCATCTCTTCGCTGACCATCGATTTGCCCTTGATCACTTGCCGCGCCTCGTGAGCACGGATGATCGATAAGACGATGCCATTGGCCTCGTCCACCGTTTCCGCCCAGTGCACTGTCACACCGTTGCGGGTCAGGTTCTGTTCCAGTTGCTCGAGCAGGTCGGGCAGCTTGGACAGCGCGCGGGCCTTGATCGAATTGCCCAGTGCGCGCAAATGTTCTCTTTCGTGGGCATCACTGAAAGCGGCTGCCCGCTTGACCATCAGTGAGTCCATGGCAGTGCGGAAGTTGTTCCGTAGCTGCTGATCGCCCAAGGCATTGTGTGCCCGGGTGCGGAAATCTTCTTCTACGGCGACCGTAGGAATAATCGCGGAAGTGCTCATTGCGCACCCCCGGTTCGTTGCCACAAGAAGCTCGCGAGATGTTGCCCGCGCAGCGCTTCTTTTTGTTTCTCCAATGCGCCGTTGATGTTCATCAAACAGCCACAATCGGCGCTCAACACCTTGTGCGCGCCTGAATCCTTCAACGCTTGGGTCTTGTCAGCCACCATCGCGCCGGAAATGTCTGGCATACGGACGCTGAATGTCCCACCGAAGCCACAGCATTCGCTTTCGTGGTCATGGTTGACCCGTTCCACGTTGCTCAACTGCGCCAACAACTCGCGGCCGTGCAGGTGGGTGTTCATTTCGCGCCGTGCCGAACACGAAGTGTGCAGCGCGACTTTGACCGGTGCGCCGCTGTCCTTGAGCTGCACCTTGCAGACGAACAGCAGAAACTCGGCCAGTTCATAGGTGCGGGCCGCGAGGGCCTGAACCTGTTTCAACGTCTCCGGCTCGTCCTTGAACAAGTCGGCGTAATGCTCACGCAGCATGCCGGCGCAGGAACCCGACGGCACCACTACCGGATAATCCCCGGCAAACAGCGCCAGTTGCGAGCGCGCTACCGTCCGCGCCTGCTCGGTGTAACCCGAGGTGTAGGCCGGTTGGCCGCAGCAACTCTGCCCTTGCGGATACTCGACCCGGATCCCTTCGCGCTCCAGCAAGTGGATCGCGTCCATCCCGGCTTCGGGGTAGAACAGGTCGACCACACACGTGCCGAACAGGTAGACCCGCGACGGTTTCTCGCTGGGGTATTGCCGAGGTTCGGGCAGTGGCGGTGCCACGCGGGTCGCGTTTGGCACAGCGTTGTAAAAAAGCTCGCTCATCAGGCGTGTCTCCGGGTGGGCCCGGTTATCCGTCTGTGGCGGCTGCTGAATATAAAGAGCGTTGCTTTCAGCAGCCTTACAGACCGGGTTGTGAATTGCTGACGCCGAAATCACGGATCGGCGTCGGTTATTTCTGTTTCGCGTGTAGGTTTAGTGGACCAGCATGCCGGTGAACCAGTAGGCCTGAGCCAGGGTGATCAAACCGACAATCGTTGCAAAGAATAGGCTGTGCTTGAGGGTGAAGCGGAACAGATCCGACTCCTTGCCCACCAGACCGGTCGCGGCGCAGGCCACGGCGATCGATTGTGGCGAGATCATCTTGCCGGTCACGCCGCCACTGGTGTTCGCCGCCACGAGCAAGGTGTCGTTGACGCCGATCTGGTGCGCAGTGGTTGCTTGCAACGAACTGAACAGGGCGTTGGATGAAGTATCCGAACCGGTGAGGAATACGCCCAGCCAGCCGAGGAACGGTGAGAAGAACGGGAACGCGGCGCCCGTACCGGCCAGCACCAGCGCCATGGTCGAAGACATGCCGGAGTAGTTGGTGACGAAAGCGAACGCCAGCACCATGCCGATCGACAGGATGGGCCAGCGCAGTTCGTAGAAGGTCTCTTTCAAAGTGGTCAGACCAGTTTTGAAGTTTATCTTCAAGACCAGCATCGAGATCAGCGCGGAGAAGAAAATCGCCGTGCCGGTCGCGGAAATCGGGTCGAGTTTGAACACTGCTGGAATGGCGGTAGGGGTGGCCACGATCGGTGCGGTTTTGATCACCAGTTGATCAAGGTGCGGAATCGCGAAGTTGAACACCCAGCTGTACATCGAACCGCCAGCGGCGAACATCGCTTTGAAAGGCTTCAGCGTCCAGATGGTCACCAGTACGGTGAGGATCAGGAACGGCGACCAGGCTTTGAAAATTTCCCCGAGGCTGTAAGGCGACGCCACGGTGGTGCGCTTCTGGCCGAAACCGCCGACGCTGGCGGTGATCGCTGCGCTCGACGTGGCGCCGGCGATTTGCGCGCCTGCGGTGCGTTTTGGCTGCCAGATTTTCAGGAACAGGGTCAGCGATATCAGGCTGGCCAGCGCCGAGGTGATGTCCGGCAATTCTGGCCCAATGAAGTTCGAGGTGAAATATTGGGTGATGGCGAAGCTCAGGCCTGCAACCAGCGCAGCCGGCCAGGTTTCACGTACGCCGCGCAGGCCGTCCATCATGAACACCAGCCAGAACGGCACGAACAGCGACAGCAACGGCAGTTGGCGACCGGTCATGGCGCCGATCTTGAACGCGTCGATACCGGTGACTTGGCCGGCGACGATGATCGGGATCCCCAGTGCACCGAACGCTACCGGTGCGGTGTTGGCGATCAGGCACAAGCCAGCGGCGTACAGGGGGTTGAAGCCCAGCCCGACCAGCAACGCGGCAGTAATTGCCACTGGCGCGCCGAAACCGGCGGCACCTTCCAGGAACGCACCGAAGCAGAAACCGATCAGCAGTACTTGCAGGCGCTGGTCGTCAGTAATCGATAACACCGAGCTGCGAATGACCTCGAACTGACCACTTTTGACCGTCAGTTTGTAGAGGAACACCGCCGCGACAATGATCCAGGCAATCGGCCACAGACCGTAGGCGAAGCCATACCCGGCAGCGGCGAAGGCCATGTCGACCGGCATGTGGAACGCGAAGATCGCCACGGCAATCGACAGAGCGAGGGTGATGCTCCCGGCCACATGGCCTTTGAGGCGGAACACCGCCAATGCGAGGAAAAAGAACACGATGGGGATGACGGCCGCGAGTGCGGACACGCCGAGACTGCCGAGCGGGCTGTAGAGCTGTTGCCAGGTTTGCATATGGGGTGGCCCCTAATTGTTGTTGGTCAGGCACTGTCAGCGTTCTTGGATAATTGGTAATACCAATTTACAATCGCTGTTGGCTAGGGTAAAAGCCTTGGTGTCGGTGTGTCAATTTGTCGCCCTGAAACTTTTGTCGAACAAGCGGTGCAGATCGCATCTGATCTGGTTTGCGCAAGTGGTGTCTGGTAGGTGTCGGCAAGGCGCCGATAGGCCAGAATAGAGAGCCCGGCGAGCGGTCGGGATCGTGGAGAAATGAGTTATGGGGTTTGATCAGATACGTCAGCGCCGTTTGTCTGACGATATTGTCGAGCGACTTGAGGGGATGATCCTTGAGGGCACGCTGAAGTCCGGTGAGCGGTTGCCGGCGGAGCGCACGCTGGCAGAACAATTTGGCGTATCACGGCCTTCGCTGCGTGAAGCGATCCAGAAACTGGCGGCCAAAGGTCTGCTAATCAGTCGTCAGGGCGGCGGCAACTATGTCGTGGAAAGCCTCGGCTCGACGTTCAGTGATCCGCTGCTGCAGTTGCTCGAAAGCAATCCTGAAGCACAGCGCGATCTACTGGAGTTTCGGCATACTTTGGAGGCATCGTGCGCCTATTACGCCGCATTGCGCGCCACCGATGTCGATCGTGAGCGACTGACCGCCGCGTTTGAAGAGCTGCAGGACTGCTATTCGCGGCACGATGAAGTCAGTCGGGCGGAGGAGGGCGCGGCGGATGCGAAATTCCACTTGGCGATTGCCGAAGCCAGCCATAACGCGGTGTTGCTGCACACCATTCGCGGACTGTTCGATCTGCTTAAGCGCAACGTCGTCACCAACATCGGCGGCATGTACAAGCAGCGCACGGAAACCCGCGACATGCTGATCACCCAGCATCGGGAATTGTATCTGGCGATTATTGAAGGTCGCGCGGAGCAGGCGCGAGAAGTCTCCAGCCGACATATCTTGTATGTGCAGGAAGTGCTGGAAGAGGTGCGGCAAGAGGTTCAGCGCATGGCCCGGGCGGAGCGGCGCAAGGGGATGTGATTTTCAAAGCAAAAGATCGCAGCCTGCGACAGCGCCTACATTGGAATATGTATTCCCCTGTAGGCGCTGTCGCAGGCCGCGATCTTTGCTTTCGGGGGGAAGACTAGTCTTCCTTGCCCTTGTTGCGCACCGCACGCTGCAGTTCGCGACCGGCATCGCGCTCGCGCTCGGTATCACGCTTGTCGTATTCCTTCTTGCCCTTGCCCAGAGCAATTTCGCACTTGACCATGTGCTTGCTCCAGTACCAGGACAGGCAGACGCAGGCGTAACCCTTTTGCTGCACAGCGGCGGCGAGCTTTTCCAGCTCGCGGCGGTTGAGCAGCAATTTGCGTGTGCGCACCGGGTCAGCGATGACGTGGGTACTTGCGGTCATCAGAGGCGTGATGTGGCTGCCGAGCAACCATGCTTCGCCATCCTTGAGCAGGACATAGCTGTCGACCAGCTGTAGCTTGCTTGCCCGCAGACTTTTTACTTCCCAGCCGGCCAGGACCAGACCAGCCTCGAACTTGTGCTCGATGAAGTAATCGTGTCGCGCCTTTTTGTTCTGCGCGATGGTCCCTGTTGGGTGTTTCTTCTGTTTAGCCATAGGGGCGGCATTATATGGAGATAAACCGCCGTCGGCTACGGTGTTGCTGCGTGCTTGAGCAGGTTGAGTGAATCCCGGACAATGCGGCCTCTTTTTCTAACGCTTGGGCGTGATAAACGATGTCGACAGACAAGGTTTCTGTCCACGGCAGTTGGGCTAGCCGCTGGGTATTCATACTCGCCGCGACCGGTTCGGCCGTGGGACTGGGTAGTATCTGGAAGTTCCCCTACATGGTCGGGGTCTACGGCGGCGGCGCCTTTGTGCTGATGTTTCTGGCGTGCATCGCGCTGATCGGCATCCCGGTTATGCTCGCTGAAACCCTGATCGGCCGGCGCGCCCGCCAGAGTCCGGCGAACGCCTTGAAGGTGCTGGCGCTGGAAGCCGGGCACTCGGGCAAATGGTCGTGGGGCGCATTTGCCGGGATGATCACAGCGTTGTTGATCCTGTCTTTCTATAGTGTGGTCGGCGGCTGGTCGCTGGACTACATCGTCGACATGGGCCGCGGCGACTTCCAGGGCGCCACGGCCGATCAGGTCGGCGCCTATTTCGGTAATGTCATCTCCAATCCATGGCGTCTGACACTTTGGCATACGATTTTCATGCTGCTGTCGGCCTTCGTCATCGCCAAGGGCGTGGTCGCCGGGCTTGAGCGCAGCCTGCGCATCATGATGCCGCTGCTGTTCGTGATGATTCTGGTGTTGCTGGGTTACAGCATGACCACCGGGCATTTCATGGAGGGCGTGCATTTCATGTTTGACTTCCACCCGGAAAAAGTCCTCGACGGCTTGTTGCCGGCCATGGGGCACGCGTTCTTCTCGCTGAGCGTCGGTGTCGGTTCGATCATGATCTACGGTGCTTATATGCCGAAGAGCTCATCGTTGTCGGGCACCGTTGTCGGTGTGGCGCTGCTCGATACCTTTGTTTCGCTGATCGCCGGTCTGGCCTTGTTCCCGATTGTATTTGCCGGAGGCCTGAACCCTAGCGAAGGACCGGGGCTGATGTTCGTCAGTCTGCCATTTGCCTTTGGTAATGTGGCGTTCGGGCAGTTGATGGGCGTGGTGTTCTTTGTGCTGGTGGCGATCGCTGCCTGGAGCTCGGCGATCTCCCTTCTGGAACCGATGGTTGCCTACTTGGTTGAGCGCACCAAAGTCAGCCGCGCGTGGGTGACTTTCTGGCTTGCCTTCACTTGCTGGTTCGTCGGTCTGGGCACGGTGTTCTCCTTCAATATCTGGAAGGAAGCCAAATTTTTCGTGAACGAAGGCGGGATGTTCCATCTCTACCAATGGGGGGCGCAGAGCGGTCTGGACTTCTTTGGTGTGATCGATTTCTTCACCTCACGGATCATGCTGCCGCTCGGTGGCTTGTGTTTCGTGCTGTTTGCCGGATGGGTGATGGGGCGTGAAGCGGTACGCGACGAGTTGTCGATCCGCAATCCGCTACTGTTCGCCCTGTCTTTGTTCTTGATGCGCTACGTGGCGCCCATCGGCATTCTTGTAGTGTTTGCCGCTCAGCTCTGGAAGTAACGCTCACATGACGACACATATTCAACGATCGGCGTTGCTGCCGTACCCGGCGCAATTTCTCTATGACCTGGTCAACGACGTGGCGCGCTACCCGGAATTTCTGCCGTGGTGCTCCTCGGCGGAAGTGCTGGAAAGCTCGCCGGAGCATATGCGCGCCAGTGTTGGCGTAGCCAAGGGCGGGCTCAGTCAGCATTTCGTGACGCGTAATACGCTGGTGCCGGGGCAGTCGATTGAAATGAACCTGGAAGAAGGCCCGTTCAATCAGTTGCACGGTGTGTGGGTGTTCAAGGTATTGAACGAGAAGGCCTGCAAGATCAGTCTGGATCTGTCGTTCGATTACGCCGGACCGCTGGTGCGCGCGACGCTGGGGCCGCTGTTCAATCAGGCGGCCAATACGCTGGTGGACGCGTTCTGTCAGCGCGCCAAGCAGATGCATGGTTGAGCCGGTGATCGAGATAGAGGTGGTATACGCGGCGGTGGATCGTCAGGTATTGCGCTCGTTCAGTGTCAATGAAGGTGCGACGGTGCGGGCTGCGGTGCTTGCGTCGGGTATCGCTAGCGAGTTTCCCGAGTTGAATCTGGCGGAGTGCCCGCTGGGCATCTTTGGCAAAGTGGTTGCTGACCCGGACTCGCGGGTTATTCAGGCAGGGGAGCGCATCGAGATTTACCGCCCATTGCTTGCCGATCCGAAAGAGGTTCGACGCTTGCGAGCGGCCAAGGCTGCCGAGGCCAAAGCGCGAAACGCGTAAAAAGCCAAATCGCAGGCAATAAAAAACCCGGAATTTCCGGGTTTTTTATTGCGTCGCAAATTATTGCGGCGAGGTGTCCAGCGGCTCTGGTGTTGGAACCGGAACGGTTTCCACACCATCGACGTCCTTCTGGATCTGATCCAGCAAGGAACCTGGCTTGACCGGTTTTTCCGGTTTTGGCTTCTCGGCGTTTTCAGCAGGAGCGGTCACGGTCGTGCCATTGTCCTTGCCGAGAATGGCTTCATCACGGCTTACGCCCGGCATAAAGTCACCGGACAGGCTGACAAGCTGGTCGTTTGAGTTGAAAATAACGCTGATGCGTTCCTGTTGGCGTTCACCGCCACCCGGTTGCAGGCTGTACAGATAATCCCAGCGATCGGCATGGAACGTGTCGACAAGCAGAGGGTTACCCATGATAAACCGTACTTGCGGCCGGGTCATTCCCGGGCGTAACTGGTCTATCATGTCCTGCGTGACGACATTGCCCTGCTGGATGTCGATTTTGTAAACCCCGGGGAATGAACAACCGGCGAGTGCGAGCAGTCCCACAAAGGTGAAACTGGTTAGCAAGAGCTTGGTGTTTTGCATCGGTGGGCGACTTCCACTATCTTGGCTGGGACAACGTAAACGCCGATCATACCCGCATTAAGAGAAGCTGCGAAGCAGCATCGCGAGAAAGCTGACCATGGTTGAAAATAGCGAACTACGCAAAGCCGGCCTCAAAGTGACCCTGCCACGGGTCAAGATCCTGCAAATGCTCGACTCTACAGAGCAGCGTCACATGAGTGCCGAGGACGTCTACAAGGCGTTGATGGAGGCTGGTGAGGACGTCGGTCTGGCCACGGTTTACCGTGTTCTGACCCAGTTCGAAGCGGCTGGCCTCGTGGTCCGTCACAACTTCGACGGCGGCCATGCGGTATTCGAATTGGCCGACGGTGGCCACCACGACCATATGGTCAACGTGGAAACCGGTGAAGTCGTCGAATTCGTCAGCCCGGAAATCGAAAAGCTCCAGAAGGCAATTGCCGAGGAGCACGGTGTTGATCTGGTAGATCACAATCTGGTGCTGTACGTGCGCAAGAAAAAGTAAGCATGTCGCGCGAATTTCACATTCGCGAAACGAACGAAGGCGACCCAAGGGTCGCCTTCGTGCTTTCTGTCATTGCTAAACCTTGGCAGTGACCACCATTTTTTTCGCGTGGGCCAGGGATTCCTTGGTCAGATCGATGCCGCCGAGCATCCGTGCCACTTCTTCTATACGGTCATTCTTGCTCAGTTTGGAAACGGCAGTGTGCGTTGCCTCTTCACCGCGCACCTTGTGCACGAACAGATGCTGATGGCCTTGCGCGGCCACTTGCGGCAAGTGCGTGACAGTCAGTACCTGGCCGCGATCGCCGAGACGGCGCAACAGTTGGCCGACAATTTCTGCGGTCGGGCCACCGATGCCGACGTCCACTTCGTCGAATACCAGCGTCGGAACACGGGATGTCTGTGCGGTGATGACCTGAATCGCCAGGCTGATCCGTGACAGCTCACCGCCGGAAGCGACTTTCGCCAGCGCCTTCAGCGGCTGGCCCGGGTTGGCGCTGACCAGCAATTCGACCTGTTCCAGCCCGTTGGGCAATAACTCGTCGCTGCTGTTGGCCTTCAATTCGATGGTGAAGCGACCCCCCGGCATGCCCAGTCGCTGAATTTCCTGCTCAACAGCACTGGCGAGACTGCCGGCGGCCTGATGACGCAAATCGCTCAGTTCTCGGGCTTTCTCCTGATAGTGGCGGGCGTAGGAGGCCAATTCTTCACCCAGGCGCTCAATGGATTCGTCATTGGCGTTGAGGGTTTCGATCTCATCCAGCAGTTTCTGCTGCATTTCGCCGACTTCGGTGGGTTGAATCCGGTGTTTGCGCGCCAGGGTATAAATAGCGTCGAGACGTTCTTCCAGATATTGCAGGCGCGCCGGATCGGCATCGAAGTTATCGAGGAAGCGATTGAGTTCGCCAACGGCTTCTTCGACCTGAATCTGTGCGCTGGTGAGCAAACTGCTCGCTTCGCCCAGTGCGCCAACGGAATTGTTCACGCTCGACAGGCGATTGAGGCTGGCAGTCAGTGCATTCAATACATTGCCGGAATCGCTTTCGCTGCATTGTTCGACCACTTGCCGACAAATGCCCAGCAAGGTTTCGGCGTTGGTCAGGTTTTTGTGTTCCTGCTCAAGTTGCTCCAGCTCGTTATCACCGAGGCCGAGGTTTTCCAGCTCTTCAAGTTGATAGCTCAGCAATTGATGGCGGGCGCGTTGTTCGTCGCCGGAATTGGAGAGGCGCTCCAGCTCCTGGCGAGTCTGGCGCCAGCGCTGGGCGGCGAGCTGAACCTGGCGGGCCAGGTCGGTAGCGCCGGCGTACTCGTCCAGCAGGCGGCGGTGAGTATCGGTTTTCAGCAGGGACTGGTGTTCATGCTGGCTATGGATATCGATCAACAACTCGCCCAATGACTTGAGGTCGCCGAGCGGGCAGGGGGTGCCGTTGATGTAGCCGCGTGAACGACCTTCGGAGGTGATCACCCGGCGCAGAATGCACGGGCCGTCGGTCTCCAGGTCACGCTCGGCCAGCCATGCGCTGGCTTCAGGGATGTCCGCCAGATCGAAGGTCGCGAGGATGTCGGCCTTGTCGGCGCCGGGGCGCACCACGCCGCTGTCGGCACGATCGCCGAGGGTCAGGCCCAGCGCGTCGAGCATGATCGACTTGCCGGCGCCGGTTTCACCCGTGATCACGCTCATCCCGCGATCAAGTTCGAGATCGAGATGTTCAACGATGGCGTAGTTATGTACGGACAGGTGCACCAGCATAAAGGCCGCTCCCAAGCTAAAGGTCTGGTTATTTATACAGTGTTTTGTTTCGCGCTGACAATGCCCTCCCTTAGGTCGATTTGCTTGAACCGAAAATCTGCTTAGTGCATTGAGGAATGAAGATTCGACACTTTTTTGTAGGGTTAATGTTTGAAGGCCCTTGAAGCCTGATTTTGCGGCCCCATATATCGGGGCAGAAGCGCGAGTCAGGCTCGCGGACGAAATTGAAAGGAGAATTCTATGGCTGACGAACAGACAGTAGATACGCAAAACCCAGAAGCCAATCAGGCGCCCGAAGGTTCGGGTGATGACCTGGCGACCCGTGTACAAGTGCTCGAAGAGCAATTGGCCGCCGCGCAGGATCAATCTCTGCGTGTTGCTGCCGATCTGCAGAACGTCCGTCGCCGTGCCGAGCAGGACGTCGAGAAGGCGCACAAGTTTGCCCTGGAAAAATTCGCTGGCGACCTATTGCCGATCGTCGACAGCCTGGAGCGCGGCCTCGAGCTGTCGAACCCGGACGACGAAAGCATTCGTCCGATGCGCGAAGGCATCGAGCTGACGCTGAAAATGTTCCATGACACCCTCAAGCGTTATCAGCTGGAAGCGATCGATCCGCACGGCGAACCGTTCAACGCCGTTCAGCATCAGGCGATGGCCATGCAAGAAAGCGCCGACGTAGAACCGAACAGCGTTCTGAAGGTGTTCCAGAAGGGCTACCAGCTCAACGGTCGCCTGCTGCGTCCGGCCATGGTTGTGGTCAGCAAGGCGCCTGCGCCAATTTCGCCTTCGATTGACGAGAAGGCTTGAAATTAGCCGCAAGGCCCCCATTTAGAAGTCAAGCGTTTAAGTATTACCGCAGTCAGCCACCACTGCTGCGGCAAAAAAATCCAAAGTTTCGGGAGAGTTAACATGGGCAAAATTATCGGTATCGACCTGGGGACTACCAACTCCTGCGTCTCCGTGCTGGAAAACGGCAAAGCAAAAGTTATTGAAAACGCTGAAGGCGCGCGTACCACGCCGTCGATCATCGCTTACGCCAACGATGGCGAAATTCTGGTAGGTCAGTCGGCCAAGCGTCAGGCTGTGACCAACCCGCACAACACTCTGTACGCGGTGAAGCGTCTGATCGGTCGTCGTTTCGACGAAGAAGTTGTGCAGAAAGACATCCAGATGGTCCCTTACAAGATCGTCAAGGCTGACAACAACGACGCCTGGGTTGAAGTGAACGGCCAGAAAATGGCACCGCCACAAATCTCGGCTGAAATTCTGAAGAAGATGAAGAAGACCGCCGAAGACTACCTCGGCGAGACCGTGACCGAAGCGGTGATCACCGTTCCGGCCTACTTCAACGACAGCCAGCGTCAGGCGACCAAAGACGCCGGCCGCATCGCTGGTCTGGACGTAAAACGCATCATCAACGAACCGACCGCAGCTGCTCTGGCTTACGGTATGGACAAGGCCAAGGGCGATCACACCGTGATCGTTTATGACCTGGGTGGCGGTACTTTCGACGTTTCCGTGATCGAGATCGCTGAAGTTGATGGCGAGCACCAGTTCGAAGTTCTGGCCACCAACGGTGACACGTTCCTCGGCGGTGAAGACTTCGACATTCGTCTGATCGACTACCTCGTTGACGAATTCAAGAAAGAAAGCGGCATGAACCTCAAAGGTGACCCGCTGGCCATGCAGCGCCTGAAAGAAGCCGCTGAGAAAGCCAAGATCGAACTGTCGTCCGCTCAGTCGACCGACGTCAACCTGCCGTACATCACTGCAGACGCGACCGGTCCTAAGCACCTGAACGTGAAGATCTCGCGTGCCAAGCTCGAAGCACTGGTTGAAGACCTGGTTCAGCGCACCATCGAACCTTGCCGCATCGCCATGAAAGACGCCGGTCTGGACGTTGGCGCGATCAACGACGTGATTCTGGTCGGTGGTCAGACCCGTATGCCGCTGGTACAGAAGCTGGTTACCGATTTCTTCGGTAAAGAAGCTCGTAAAGACGTTAACCCGGACGAAGCTGTTGCCATGGGTGCTGCGATTCAGGGCGCTGTTCTGGCTGGTGACGTGAAAGACGTTCTGCTGCTCGACGTCAGCCCGCTGACCCTGGGTATCGAAACCATGGGTGGCGTGATGACCGCGCTGATCGAGAAAAACACCACGATTCCTACCAAGAAATCGCAAGTGTTCTCGACTGCTGACGACAACCAGGGCGCTGTGACCATTCACGTTCTGCAGGGCGAGCGTAAGCAAGCCACTCAGAACAAGTCCCTGGGCAAGTTCGACCTGGCCGACATTCCACCTGCTCCACGTGGCGTGCCGCAGATCGAAGTGACCTTCGACATCGACGCTAACGGCATCCTGCACGTTGGTGCGAAAGACAAGGCCACCGGCAAGACCCAGTCGATCGTGATCAAGGCCAACTCCGGTCTGTCCGACGAAGAAATCGAGCGCATGGTGCGTGACGCCGAAGCCAACGCTGAGGAAGACCGCAAGTTCGAAGAGCTGGCCGCTGCCCGTAACCAGGGTGACGCACTGGTTCACTCGACGCGCAAAATGATTGCTGATGCGGGCGACAAAGTCACCGCCGAAGAGAAGACTGCGATCGAGGCTGCTGTGGTTGCTCTGGAAGCCGCTGTCAAAGGCGACGACAAGGCCGCTATCGAAGCCAAGGTTGAAGAGCTGTCGAAAGTCTCCGCTCCGGTTGCTCAGAAGATGTACGCCGAACAGGCGCAGCCAGCTGATGGCGCAGCCCCGCAAGGCGAATCGGCTGAGAAGGCTGACGACGTTGTCGATGCAGAGTTCGAAGAAGTCAAAGACCACAAGTAAGTTGTTGGTCGGCCGGTTGACTGCCTTTAGGCAGTGACTGGTAGGATGTCGCCGCGCGGGAGCTAGCTCCCGCGTTGGCGTATCTGGAATACGCGAATTTTTACAGCATGCGACAAGGTTCGGATGTTGGCGGTATGGCCGGGAATGCTCCTGCTTTTCGCGCCGCAAGTACCGCAAGAAACAAAGACCAGGATCGTTGAATTGACGTGAGTTGGGTCCGGGCCTGTATTGGGGCTCAACGAGTTTGGCCATCCTCAGGAGGGGTTTGCCGAACGTCCTCAAGAGTGCAGAAGACTTATGGCAAAGCGTGACTATTACGAAGTGTTGGGTGTTGAGCGCGGCTCAAGCGAGGCGGAGCTGAAGAAGGCCTATCGCCGCCTGGCGATGAAACACCACCCGGACCGTAATCCCGGTGACAAAGCGTCGGAAGATATGTTCAAGGAGGCCAATGAGGCCTACGAAGTACTGTCCGACTCGAGCAAGCGTGCGGCGTACGACCAGTATGGTCATGCCGGCGTCGACCCGAGCATGGGTGGCGGTGGCGCCGGTTTCGGCGGTCAGAACTTCTCGGACATCTTCGGTGATGTCTTCAGTGATTTCTTCGGTGGCGGTCGCGGCGGTTCCCGTGGCGGCGCTCAGCGTGGCAGCGACTTGCGCTACACCCTGGAACTGAATCTGGAAGAAGCAGTGCGCGGCACGTCGGTGAATATCCGTGTTCCGACACTGGTCAACTGCAAGCCGTGCGACGGTTCGGGTGCCAAGAAAGGCTCGTCGCCATCGACCTGCCCGACCTGCGGCGGCATCGGTCAGGTGCGCATGCAGCAGGGCTTCTTCTCGGTGCAGCAAACCTGCCCGCGTTGCCATGGTCAGGGCAAGATCATTTCCGATCCGTGCGATTCCTGCCACGGTGACGGTCGCGTTGAAGAGTACAAAACCCTGTCGGTCAAAGTGCCGGCCGGCGTCGATACCGGTGACCGCATTCGTCTGTCCGGCGAAGGCGAAGCGGGTACGCAGGGCGGCCCGACGGGCGACCTGTATGTGGTTATCAATGTCCGCGAGCACGACATCTTCCAGCGCGATGGCAAGCATCTGTTCTGCGAAGTGCCGATCAGCTTCGTTGATGCGGCGCTGGGCGGCGAGCTGGAAATTCCGACCCTCGACGGTCGCGTCAAACTGAAAATCCCTGAAGGCACCCAGACCGGCAAGCAGTTCCGCGTACGCGGTAAAGGCGTGGCGCCGGTACGTGGCGGCGGTGCGGGCGATCTGATGTGCCGCGTTGCGGTCGAAACTCCGGTCAATCTGAATCGTCGTCAGCGCGAACTGCTGGAAGAATTCCGCAGCTCGCTGGCCGACGACAATAGCCACTCGCCGAAAACCACCGGTTGGTTCGACGGCGTGAAGCGCTTCTTCGGCGATCTGTAAGGAGTCGGCATGCGACGTATAGCTGTGATGGGCGCTGCTGGGCGCATGGGTAAGATTCTGGTCGAGGCCGTGCAGCAGCGCGCGCCGCTGACCGGTTTGACCGCCGCGGTGGTTCGTCCTGGCAGCACGCTGATCGGCGTCGATGCGGGGGAGCTGGCCTCGCTGGGGCGTATCGGTGTGCCGCTGTCCGGGCATATCGAAGCTGTGGCTGAAGAGTTCGATGTGTTGATCGACTTCACGCTGCCGGAAGTGATGCTGAAAAACCTCGCGTTCTGCCGCAAGGCCGGCAAGGCCATGGTCATTGGTACCACCGGGCTGGACGCGGCGCAGAAGCAGTTGCTGGCCGACGCGGGCAAAGATATTCCGATCGTGTTCGCGGCCAACTTCAGTGTCGGCGTCAATCTGTCGCTGAAGCTGCTCGACATGGCGGCGCGCGTGCTGGGTGATGATGCGGATATCGAAATCATCGAAGCCCATCACCGGCACAAGATCGATGCGCCGTCGGGTACGGCGTTGCGCATGGGTGAAGTGATTGCCAGTGCGCTTGATCGTGATTTACAGAAAGTCGCGGTGTACGGTCGTGAGGGTCATACCGGCGCTCGTGAGCGTGAAACCATCGGTTTTGCCACTGTGCGTGGTGGTGATGTGGTCGGTGATCACACCGTGTTGTTCGCCTGCGAAGGTGAGCGCCTGGAGATCACGCACAAGGCGTCTAGCCGTATGACGTTCGCCAAGGGCGCGGTGCGTGCCGCGATGTGGCTGGATGGTCGCGAGCCGGGTCTGTACGACATGCAAGACGTGCTCGACCTGCGTTGATACACTGCTGAACCCGGCGCAAACGCCCTGTTTGCGCTGGTTTTTCTCCGCTTGGCGACGACCTGTCGCATTCTCCGGCCTTTTCGGCTCTTTAGCGGTGGACCAAAAAAGCCTTTTTCTGTAAGCTACAGCTTTAGTGTGTCCACTAAAAGCGCGCAGAATAATTCAGTGAAGAAGCGGGGTGACGTGTCCATACGTCACTCCGCTTTTTTACAACCTGCGATCGCCCTTTCATGCGTTATTTACGGGAGGTCTTCTTGACTAAGCCAGCCATACTTGCCCTTGCTGATGGCAGCATTTTTCGCGGCGAAGCCATTGGTGCCGACGGTCAAACCGTTGGTGAGGTGGTGTTCAACACCGCAATGACCGGCTATCAGGAAATCCTTACCGATCCTTCCTACGCCCAACAGATCGTTACCCTGACTTACCCGCACATCGGCAACACCGGCACCACGCCGGAAGATGCCGAGTCCGACCGCGTCTGGTCCGCTGGCCTGGTCATTCGTGACCTGCCGCTGGTAGCGAGCAACTGGCGTAACACGATGTCCCTGTCCGACTACCTGAAAGCCAACAACGTTGTGGCAATCGCCGGTATCGACACCCGTCGCCTGACCCGCATCCTGCGTGAAAAAGGCGCACAGAACGGCTGCATCATGGCCGGCGACAACATCTCCGAAGAAGCGGCCATCGCCGCTGCGCAAGGCTTCCCGGGCCTGAAAGGCATGGATCTGGCGAAAGTCGTCAGCACCAAGACTCAATACGAGTGGCGCTCGACTGTCTGGGATCTGAAAACCGACAGCCACGCGACCATCGACGCTTCCGAGCTGCCTTACCACGTGGTTGCCTACGACTACGGCGTCAAGGTCAACATCCTGCGCATGCTGGTTGAGCGCGGCTGCCGCGTCACCGTCGTACCTGCGCAGACGCCTGCCGCTGATGTGCTGGCACTGAAGCCGGACGGCGTGTTCCTGTCCAACGGCCCTGGTGATCCGGAGCCATGCGACTACGCGATCAAGGCGATCAAGGAAGTCCTGGAAACCGAAATTCCGGTATTCGGCATCTGCCTCGGTCACCAACTGCTGGCTCTGGCCTCCGGCGCCAAGACCCTGAAAATGGGCCACGGCCACCACGGTGCTAACCACCCAGTGCAGGATCTGGACACGGGCGTCGTGATGATCACCAGCCAGAACCACGGTTTCGCGGTAGACGAAGAAACCCTGCCAGTCAACGTGCGTGCGATCCACAAATCGCTGTTCGACGGCACCCTGCAAGGCATCGAGCGCACCGACAAGAGCGCGTTCAGCTTCCAGGGCCACCCTGAAGCGAGCCCGGGCCCGAACGATGTCGCGCCACTGTTCGACCGCTTCATCAACGAGATGGCCAAGCGACGCTAAGCGTTCGCCTTGAGACTGTAGAGAGAAGCCCTCGAGGGCGGCCCCGACACCGGTGGCCCCCTCGAGACTTCAGAAATCGATCAAGACGGCTTGCCGACTGACCTGCGGATTTGAGTGACAAACCCATGCCAAAACGTACAGACATTAAAAGCATCCTGATTCTCGGCGCTGGCCCGATCGTTATCGGCCAGGCCTGCGAATTCGACTACTCCGGCGCGCAGGCCTGTAAAGCCCTGCGCGAAGAGGGTTACCGCGTCATCCTGGTGAACTCCAACCCGGCCACCATCATGACCGACCCGGACATGGCCGACGCGACCTACATCGAGCCGATCAAGTGGCAGACCGTTGCCAAGATCATCGAAAAAGAACGCCCGGACGCCGTGCTGCCAACCATGGGCGGCCAGACTGCTCTGAACTGCGCCCTGGATCTGGAGCGCGAAGGCGTTCTGGAGAAGTTCGGCGTAGAAATGATCGGCGCCAACGCTGACACCATCGACAAGGCTGAAGACCGTTCGCGTTTCGACAAGGCGATGAAGTCCATCGGCCTGGCGTGCCCGCGTTCCGGTATCGCCCACAGCATGGAAGAAGCCAACGCGGTTCTCGAAACCCTGGGTTTCCCGTGCATCATCCGTCCGTCCTTCACCATGGGCGGCACCGGTGGCGGTATCGCGTACAACCGTGAAGAGTTCGAAGAAATCTGCGCCCGTGGTCTGGACCTGTCGCCGACCAAAGAGCTGCTGATCGACGAATCGCTGATCGGCTGGAAAGAATATGAAATGGAAGTTGTCCGCGACAAAAAGGACAACTGCATCATCGTCTGCTCGATCGAAAACTTCGACCCGATGGGCGTGCACACCGGTGACTCGATCACCGTGGCTCCAGCACAAACCCTGACCGACAAGGAATACCAGATCCTGCGTAACGCCTCGCTGGCGGTACTGCGTGAGATCGGCGTCGAGACTGGCGGTTCCAACGTGCAATTCGGTATCTGCCCGAACACTGGCCGCATGGTCGTGATCGAAATGAACCCGCGCGTATCGCGTTCCTCGGCACTGGCTTCGAAAGCCACCGGTTTCCCGATCGCCAAAGTCGCGGCCAAACTGGCTGTGGGTTACACCCTCGACGAACTGTCGAACGACATCACCGGCGGCAAGACCCCGGCGTCCTTCGAACCGTCGATCGACTACGTCGTCACCAAGCTGCCACGTTTCGCCTTCGAGAAATTCGCCAAGGCTGACGCACGCCTGACCACGCAAATGAAGTCGGTTGGTGAAGTCATGGCCATCGGCCGTACCTTCCAGGAATCCCTGCAGAAAGCCCTTCGCGGTCTGGAAGTCGGCGTTTGCGGTCTGGACGAGAAGCTCGACCTGAGCAACCCGGAAAGCATGAGCGTGCTCAAGCGCGAACTGACCGTGCCGGGCGCCGAGCGTATCTGGTACGTGGCGGATGCTTTCCGCGCTGGCCTGTCGGTCGAAGACATCTTCGGCATGAACATGATCGACCCGTGGTTCCTGGTGCAGATCGAAGATCTGATCAAGGAAGAAGAGAAGGTCAAGACCCTCGGTCTGTCCGCTATCGACCGCGACCTGATGTTCAAGCTCAAGCGTAAAGGCTTCTCCGATCAGCGTCTGGCCAAACTGTTGGGCGTGACCGAGAAGAACCTGCGCACTCATCGCCAGAAGCTGGAAGTGTTCCCGGTCTACAAGCGCGTTGACACCTGCGCCGCCGAGTTCGCCACTGACACCGCTTACCTCTACTCCACCTACGAGGAAGAGTGCGAAGCTGCGCCGTCGGGTCGCGACAAGATCATGATTCTGGGCGGTGGTCCGAACCGTATCGGCCAGGGCATCGAGTTCGACTACTGCTGCGTTCACGCTGCTCTCGCCCTGCGCGAAGACGGCTACGAAACCATCATGGTCAACTGCAACCCGGAAACCGTTTCCACCGACTACGACACTTCCGACCGTCTGTACTTCGAACCGGTAACTCTGGAAGACGTGCTGGAAATCTGCCGCGTCGAGAAGCCGAAAGGCGTGATCGTCCAGTACGGCGGTCAGACTCCGCTGAAACTGGCTCGTGCCCTGGAAGCCGCTGGCGTGCCGATCATCGGCACCAGCCCGGACGCCATCGACCGCGCTGAAGACCGCGAGCGTTTCCAGCAAATGGTTGAGCGCCTGAACCTGCGTCAGCCGCCAAACGCCACTGTGCGCAGCGAAGACGAAGCTGTTCGTGCCGCCGCGAAAATCGGTTACCCGCTGGTGGTGCGCCCGTCCTATGTACTGGGCGGCCGTGCGATGGAAATCGTTTACAAGGAAGACGAGCTCAAGCGTTACCTGCGTGACGCGGTGCAAGTGTCCAACGACAGCCCTGTGCTGCTCGACCACTTCCTCAACTGCGCCATCGAAATGGACGTGGATGCGGTCTGTGACGGCAAAGACGTGGTGATCGGCGCGATCATGCAGCACATCGAACAGGCTGGCGTTCACTCCGGTGACTCCGCGTGCTCGCTGCCGCCGTACTCGCTGCCGGCGCACATCCAGGACGAGATGCGCGAACAGGTCAAGAAAATGGCTCTGGAACTGGGCGTTGTCGGCCTGATGAACGTGCAGTTGGCGCTGCAAGGCGAAGACATCTACGTCATCGAAGTCAACCCGCGCGCTTCCCGTACCGTACCGTTCGTATCGAAGTGCATCGGTGTCTCCCTGGCGATGATCGCTGCCCGCGTGATGGCCGGTAAGACCCTGAAAGAAATCGGCTTCACCAAAGAAATCATCCCGAACTTCTATAGCGTGAAAGAGGCGGTGTTCCCGTTCGCCAAGTTCCCTGGCGTTGACCCGATTCTCGGCCCAGAGATGAAGTCGACCGGTGAAGTGATGGGCGTCGGCGACACCTTCGGTGAAGCATTCGCCAAAGCCCAGATGGGCGCCAGCGAAGTGCTGCCGACCGGCGGTACAGCATTCATCAGCGTGCGTGACGACGACAAGCCACTGGTTGCAGGCGTGGCCCGCGATCTGATCAACTTGGGCTTCGAAGTGGTAGCCACTGCCGGCACTGCCAAGCTGATCGAAGCCGCAGGTCTGAAAGTGCGCCGTGTGAACAAAGTGACTGAGGGTCGTCCGCACGTGGTCGACATGATCAAGAATGACGAAGTCACCCTGATCATCAACACCACTGAAGGTCGTCAGTCGATCGCTGATTCGTACTCCATTCGTCGTAATGCCTTGCAGCACAAGATTTACTGCACAACCACTATTGCTGCTGGCGAAGCTATCTGTGAAGCGCTGAAGTTCGGTCCTGAAAAAACCGTGCGCCGCTTGCAGGATCTACACGCAGGATTGAAGGCATGATCAAATACCCAATGACCGTCCAGGGCGCCAAAGCCCTGGAAGAAGAACACGCTCACCTGACCAAGGTCGTCCGTCCGAAGCTCAGCCAGGACATTGGTACGGCTCGCGAGTTGGGTGACTTGAAGGAAAACGCTGAATACCATGCTGCCCGCGAACAGCAAGGCATGGTCGAGGCGCGGATTCGTGATATCGAAGGCCGGATTCAGAATCAGGTCATCATCGATGTCACGACCATTCCGCACACTGGCAAAGTGATTTTCGGTACCACCGTCGAAATCGCCAACGTCGAGACTGACGAAAGCGTCACTTACCACATCGTGGGTGAGGATGAGGCTGACTTCAAACTTGGCAAGATTTCGGTCGGCTCGCCTTTGGCCCGTGCCTTGATTGGCAAGGAAGAGGGCGATGTGGTCGCCGTGAAAACGCCAAGCGGCGTGATCGAGTACGAGATTGTCGAAGTCCGTCACATCTGAAAAAGGGCGCCCGCTGCATGCGGGCGCCATGCTTTGGCAGCTGACCCAGATGCTTTGGGTTGGCGGTCTATGGCTGATTCATCTCGGTTTGCAGCCGGCGTTGGGCAAGATTGGCCTGGCACCGCTGCTGATCGATGAGGTGGCCAGTGCATTCGAAGTGCTAGTGGTGGGATTCGCCGCCGCATGCGTGATCTTTCAGGCGCTGGTGCTGGTTCAAGCTGAGGGTCTTGCCAGTCTATGGCGGGATTTTCGCGGGCAGGTGTTGCTGATGGCGTTGTATGCGTGTGCGATGTTTGTCGCAGTGCGTGTCGGCTGGCCGGATGCGCAGCGCTGGCAGGTCTTCAGTTATCTGGTTCTGGGCTTTTCCGGGCTGGTGCTGGTGATGCAGCCGGTGCCGGGATGGAGTGGCAGGGTGCGCGAAGCACACCCTTGACCCTTGTCATCACTTGAAGCGATGAACGTTCGACAGCTGCTTGTTGACGCTGAAGTTCTTGCGGTAAACCAGTGCCATCTTGCCGATGACCTGTACCAGGTCCGCTTTGCCGACCTTGCACAGTTCTGCGATATGCGCCAGGCGCGACTCGCGATCTAGGATGTTGAGCTTGATCTTGATCAGCTCGTGGTCCGCCAAAGCGCGTTCAAGTTCGGCTAAAACACCTTCAGTCAAACCGTTGTCAGCCACCGTCAAAACCGGTTTCAGGTGGTGGCCAATGGATTTGTACTGTTTCTTCTGCTCTGGAGTGAGCGGCATAATCTGACCCTTTCGTCTGGATTCTGTAAAATGGCGGCCATTTTACCCGAGGGCTCGTGGATCCGCCCAATTAATCACGACCCTAATCATCGAGGTGCCCAATGGCGCGTTCCAAGACAAGCCTTGGTTGGCTGAAACGACATGTCAACGATCCCTATGTGAAGCAAGCACAGAAGGATGGCTACCGCTCGCGTGCGAGCTACAAACTTCTGGAGATCCAGGAGAAATACAAGCTGATCCGTCCCGGTATGAGCGTTGTCGACCTGGGTGCTGCGCCCGGTGGCTGGTCGCAGGTGACTAGCCGGCTGATCGGTGGTCAGGGACGTCTGATCGCCTCGGACATCCTGGAAATGGACAGCATTCCGGACGTGACTTTCATTCAGGGCGATTTCACCGAGGATGAAGTGCTCGGGCGGATTCTAGAAGCCGTGGGTAATTCGCAGGTGGACCTTGTGATTTCCGATATGGCCCCCAATATGAGTGGTACGCCTGAAGTGGATATGCCGAAAGCCATGTTCCTTTGCGAGTTGGCGCTTGATCTGGCGGAACGGATCCTCAAGCCGGGTGGAAATTTTGTGATCAAGATTTTTCAGGGCGAAGGGTTTGATGTTTACCTGAAGGATGCTCGGAAGAAATTCGACAAGATTCAGATGATCAAGCCAGACTCTTCCCGTGGCAGTTCCCGTGAGCAATACATGTTGGCTTGGGGCTACCGCGGTCGTAGCGAGTAAAACGAGGTTTTTTGGTGGGGTGATAGGTTTTTCGTATTTCGCTCCGCGTGCATAAGCGAATATTGTGTAGAAAGTGTTTCACAAAGGGTTACAGACGGCGCCTGCCAGAGTTGTAGGTAATGTAGTAAGTTAGGCCGGTGAATATCATGCGAAGCGCGCGCCAGTAGCGGAGCTTGCTTCAGAGGGTAGTTAATTGAACGATATGGCAAAGAATCTGATCCTGTGGTTGATCATCGCGGCTGTCCTGGTGACGGTGATGAACAACTTCTCCAGCCCTAACGAGCCGCAGACCCTCAACTATTCCGACTTCATCCAGCAGGTCAAGGATGGCAAGGTCGAGCGCGTAGCCGTTGATGGTTATGTGATTACCGGCAAGCGCAATGATGGCGATAGCTTCAAGACCATTCGTCCGGCAATCCAGGACAATGGCCTGATCGGCGACCTGGTCGACAACCATGTTGTGGTTGAAGGCAAGCAGCCTGAGCAGCAAAGCATCTGGACCCAATTGCTGGTAGCCAGCTTCCCGATCCTGGTGATCATCGCGGTGTTCATGTTCTTCATGCGCCAGATGCAGGGCGGTGCCGGCGGCAAGGGCGGACCGATGAGCTTCGGCAAGAGCAAGGCGCGCCTGCTCTCCGAAGATCAGGTGAAAACCACTCTGGCTGACGTTGCCGGTTGCGACGAAGCCAAGGAAGAAGTCGGCGAGCTGGTTGAATTCCTCCGTGACCCGGGCAAGTTCCAGCGCCTGGGCGGTCGTATTCCTCGCGGTGTGCTGATGGTCGGTCCTCCGGGTACCGGTAAAACCTTGCTGGCCAAGGCGATTGCCGGCGAAGCCAAGGTTCCGTTCTTCACCATTTCCGGTTCTGACTTCGTCGAGATGTTCGTCGGTGTCGGTGCCAGCCGTGTTCGCGACATGTTCGAGCAGGCCAAGAAGCACGCTCCTTGCATCATCTTCATCGACGAAATCGACGCCGTCGGTCGCCATCGTGGCGCCGGCATGGGTGGCGGTCACGATGAGCGTGAGCAGACCCTCAACCAGTTGCTGGTTGAGATGGACGGCTTCGAAATGAACGATGGCATCATTGTTATCGCTGCAACCAACCGCCCAGACGTCCTCGACCCTGCGCTGCTGCGTCCGGGCCGTTTCGACCGTCAGGTTGTCGTTGGTCTGCCAGATATCCGTGGTCGTGAGCAAATCCTCAAAGTACACATGCGCAAAGTGCCAATGGGTGACGACGTCGCTCCGGCCGTTATCGCGCGTGGTACTCCGGGCTTCTCCGGTGCTGACCTGGCTAACCTGGTCAACGAAGCGTCTTTGTTCGCTGCACGTAGCGGCAAGCGCATCGTCGAAATGAAAGAGTTCGAACTGGCCAAAGACAAGATCATGATGGGCGCCGAGCGCAAATCCATGGTCATGTCCGAGAAAGAGAAGCAGAACACCGCTTATCACGAAGCTGGCCACGCCATTGTCGGTCGCGTCGTGCCTGAGCATGATCCGGTCTACAAGGTATCGATCATTCCGCGCGGTCGTGCGCTGGGTGTGACAATGTTCCTGCCGGAAGAAGATCGTTACAGTCTGTCCAAGCGTGCGCTGATCAGCCAGATCTGCTCGCTGTACGGTGGCCGTATCGCTGAGGAAATGACCCTCGGTTTCGACGGTGTGACCACCGGCGCTTCCAACGACATTATGCGTGCCAGTCAGATTGCGCGGAACATGGTCACCAAGTGGGGCCTGTCGGAAAAACTCGGTCCGTTGATGTACGCCGAAGAAGAGGGTGAAGTGTTCCTCGGTCGCGGCGGTGGCGGTCAGGCTGCCAGCTTCTCTGGTGAGACAGCCAAGCTGATCGACTCCGAAGTGCGCAGCATCATTGATCAGTGCTACGGCACGGCCAAACAGATTCTCACGGACAACCGTGACAAGCTTGATGCCATGGCTGATGCGTTGATGAAGTATGAAACGATCGACGCTGAACAGATCGACGACATCATGGCGGGTCGTACACCACGCGAGCCTCGTGATTGGTCGGGGGGCACTGGTACACCACCACCTCCGGTGGTTCGTGACGAGCGTCCGGAAACACCGATTGGCGGTCCGGCTGCTGACGTTTAAGGTTTGAAATGACTTCTGTACAGTCCCTGACCCGGTTGCCTTGCGGCAACCGGGTTCTTGATTTGGCCCAGACGCATGTCATGGGTATTCTCAATGTCACCCCTGATTCTTTCTCCGACGGCGGCCAATACAGCCAGCTCGATGCGGCTTTGCGCCACGCCGAGGCTATGGTTGCAGCGGGTGCGACGCTGATTGATGTCGGTGGCGAGTCCACTCGCCCAGGCGCGCGCGCGGTGTCACCGCTCGAAGAGCTTGAGCGTGTGGCGCCGATCGTCGAGCTGATCAATCGCGAGTTGGATGTGATCATTTCGGTGGACACTTCTACGCCAGCCGTTATGCGCGAAACCGCACGATTGGGTGCCGGGTTGATCAACGATGTGCGGTCACTGCGGCGCGATGGCGCGCTGGATGCGGCGGCGGCTACGGGTTTGCCGGTGTGTCTCATGCATATGCTCGGTGAGCCTGGAGACATGCAGGACAATCCGCAGTATCAGGATGTCACGCGCGAAGTCGGTGATTTTCTAGCCGAGCGCATGGCGCAGTGTGCGGCGGCCGGTATTCCTGAGGAGCGGATCATTCTTGACCCGGGTTTCGGTTTCGCCAAAACCCTGCAGCACAACCTAAGCTTGTTCAAGCACATGGAAGCCTTCCATGCCCTGGGCAGGCCTTTGCTTGTCGGAGTTTCCCGAAAAAGCATGATCGGGCAGGCCTTGAATCGTCCTGTCGGCGAACGGCTGCATGGTGGTCTGGCACTGGCGGCGCTGGCATCGGTGAAGGGGGCGCGTATATTGCGCGTCCATGATGTAGCGGAAACGGTAGACGTGGTGCGCATGATCGCGGCCGTGGAATCAGCCGAATAAGAATGATGGAGCACTTATGAGCAAGAAATACTTTGGTACTGACGGCATTCGTGGTCGAGTCGGTGAATACCCGATTACTCCTGACTTCATGCTCAAGCTCGGCTGGGCTGCCGGCATGGCGTTCCGCAAAATGGGCGCTTGCAAGGTGCTGGTCGGCAAGGACACGCGGATTTCCGGTTATATGTTCGAGTCGGCACTTGAGGCTGGTCTGACATCGGCGGGGGCCGATGTGATGTTGCTGGGTCCTATGCCGACGCCGGCCATTGCCTATCTGTCGCGCACGTTTCAGGCTGAGGCCGGTATCGTGATCAGTGCCTCGCACAATCCGCATGACGATAACGGCATCAAGTTTTTCTCCGGTAAGGGCACCAAGCTGCCAGATGAGCTGGAGTTGATGATCGAGGAGTTGCTCGATACCCCGATGACTGTGGTCGACTCGAGCAAGATCGGTAAAGTGTCGCGAATCAACGATGCATCAGGTCGCTACATTGAATTCTGCAAGAGCAGTGTGCCAACCGGGACCAGTTTTTCCGGTCTCAAGATCGTTATCGACTGTGCGCATGGTGCGACCTATAAGGTGGCTCCGAGTGTCTTCCGCGAACTGGGGGCAGAAGTCGTTGTGCTGTCAGCGCAGCCAAACGGTCTGAATATCAATGAAAACTGCGGCTCGACCCATATGGGTCAGTTGCAGGCTTCGGTGCTCGCCGAGCATGCCGACCTGGGTATCGCTTTCGATGGTGATGGTGATCGGGTGCTGATGGTTGATCACACTGGCGCCATCGTCGATGGTGACGAATTGCTGTTTATCATCGCTCGTGATCTGCAGGAGCGGGGCAAATTGCAGGGCGGTGTCGTTGGTACCCTGATGAGTAATCTGGGGCTGGAGCTCGCGCTGGCGGATCTTTCGATTCCATTCATTCGTGCCAATGTGGGTGACCGCTACGTGATAGCCGAGTTGCTTGAACGCAACTGGCTGGTCGGCGGAGAAAACTCGGGGCATATCGTTTGCTTCAATCACACCACGACCGGTGATGCGATCATCGCTGCGTTGCAGGTGCTGATGGCGCTGAAGACCCGTAATGAAGGTTTGGCGCAAACCCGCCAGGCATTGCGCAAGTGCCCTCAGGTACTGATCAATGTGCGTTTTGGTGGTGGCGAAAGTCCGCTGGAACACCCGGCTGTCAAGGAGGCCAGTGCGCGCGTTACCCAGGCAATGGCGGGGCGCGGGCGCGTGCTTTTGCGCAAGTCCGGGACAGAGCCGCTGGTGCGCGTAATGGTCGAAGGCGAGGACGAAACCCAGGTTCGCAACTACGCCGAAGAGCTGGCAAAACTGGTAACTGAAGTTTCTGCCTGATACGGCTTGCAAGCCATGATTGTGTTGGGTAACATCTGCGCCCACTTTGACCGACGAGGTACAGCATGCGTCGCCCTATGGTAGCTGGTAACTGGAAGATGCACGGTACCCGCGCCAGCGTCGCTGAGCTGATCAACGGCCTTCGTCATCTGGCCTTGCCAAGCGGTGTTGATGTCGCGGTATTCCCGCCTTGCTTGTATATCAATCAAGTGATTGATGGCTTGAAAGGTAAATCGATTTCGGTCGGTGCGCAGAATTCTGCGGTGGAATCCATGCAGGGTGCATTGACCGGTGAGATTGCACCGAGTCAGTTGGTGGATGCAGGTTGTTCCCTTGTGCTTGTCGGGCACTCCGAACGCCGCCAGATAATGGGCGAGCGAGACGGGATGCTGAATCGCAAGTTCGCAGCGGCACAGGCATGTGGCTTGATTCCGGTGTTGTGTATAGGGGAAACCCTCGAGCAGCGCGAAGCTGGAAAAACTCTTGAGGTTGTCGGGCGTCAGCTGGGCAGCATCATCGAGGAGCTGGGTGTAGGTGCTTTTGCCAAGGCAGTCATCGCTTACGAGCCTGTCTGGGCCATTGGTACCGGACTGACTGCAACGCCGCAACAGGCTCAGGATGTGCATAAAGCCATTCGCGAGCAGTTGGCGGCAGAGAATTCTGAAGTCGCACGAGGTGTGCGCCTTCTATACGGCGGCAGCGTGAAGGCGGCCAATGCGGTCGAACTGTTCGGCATGCCGGATATCGATGGGGGGCTCATTGGTGGAGCTTCCCTGAATGCAGATGAGTTCGGTGCGATCTGTCGCGCCGCGGGAAACTGAAAAAATGCTGGAAACAGTCGTAGTCGTTTTTCATCTGCTGGGTGCATTGGGCGTAGTTGCTCTGGTTTTGCTGCAGCAGGGTAAGGGTGCGGACGCTGGCGCGTCTTTCGGAGCAGGTGCTTCAAATACTGTGTTCGGAAGCCAAGGTTCCTCTACCTTTCTTAGTAAGTTTACTGCTATACTTGCCGCCGGTTTCTTCATAACCAGCTTGGGGTTAGGTTACTTTGCTAAAGAGAAGGCTCATCAGCTGACTCAGGCAGGTCTCCCAAATCCAGCAGTGTTGGAAGTGCCTAAGCAACAACAACCGGCTTCTGATGATGTCCCGGTGCTTCAAGAGCAAAAGTCGGCTACTCCAGCGACTGACGTACCTCCAGCTCAAGAGCAGAAGTAAGAAGGGTTTCAACGTAGTTTTGCCGAGGTGGTGGAATTGGTAGACACGCAACCTTGAGGTGGTTGTGCCCATAGGGTGTAGGGGTTCGAGTCCCCTTCTCGGTACCAATTAGTCAGGAGAGCCCGCTGTTGCGGGCTTTCTTGCAGGTGGAAGGTTACATTGACCCTATAAGGGATCGGTCGTATACTTCCGCCCCAGCTTTGTCGCGGGGTGGAGCAGTCTGGTAGCTCGTCGGGCTCATAACCCGAAGGTCGTCGGTTCAAATCCGGCCCCCGCAACCAGTTTAAGGAGCCCCTTTTAAGGGGCTTTTTGTTAGCTGGACACTTTCAACGCCGCTGTTCGACGGCGTTTCAAGGATGGGCGTTAAGCCCATTTTTTTATTTTGCAAAGCATGCACATATCATGCACTAGGGGGTTCAGGTGTCGAGCAAGCTAGAAGAGTTGCAGGCCTTGCTGGCCCCGGTGGTCGTGGCCCTGGGCTATGAATGCTGGGGTATCGAGTTTTCGGCTCAGGGTCGTCACTCGATGTTGCGCGTTTATATCGATAAAGAGGGTGGCGTGCTGGTGGACGATTGCGCCATTGTCAGCCGTCAGATCAGCGGTGTACTGGATGTTGAAGATCCAATTTCCGTTGAATACACCCTCGAAGTTTCCTCGCCTGGCATGGAGCGCCCACTGTTCACTCTTGAGCAGTTTGCAAAATTTGCCGGTGAACAAGTGAAGATCAAGCTGCGCTCGCCTTTTGAAGGTCGACGCAACTTTCAGGGCCTTCTGCGCGGTGTAGAAGAACAGGATGTCGTGGTGCAGGTAGACGACCATGAGTTCCTGTTGCCGATCGATATGATCGACAAGGCCAACATTATTCCCAGTTTTGACTGAGACGCGGATCCCGCGGATCCAATGGCTTGCGAAAGGCGAGGCGTACGATGAGCAAAGAAGTACTGCTGGTTGTTGAGTCGGTATCCAATGAAAAGGGCGTACCGGCAAGCGTAATTTTTGAAGCGCTGGAGCTGGCTCTGGCCACTGCTACCAAAAAGCGTTTTGAAGACGAAGTAGACCTGCGTGTGGAGATTAATCGCCACACCGGTTCTTACGAAACTTTCCGTCGCTGGACGGTCGTTGAAGAGAATGATCTCGACGATCCGGCCATCGAAACCTGGCCAACCAAGGTTGCTGAAACGCATCCTGGCGCCAAGGTTGGCGACGTCGTTGAAGAAAAGATCGAATCCATCGAGTTCGGCCGCATCGCTGCACAGACTGCCAAGCAGGTCATTGTGCAGAAAGTTCGCGAAGCCGAGCGCGCTCAAGTGGTCGACGCCTATCGCGAGCGCCTGGGAGAAATCATCTCCGGCACCGTGAAAAAAGTCACCCGCGACAACGTGATCGTCGATCTGGGTAACAACGCTGAGGCGTTGCTGGCCCGTGAAGACATCATTTCTCGCGAAACTTTCCGTGTCGGCGTGCGCCTGCGTGCGCTGCTCAAGGAAATCCGCACCGAGAACCGCGGCCCGCAGCTGATCCTGTCGCGTACCGCGCCGGAAATGCTGATCGAGCTGTTCCGCATCGAAGTGCCGGAAATTGCCGAAGGCCTGATCGAAGTAATGGCAGCGTCCCGTGATCCGGGTTCGCGCGCCAAGATCGCCGTCCGCTCCAAGGACAAACGCATCGACCCGCAGGGCGCTTGCATCGGTATGCGCGGTTCGCGCGTCCAGGCAGTGTCGGGTGAGTTGGGCGGTGAGCGTGTTGATATCGTCCTGTGGGATGACAACCCGGCTCAGTTCGTGATCAACGCCATGTCCCCGGCTGAGGTTGCGGCAATTATCGTTGACGAAGATGCCCACGCCATGGACATCGCCGTTGGCGCAGACAATCTGGCTCAGGCCATCGGTCGAGGTGGTCAGAACGTGCGTCTGGCGAGCCAGTTGACTGGCTGGACCCTGAACGTGATGACCGAATCGGACATCCAGGCTAAGCAGCAAGCAGAAACCGGCGACATCCTGCGCAACTTCATCGACGAGCTGGAAGTCGACGAAGAACTGGCTCAGGTGCTGGTAGATGAAGGCTTCACCAGCCTGGAAGAGATTGCCTACGTACCGTTGGAAGAAATGCTCAACATCGACGGCTTTGACGAAGATATCGTCAACGAGCTTCGCGCTCGTGCCAAGGATCGTTTGTTGACCAAAGCCATCGCTACTGAGGAAAAGCTGGCAGACGCCCATCCGGCCGAAGACCTGCTCTCGCTTGAGGGTATGGACAAGGATTTGGCGATGGAACTGGCGGTGCGCGGCGTAATTACCCGCGAAGACCTGGCCGAGCAGTCTATTGACGACCTGCTCGACATCGACGGCATTGACGATGATCGTGCCGGCAAGTTGATCATGGCCGCCCGAGCCCACTGGTTCGAGTAATTAGGCGCGGCCTGAGGAGAGAAGTGCATGACGCAAGTCACGGTGAAACAACTGGCCGATGAGGTCAAAACACCGGTAGAGCGCCTGTTGCAGCAGATGCGTGAGGCAGGTCTGCCGCACACCGCCGCCGAAGAAAATGTGACTGACAGTGAGAAGCAGTCCCTGCTGACTCACTTGAAAAGCAGCCACAAGGCGAAAGTGGAAGAACCACGCAAGATCACGCTGCAGCGTAAAACCACCAGCACCCTGCGTGTGGCTGGTAGCAAAAGCATCAGCGTAGAAGTTCGCAAGAAGAAAGTTTTCGTACAGCGCAGCCCGGAAGAAATCGAAGCCGAGCGCAAGCGTGAACTGGATGAGCGTCGCGCAGTAGAAAATGCTGCCCGTCAGAAGGCTGAAGAAGAAGCCAAGCAACGCGCCGAAGTAGAAGCGCGTAATCAGCCTGCTGCTGCGCAGAACGCTACCAGCGACGCCGTTGCGGCGCCGGCTGCAGTTGCCGAACCTGTTCGCGAAAGCGCACCGGTGGTTGCCGCTGCTCCAGCTCCGTCTGCTGACGTTCGCAACAAGCAGAACGAACAGCGCCGTCCGGACAAGCCACGTGCTGACGATAACAATCGTCGCAGCGGTGGCGGTGATGGCGAGCGCAAAAACGCTCCGCATCGTGCCTCGGTCAAAGAAAAAGCGCCGGCTCCACGCGTGGCACCACGCACTACCGACGAAGAAAGCGATGGCTTCCGTCGCGGTGGTCGCGGCAAGGCCAAGCTGAAGAAGCGCAACGCTCACGGTTTCCAGAGCCCAACCGGCCCTGTCGTGCGTGATGTGCAGATCGGCGAGACCATCACTGTTGGCGATCTCGCCAATCAGATGTCGGTCAAGGCTGCTGAAATCATCAAGTTCATGTTCAAACTGGGTACTCCAGCGACCATCAACCAGGTGCTTGATCAGGAAACTGCTCAACTGGTAGCCGAAGAACTGGGCCACAAAGTGACCCTGGTCAGCGACACCGCCCTGGAAGATTCCCTGGCCGAGTCCCTGAAGTTTGAAGGTGAGTCGTTCTCCCGTGCTCCAGTCGTGACCGTAATGGGCCACGTTGACCACGGTAAAACATCCCTGCTCGACTACATCCGTCGTGCCAAGGTAGCTGCTGGCGAAGCCGGCGGTATTACTCAGCACATCGGTGCATACCACGTTGAAACCGAACGCGGCATGGTCACCTTCCTCGACACCCCGGGTCACGCCGCGTTTACCGCAATGCGTGCTCGTGGTGCCAAGGCGACCGACATCGTGATCCTGGTGGTTGCAGCGGACGACGGCGTGATGCCGCAGACCATTGAAGCTGTTCAGCACGCTGTAGCGGCTGGCGTTCCACTGGTTGTAGCAGTGAACAAAATCGACAAGCCGGGCGCCGATCTCGATCGCATCCGTAGCGAACTGTCGGTTCACGGCGTGACTTCCGAAGAGTGGGGCGGTGATACGCCGTTCGTTCCGGTTTCGGCGAAAGTCGGTACTGGCGTGGACGAGTTGCTTGAAGCCGTTCTGCTGCAAGCTGAAGTTCTCGAACTGAAAGCAACTCCATCGGCTCCTGGCCGTGGCGTTGTGGTTGAATCGCGTCTCGACAAAGGTCGTGGCCCGGTGGCAACCGTTCTGGTTCAAGACGGTACCCTGCGCCAAGGCGACATGGTTCTGGTCGGTTCGAACTATGGCCGCGTGCGTGCCATGCTCGACGAGAACGGCAAGCCAATCAAAGAAGCCGGTCCTTCCATCCCTGTCGAGATCCTCGGCCTGGACGGTACCCCGGACGCTGGCGACGAGATGAGCGTGGTTGCTGACGAGAAGAAAGCCCGTGAAGTGGCTCTGTTCCGTCAAGGCAAATTCCGCGAAGTCAAACTGGCTCGCGCTCACGCCGGCAAGCTGGAAAACATCTTCGAAAACATGGGTCAGGCCGAGAAGAAGACGCTCAACATCGTCCTCAAATCCGACGTCCGTGGTTCGCTGGAAGCGTTGAACGGTGCCTTGAATGGCCTGGGCAACGACGAAGTTCAAGTGCGCGTAGTCGGCGGCGGCGTCGGTGGTATCACCGAGTCCGACGCTAACCTGGCACTGGCTTCCAACGCTGTACTGTTCGGCTTCAACGTTCGTGCCGATGCTGGCGCACGGAAGATCGTCGAGCAGGAAGGTCTGGACATGCGTTACTACAACGTGATCTACGACATCATCGAAGACGTCAAGAAAGCCCTGACCGGCATGCTCGGCAGCGATGTTCGCGAGAACATCCTGGGTGTGGCCGAAGTGCGTGATGTGTTCCGTTCGCCGAAGTTTGGCGCGATCGCAGGCTGCATGGTGATCGAAGGTGTTGTGCACCGTAACCGTCCGATTCGTGTACTGCGTGAAGACATCGTTATCTTCGAAGGCGAGCTGGAATCCCTGCGCCGCTTCAAGGATGACGCTTCCGAAGTACGTGCCGGCATGGAATGCGGTATCGGCGTGAAGAGCTACAACGACGTCAAAGTCGGCGACAAGATCGAAGTCTTCGAGAAGGTCCAGGTTGCTCGCAGCCTCTAACTCGCGCACTTCAGGAGCCGTGATGGTCGGCCGCACTCAACGGTGTGGCGCATCACCCGGACTCTAAACGCAACGCCCGGTCTGGCTTTTGTCAGGCCGGGCGTTTGCCGCTTTCAGACCTGGCGGGTTTCACCGCCGGGCAGTAACAGGTAACAAAATCATGGCAAAAGAATACAGCCGTACCCAACGTATCGGCGATCAGATGCAGCGTGAGCTGGCCCAACTGATCCGTCGCGAAGTCAAAGATCCACGCGTGGGTCTGGTCACCATTACCGCTGTGGAAGTCAGCCGTGACGTCGGTCACGCCAAGATTTTCATTACCGTGATGGGCCAGGACAACGCTGAAGATATCGCGCAAAGTATCAAGGTGCTCAATTCCGCCGCAGGCTTCCTGCGCATGCAATTGGCCCGTGAAATGAAACTGCGCAGCGTGCCGCAATTGCACTTCCACTACGACGAATCCGTTGTCCGTGGTGCGCACCTGTCGGCGCTGATCGAGCGTGCCGTGGCTGAAGACAATCAGCATCCGGTCGTTGCTGAACCTGAAGACACCAAGGAGTAATTCGGTGGCTCAGGTCAAACGTATCCGTCGTAATGTCAGCGGCATCATCTTGCTCGACAAACCGTTGGGGTTCACCTCCAACGCTGCGTTGCAGAAGGTCCGCTGGCTGCTCAATGCCGAGAAGGCCGGTCACACCGGTAGCCTAGACCCACTGGCCACCGGCGTTTTGCCGTTGTGCTTCGGTGAGGCCACCAAGTTCTCGCAATACCTGCTCGATTCTGACAAGGGTTATGAAACCCTGGCGCAACTGGGCAAGACCACCACCACGGCAGATGCCGAAGGTGAGGTTTTGCAGGAGCGCCCGGTGACCGTTGGTCGCGCCGATGTCGAAGCGGTTCTGCCGAAATTTCGCGGGCAAATCAGTCAGATACCGCCGATGTACTCGGCGCTCAAGCGTGATGGCCAGCCGCTGTACAAGCTGGCTCGTGCAGGCGAAGTAGTGGAGCGCGAACCGCGTTCTGTTACTATTGCGCGCTTGGAATTACTGGCCTTCGAAGGCGATACTGCGCGTCTTGCGGTGGATTGCAGCAAGGGCACCTATATTCGCACCCTGGTGGAGGATATCGGTGAGCAACTCGGTTGTGGTGCGTACGTCGCTGAATTGCGTCGTACCCAGGCCGGGCCTTTCACCCTGGCGCAGACGGTTACCCTCGAAGAGCTTGAAGCAGTACATGCCGAAGGCGGCAACGAAGCGGTTGATCGCTTCCTGATGCCATCGGACAGCGGCCTGCTGGATTGGCCGTTGCTGCACTTCTCGGAAGCGAGTGCGTTCTACTGGCTCAACGGCCAGCCGGTACGTGCCCCGGATGCTCCGAAGTTCGGCATGGTACGGGTACAGGATCACAATGGTCGCTTCATCGGTATCGGTGAAGTGAGCGAAGACGGGCGCATTGCACCACGTCGACTGATTCGGTCGGAATGACCGAAACCGGTCTGTGTCAAAGCAGGCTGGCGAGGGTGGCTGTTAACAGGCACGGTCACTACTCATTTATAGATACAGGGATTTGTCCCTGGCCTGTTGAAGCTGTTTCCCTGAAACAGTTTCCTGATAAAAAGGATTGCCTCATGGCTCTCGACGTTCAAGAAAAAGCTCAAATCGTTGCTGACTACCAGCAAGCTGTTGGTGACACTGGTTCGCCAGAAGTGCAAGTTGCACTGCTGACCCACAACATCAACAAGCTGCAAGGTCACTTCAAGGCCAACGGTAAAGATCACCACTCCCGTCGTGGTCTGATCCGCATGGTAAACCAGCGTCGCAAGCTGCTGGACTACCTGAAAGGCAAGGATCTGGGTCGTTATCAGACTCTGATCGGTCGCCTGGGTCTGCGTCGCTAATCAGCGATTGCGCTATGAGGTTGGTTGTCTGTCGGACGTCTGCGGTTTACCGCTGGCGGCTTGCAGGCTCCCAGCCTCAAGTTTTATCTGGATACACGTTTTACCCCGGACAACGGTTGGGCCGATTCCCGACATTGCCCAAGAATTCGCAAGAAACCAGTTCCCCCAAGAGCCACAAAGAAGGTAGGACACCGTGAACCCGGTAATCAAAAAATTCCAGTTCGGTCAATCGACCGTTACCCTCGAGACTGGCCGTATCGCCCGTCAGGCCTCCGGCGCAGTATTGGTCACCGTTGACGACGACGTCAGCGTATTGGTGACTGTAGTCGGCGCAAAACAAGCCGATCCAGGCAAGGGCTTCTTCCCTCTGTCCGTTCACTACCAGGAAAAGACTTACGCTGCCGGTAAGATCCCTGGTGGTTTCTTCAAGCGTGAAGGCCGTCCTTCCGAGAAAGAAACCCTGACTTCCCGACTGATCGACCGTCCGATCCGTCCACTGTTCCCTGAAGGTTTCATGAACGAAGTGCAGGTTGTCTGCACCGTCGTTTCCACCAGCAAGAAAACCGATCCGGACATCGCTGCGATGATCGGTACCTCGGCTGCCCTGGCCATCTCGGGCATCCCGTTCGACGGCCCGATCGGCGCCGCTCGCGTTGCTTTCCACGAAAGCACCGGCTACCTGCTGAACCCGACTTACGAGCAGCAAGCTGCTTCGAGCCTGGACATGGTCGTTGCCGGTACTTCCGACGCCGTACTGATGGTTGAATCGGAAGCCAAAGAGCTGACCGAAGACCAGATGCTGGGCGCTGTACTGTTTGCTCACGACGAGTTCCAGGTGGTGATCAACGCCGTTAAAGAACTGGCTGCCGAAGCTGCCAAGCCGACCTGGACCTGGGCCCCTGCGCCAGAAGCCACCGAACTGCTGGGCGCTATCCGTGCCGAGTTCGGCGAAGCGATCTCCCAGGCTTACACCATCACCGTCAAGGCCGACCGTTACGCGCGTCTGGGCGAGCTGAAGGATCAAGTCGTTGCCAAGCTGTCCGGTGAAGAAGGCCAGCCTTCGTCCAGCGAAGTCAAAGCCGCTTTCGGCGAAATCGAATACCGCACCGTTCGCGAAAACATCGTTAACGGCAAGCCACGTATCGACGGCCGCGACACCAAAACCGTACGTCCGCTGAACATCGAAGTCGGCGTTCTGCCGAAGACTCACGGTTCGGCGCTGTTCACCCGTGGTGAAACCCAGGCTCTGGTTGTTGCAACACTGGGCACCGCCCGTGACGCACAGTTGCTGGACACCCTGGAAGGCGAGAAAAAAGACCCGTTCATGCTGCACTACAACTTCCCTCCGTTCTCGGTGGGCGAGTGTGGTCGCATGGGTGGCGCTGGTCGTCGTGAAATCGGTCACGGCCGTCTGGCCCGTCGTTCGGTTTCGGCCATGCTGCCAGCCGCTGACGTGTTCCCGTACACCATCCGTGTAGTTTCGGAAATCACCGAATCCAACGGTTCGAGCTCGATGGCTTCCGTTTGCGGCGCTTCCCTGGCCCTGATGGATGCTGGTGTGCCGATGAAGGCGCCGGTTGCCGGTATCGCCATGGGTCTGGTTAAAGAAGGCGAGAAGTTCGCCGTCCTGACCGACATCCTTGGTGACGAAGACCACCTGGGCGACATGGACTTCAAAGTAGCCGGTACCGCCAAAGGCGTTACTGCGCTGCAGATGGACATCAAGATCAAGGGCATCACCGAAGAGATCATGGAAATCGCTCTGGGCCAAGCCCTGGAAGCGCGCCTGAACATCCTCGGTCAGATGAACCAGATCATCGGCCAGTCGCGTACCGAACTGTCGGCCAACGCTCCGACCATGATTGCGATGAAAATCGACACCGACAAGATCCGTGATGTTATCGGTAAAGGTGGCGCGACCATCCGTGCGATCTGCGAAGAAACCAAGGCTTCGATCGACATCGAAGACGACGGTTCGATCAAGATCTTCGGCGAAACCAAGGAAGCGGCTGAAGCAGCACGTCAGCGCGTTTTGGGTATCACCGCTGAAGCCGAGATCGGCAAGATCTACGTCGGTAAGGTTGAGCGCATCGTCGACTTCGGCGCATTCGTCAACATCCTGCCGGGCAAGGACGGTCTGGTGCACATCTCGATGCTGAGCGACGCTCGCGTAGAGAAAGTGACCGACATCCTGAAAGAAGGCCAGGAAGTGGAAGTGCTGGTACTGGACGTGGACAACCGCGGCCGTATCAAGCTGTCGATCAAAGACGTGGCAGCTGCCAAGGCTTCGGGCGTTTAATCACCCCAAAGCGTTAGCGCAATAAAAATGCCCCGCCGTGAAAACGGCGGGGCATTTTTTGTCTGCCAGAAAAGGTCAAGGTACAAAGTTGCCGGAGCCCGAGACCGGTGCTAGGTTTAGCCCACCGCCCGTGTAGCTCAGCCGGTAGAGCAGCGCACTCGTAACGCGAAGGTCGCAGGTTCGATTCCTGTCTCGGGCACCACCTTCTTCATCACTCTCACTTATCCCCATGTGGATTTATGTTCCGCAGGTCAGCTTTTTGTGGGAGAGATGTAAAGACCCGTGTAATTCGTCATGCAAACGTCCTATATTCGGTGCCTGCATGAGCATCGCTTAGCAGTTTTCAGATGATCCCGAATGGTTCCGAAGGCCGGTCAATCCGCGTCAGAGAGATCCTTGATGATCCAGATCCATCCTCCATTCCTAAGATCAGCGAGAACGCCATGACCGAATTAACTCAAGAGCAACGTCACGAACAGGCGCTGGAAAAGTACATTCTGGACGTACCGGACCTGAAGGAAGAGATCAAGGATCTCAGTCCCGATGATCAGAAAGATCAGATTCAGTGGGCCTTCGAAGACGAGGCCGAAGCCCAGGGCCTGCAGCCGTGGGAGCTGACACTCAAGTACACGAGCACGCCGGAGGAGTTCGAGGCACAGCGCCTTGTTCTGCACAAAGAGGCGGCCGAAGTGCTGGGTGTCGAGTGGGAAGAATACTGCGAGATGAATAATCTGGTGGTCTGAAACAAAAACGCCAGCCTCAACCGGGCTGGCGTTTTTTATTGCGTGAAACCTTCAGAGGCTCAAGCGCATCGACAGATCCACCGCTTTGACATCCTTGGTCATCGCACCGATCGAGATGTAATCCACGCCGGTCTCGGCAATCGGCAGCAACGTGCTTTCGTTGATGCCACCGCTGGCTTCCAGCTTCGCCTTGCCGCCGTTCAGGCGCACGGCTTCGCGCATGTCATCCAGGCTCAGCTCGTCGAGCATGATGATGTCGGCGCCGGCGGCCAGTGCCTCCTTCAGCTCCCCCAGACTTTCCACTTCGACTTCCACCGGTTTGCCCGGCGCGATCTTGTGCGCGGCGGCAATGGCTTGTGGAATGCCGCCGCTGGCGGCGATGTGGTTTTCCTTGATCAGGAACGCGTCGTACAGACCGATGCGATGGTTGTGGCAGCCACCGCAGGTCACCGCGTATTTCTGCGCCAGACGCAGGCCTGGCAGGGTTTTGCGGGTGTCGAGCAGTTTGACCTGGGTAGTACCGACGAAATCGGCCAGGTACTGCGCGCGAGTCGCCACACCCGACAGCAGTTGCAAGAAGTTCAGCGCACTGCGTTCCCCGGTCAGCAGCGAACGGGCCGGCCCTTCCAGATGAAACAGCGGCTGATTGGGTTTTACCCGCTCGCCATCGACCACTTGCCAGTGCACCGCGACCCGTGGATCGAGCTGACGAAACACGGCATCGACCCACGCCGTGCCGCAGATGACGGCGGCATCGCGCGTGATGATGGTGGCTTTGGCCAGACGTTCGGCCGGGATCAGTTGCGCGGTGATGTCGCCGCTGCCGATGTCTTCGAGCAACGCACGGCGCACGTTGGCTTCGATTTCGGCGGTCAAATCGGCGAGACGTAGATTCGGCATAACGGGCTCCACAAACAAAGTGGTTCGATTATAGGGGCATGGCGCGAGCCAACCCAAGGCGAGAACGCGCGTGCTTGCCTGCATCCGGTCGATTTTCTTTGAGCAAAACGCGCCCGGACAGGGTCATTGAGAGGGCATAGGGGAAACCCTGACGACTATGGCGCCGTGGGCAAGTTATGAAAGATAATCTGCCTTGCATTTGACGTCATAGCTTTGACGTCCTGATTGAACTGGTGGGAGCGAACCTGCTCGCGAATGCATTCTTTCAGTGACATTGCTGCGGCTGACACACCGCCATCGCGAGCAGGCTCGCTCCCACACGGGATCCGGGTTGGCTTACCCGAACGAATCACCGTTTCAGGAGGCTTGGATGCACAACGACGGGAAAGTGGTGCCTTTGCACAAGAGCGCTACCGATCAGGCGAATCACTCGCTGCTCGCCCGCCTGCCTGTGATTCTGCTTCAGGTTCGCGACAAGGCTGCCCAGCAACTGCGCCACGGTTTACAGGAGCTGTTCGATAACGCTGACGACACGCTGTTTGAAATGGCCGACCGGGCGCGCAACGACGTCGAGCAGAACATCTTCTTCGAAGCCATGCGCGACCTGCGCCTCAAGCGCAAAAACATCGAGCGTGGCTTCCTTGAGCAATTTTTCGAAGCCTTCGTCGGCCTGACGCAATACGACCCCACGCACAACACGCTGCCGCACGCCCTGATCTACGACGAGCTGGCACCGCGCAGCGACGACATGGAGCGCAGCGTGGCGGTCGAGACCATGGTCGGTCGCGTGCTCAAGCGTGACGGCTTCGCCCTCGATCAACTGACCGCGCGCCTTAACGCGCTGCTCGGCAACACGCTCGACGATCAGCACAACCCGCTCGGCCCGGCGCGGCTCTGCGAGTTTTTCCTCCAGGCCGGGCGTAATCTGGGCGTGGAAATCAAGGTCAAGCTGATCCTGCTCAAACTGTTCGAGCGCTATGTATTGGCCGACACCGAGCAGCTTTACGCCGAAGCCAATCAATTGTTGCTCGCCACCGGTGTGTTGCCCGAGTTGAAAGCGGCCCCTGCACGTCGCGCAATTGATCGTGCGATCGCCAATGTGCACAGCGAGGAACGTGACGACACGCCGCCCGTCGACGAAGGCGTGCAGGAGGTTTTCGCCGCGTTGCAGAAGTTGCTCGCACAGGTGCGCGGCAGTGTCGCGCCGACGCTGGAACCCAGCGTCGCGGCGCAACCGATTTCCACCCGCGACCTGCTGCGCCTGCTCTCGCATTTGCAACAATACGTGCCGGCGCTGGCGGCGCAGGATGACTTTGATCTGCGCAATCAGCTCGAACAACTGTTGACCCGGGTCAGCGTCAGAAGCGGCAAATCGCGGATCGTCGGCGATGCGGACGAAGACGTGATCAACCTGATCGCCATGGTCTTCGATTGCATTCTTGAAGACCGTAATGTGCCGGATTCGCTTAAGGCGCTGATCGCCCGTCTGCAGATCCCGATGCTCAAGGTCGCGGTACTCGATAAGAGTTTCTTCAGCCGCAGCACCCATCCGGCGCGGCGCCTGCTCAACGAAATCGCCGCGGCGGCCATGGGCTGGGGCGATTGCGACGGTGAGGCGCGCGACAGCTTATACCTGCGGATCGAGCAAGTGGTGCAGCGTCTGCTGACTGACTTTGTCGATGATCCTGCGATTTTTTCCGAGTTACTGGCCGATTTCCTCGCGTTCACCAGCGACGAACGCCGACGCAGTGAGTTGCTTGAGCAACGTTTGCGTGACGCCGAAGAAGGGCGGGCAAAAACCGAGCTGGCCCGGCGCCGGGTCGAACGGGCGCTGAATCAAGCGCTGCTGGGCAAAACCCTGCCGCCCTCGGTGGTCACCTTCGTTCAGGACGCCTGGAGCAAAGTACTGCTGCTGACCTGTCTCAAGCATGGCGATCAGTCCGCTGAATGGCAGGCCGATGTGCAGACCATGGAGCAGCTGATCTGGAGTGTGCAGCGCCATGACGACGCTGAATCCAGCCTGCGCTTGCTGGCACTTGTGCCGGGTTTGCTCAAGGCACTGCGTGATGGTCTGAGCAGTTCGGCGTTCGATCCGTTCGCCACCAGCGAGTTTTTCAGTGAGCTGGAAGCCCTGCATGTGCGGGTGCTGGAGCGCTCCGAGCAGGCCGATCAGGCTTTGCCCATGGTCGAGGTGTCGCAACAGATCATCCTGCAAACCGCTGATGAGGGCAGCGCGGGGCTAACCTCGGTACGTTTGCCCCACGACGCCGCCGGTCTGCGTCAGGTCGAACAACTGCGTCTGGGCAGTTGGGTGGCGTTTCAGGAAGACGAAGACCATAGCCTGCGCTGCAAGCTGGCAGCCATTATCGAAGCCACGGGCAAGTATGTATTTGTCGATCGCACCGGGATGAAGGTGCTCGAGCGCAGCCGCGTTGCGCTGGCCTTGGAGTTCCAGCGTGGCGCGGTGCGTACGCTGGACGACACCTTGTTGTTCGATCGCGCGCTGGAGTCGGTGCTGGGCAATCTGCGACGACTCAATCGCGGCAAGTGATCGCGCGCCGGGGGCCGATCACGGCATACTGGGCGCCAACACAGTCGGCGTTGAAGGAATCGGTATGCAGTTGGATCCCGCTAGCGGGTGGTGTCACGGGGTGCAGGTCTGCCCATCGCCCAACTTCAATGAGCGCCCGGCGGGCGAAATTTCCCTGTTGGTCATCCACAACATCAGCCTGCCGCCGGCGCAGTTCGCCACGGGCAAGGTGCAGGAATTTTTCCAGAATCGTCTGGATGTCACCGAACATCCCTATTTTGCAGGGATTGCTGACCTGCGCGTCTCGGCGCACTTTCTGATTGAACGTGACGGCAAGGTCACCCAGTTTGTCTCCTGTCTTGAGCGCGCGTGGCATGCCGGCGTCTCGGTCTTCGAAGGACGGGAAACCTGTAACGATTTTTCCGTGGGCATCGAGCTCGAAGGCACCGATGATCTGCCGTTCACCGACGCGCAGTATCAGGCGTTGACGGCGTTGACCCGCCAGTTACAAAGCGCATTTCCGGCCATCACCGGCGCCCGCATTTGTGGGCACAGCGACATAGCACCCGGGCGTAAGACCGATCCTGGCCCGGCATTCGACTGGGCGCGTTACCGCGCGGCCCTGGCACAAGAGGAAGGACAATGAGTTTTCTAGTGTTACTGCTGGCGTTGTGGATCGAGAAGTTTTCGGCCCTGCGTCATCGGGTTCAACGCGATGGCGGATGGATCCGCGAACTGAACAAACTCGAAACCAGCACGCGCCTGGCCAGACAGCCTTGGCTGGTGCTGACGATTCTGGTGCTGTTCCCGGTGGCGCTGTTGGCGTTGTTGCTATTGGTATTGGAGCCTGTGGCCTACGGCTTGCTGGCGTTGCCGGTGCATTTGCTGGTGGTGATTTACAGCCTGGGGCGCGGCGATTTGCTCGGCGGTCTCGGGCCGTTCCGTGATGCCTGGCGACGTGAGGATTTGCAAGCCGCAGCGCATGTGGCCAAGCGTGATCTGGATATTTGCGCCGACAGCGGCGAGCAGTTGCTTGAAAACGTGCAGGGGCATCTGCTGTGGCAGGCCTATCAGAGCTTTTTTGCGGTGATCTTCTGGTATTTCGTACTTGGCCCGGTCGCGGCGTTGGCGTATCGCCTGTTGGCGCTGGCGCAGGAGCACGGCCAGAACCCGGCGCTGGTCGAGCGCGCGGCGCAACTGCGGCATGCCTTTGACTGGCTGCCGGTGCGCTTGTTGGCGGCGAGCCTGGCGCTGGTCGGCAATTTTGTCGCGGTCAGTCGGGTGATGCTGCATGAACTGCTGAACTGGAACATCAGCGCTGCGCAATTGATCAACCGGGTAGGTCTGGCGGCGGGCGAGATTCCACCTCCCGTGGTCGGGCCGGACGGCATCAACACCCTCGATTGCTTGTGGGAATTGCTGCTGCGCGCGGCGGTGTTGTGGTATGCCGGGTTTGCCTTGTGGACGGTTCTGGTTCACTGATTTCAAGAAAGATCAAAAGATCGCAGCCTGCGGCAGCTCCTACGAGGAGATCTGTGTGTCGCGGGCTGCGATGTCGTTAACCTTAAGTTACAAAACCTCCCTCCGATTTGAGCTATACAGAGATGGCGCTCGATAGTGGCTATATGCTGTCGCCCCGCGCCTGCCAATAAAAACAAGAAAAACCAAGGGAGACTTCCAGTGAAGAGCTTGCTCTATCCCGCCGTCTCGCTGATGAACCGTCTGAGCTTCGGCATGAAGTTCAGCCTGATCAGCGTGCTGTTTCTGGTGCCGATGCTGGTGACCAATTTTTATCTGGTGCGCGATTCCTATCGCGAATTCCAGGGCACTCGGGTCGAGCTGCAAAGCCTTGATCTGCTGGGCAGTAGCCTGGCCCTGCGTCGGGATCTGGAAACCCTCAATAACCTGGTACAAATCAACGTCACCCTCGGCCAGTCCGGCAAGGCCGGCAACGTCGAGGCGCAGATAACCACCCTCGAACAAGCCGTTTTGACGCGCCTGCAAGGGCTGACGGCGATGACCGAGGATCCCGAGCAGATTCAGGTCTTCGACGGTAAGCGCGATGAAATGATTGCCGCGTTCAAGGCCCAGCAAACGGAAAACTCGCTGCAAAGCAAAAGTGCGTTGATCGGCAAATTGCTCGCCAGTGCGCAGATTTTCAGCCAGATCATTACCAGCCAGGCCGGCCTGAGCCGCGACAACCAGAGCGATATCCGTCAACTCAGCGAACTGGTCACCCTGATCACGCCGACCGTCACGCAAACCCTCGGTGAAGGCCGGGCCATGGGCTCGTATTCATTGGGCCAGGGTTTTCTCAACAGTTCTTCGAGCACCCGTTTCGATGAGCTGATGGTGCAGATCGAAAAACTCCAGGCCGAGTACGCGCTGAAACTGCAGGACGCCCTCGGCTCCAGCAAAGCCGCGCGGGATACCCTCAGCACGGTGGCCGACAGCAGCAAGGCCTCGCTGAAACAGGCCAGCGAGCTGTTCGAAGAGCAGGTGGTGATGGCCGACACCCTCGATGCGCCGTGGCAGGCGTTCTACGATCAGGTCACCGTGCTGATCGACAGGACTTACCAGCTCAACGAAGCCACCCTCAAATTCCTCGACACGCAATTGCAGCAGCGTCTGGCGCAGAACCGCACACACATGGTCTTGCAGGCGGTGGCGCTGTCGGTGGTGTTCGTACTGATCTTCTATCTCTACGGCGGTTTCTACGCCTCGACCCGCACCACGCTGAAACGCCTCGGGGCGATGATGGACAAGGTCGCGGCCGGCGACATGACCGTCAACTTCAAGGCCAATAGCCGCGATGAGCTGGGCGAGTTGGGCGAAGTCTTCAATGGCACGGTGAGGAAGATTCACGACTTGATCGAGCGCGTAGGTCAGACTGTCGCTGAGGTCGAGCGCCAGGCCGGGCAGGTTGAAAACGTCTCTGCGCAAAGCAATCAGGCGGTCGCCGGGCAACGCACGCAGATCGAGCAAGTGGCGACGGCGATGAACCAGATGTCGGCGACTTCACTGGAGGTGGCACGCAGTGCGGCGGCAGCGGTGAGCAGCGCCCATAGCGTCAATGACGAGACCATCAGTGGCCGTGGCCTGGTCGAGTCGCAGCAGGGCAGCATTGCTGCGCTGGCCAGCGAAATCGACCAGTCGGTGTTGGTGATCAACCAGTTAGCCAGCGACAGCCAGGCGATCAGTCGAGTACTGGAAGTGATCAAGAGTATTGCCGAACAAACCAACCTGCTGGCGCTCAACGCCGCGATCGAAGCCGCCCGTGCTGGCGAGCAGGGGCGCGGTTTTGCTGTGGTCGCCGATGAAGTACGCACCTTGGCCAAACGCACCCAGCAATCAACTGAAGAAATCGAACAGATGATCGCCAAACTGCACGGCGGTGTCGGCGCGGCCGTGAAGGCCATGGGCGTCAGCCATCAGATGGCCAATGGCACGGTCGGGCAGTCGGAAAAGGTCCAGCAGGCGCTGGAAAACATCCTTGGTGCGGTCGGTATGATCGTCGATCAGAACCAGCAGATCGCCGCTGCGGTTGAACAGCAAACTGCGGTGGCCCACGACATCGATCAGAACATCGTCGAGATCAACCGCGCCGGCGAGCGCACGGCGCAAGGTGCGCATCAGACCGAAGATGCCAGCCGGGCGCTGTCAGCCCAGGTCGTTGAGCTTAAACAACTGATCAGCGCGTTCCGCGTCTGAGGCACGCACGAAAACTGTGGGAGCGAGCCTGCTCGCGAATGCAATCTGTCAGTGACATCTCTGTCACCTGACACACCGCCTTCGCGAGCAGGCTCGCTCCCACAGGGTTTTGGGTTTTGTCAGAACCCTTTGTAGTACTTCTTCACTTCCGACCGTAAGCCTAATCCTGTTTCCCTCCAGGCTCTGGCATTTCCCCATCAATGAGCCAGTATCCATACCCAATCGTTCGCGTAGAGGAGGTCGCTCATGTCTGCCGCAACCTTGGGGGTGCGGGGCCGTTGTGCTCATTGCCTGACCACGCTGCTGCTCAAACCCTGGCAGCTCAATGCCATCTCGATCAATGAACCGTTTACCTGCGAGCATTGCCAGAAAGCGCTGGAGCTGCGATGCCCGCAACAGATCAAACGCTTCAAGTCGCTCGACTCACTGGCGCTGCTGCGCTTCAGCGCTTCGTTGGCGGTGTGCACTGCGCTGCTGGTGGCGTTGGTGATGGAGTGGGTGGGGCTACTTAGCGTCACTGAGCAACTGAACGCGTCACTGATCACGATCTTTGTGTACTTCTTGGTCGTCCGTTACGCGCGCCAGCGTCAACACCTGACGCTGATTCTGGAGGCCGCCAAGGCGCACGCCGACTGATTACCAGCCGAATACTTGGCAGCTATTGGCGGTACTGGCCGTCGCCAGTTGTTGCGGGCTGATATTCATCAGTCCGGCCAGCGCCTCGCAGATCGCCGGCAAGTGCGCCGGACTGTTGCGCTGACCGGGAAACATGACAGGTGCCATGTCCGGTGAATCGGTTTCCAGCACAATCGAATCCAGTGGCAGTTCCGCCAGCACCCGATGCATGCGCAACGCTTGTGGCCAGGTCGGTGCGCCGCCGAGGCCCAGTTTGAAACCGAGTTTGATGTATTCCCGAGCCTCTTCACGGCTGCCGGCAAAGGCGTGGATGATCCCCGCGCGTTTGAGCTTGAAGCGCTTGAGCGTCGCAATCACCGCCGCGTGGCTGCGACGCACATGGATCAGCGCCGGTAACTGAAAGTCAGCGGCCAATTGCAGTTGCGCCTCGAACAGCGCCTGTTGCCGCTCGCGGTCGAGGGTTTCGATAAAGTAATCCAGACCGATCTCGCCCACCGCACACAACTGCCGATGACCGCGTAATCGAGTCAGCCAATCACCAAGCGCCGACAAATCCTCAGGACGATGCTGATCGAGATACACCGGGTGCAGACCGAATGCCGCGTACAAATCGACATCGCTCTGCACCAGATCCCACATCCGTTGCCAATTGCCCTCATAGACGCCCAAAACCACCATCCGCCGCACCCCGAGGGCGCGGCTTTCGGCGAGCAACGCTAAGCGATCGGCGTCGAAGTCGGGGAAGTCGAGGTGGGTGTGGCTGTCGATCAGCTCCACGGTTCAGTCCCGGTGAATACGCTGCTTGAAGGTCCGCGCGATAGCTTGCACGCCGGGCTTGTACTCCGACTGCTCGACCGCCGCCAGGGCCAGTTCCAGCGCCTTGTCGGCGATCAACTGGTGCTGCTGTGCCATGGCGTTGACCGGCAGCGGCAGGAAATCCAGTAACTGCGTATCGCCGAAGGTGCCGAGGCGCAGCGGCCGCGATTTCAGCGGGAAGTCATGCAGCGCATCGAACACGCCTTGCAGCAGCACGTAGGACGTTGTCACCAGCGCATCCGGCAAATGTCCCAAACGCTGCAGGAGTTCTTCCATCAATTGCTTGCCGCATTCGCGACTGAAGGATTCGGCGTGTTCGACCAGCACTTCGCCTTTGAAGTCGACCAGCGCTTCTTTGAAACCGGCGGCACGCTCCTGGCTGATGCTCAGTTCCGGGCGCGCACCGAGCAGCACGATCTGCTTCGGTTGCGGATCGAGCAGGCTCTGGGTCAGGTGCAGGCTGGCTTCGCGGTCGTCACTGATCACCGAGCAGAAATGCTCGGGTTCCATGACGCGGTCGATGGCGATGATCGGCAGACCTTTGGCCTGCAACTGCCGATAACTGTCATCGCCGGCCGGAAGGCAACTGGCGACGATCAGCGCATCGCAGCGGCGCGCCTTGAATAATTGCAGCAACTGCCGCTCGCTGTCTGGCGCATCGTCGGAGCTGGCGATCAGCAATTGATAGCCGCGCGCCCGCGCACCTTGCTCGAGCAGCTTGGCGATCCGCGCGTAACTGGGGTTTTCCAGATCCGGCAGAATAAAGCCCAGCGTGCGCGTGTGCCGGCTGCGTAGCCCGGCTGCTTGAGGGTTTGGCGTAAAGCCGTGCAGATCGACCACTGCGCGCACCCGCTCGACGGTGGCGGTGCTGATGCGTTGCTGTTCGGCCTTGCCGTTGATGACGTAGCTGGCGGTGGTCACGGACACTCCGGCCAACCGCGCGATATCACTGAGTTTCAACCCGGGATTTCCTTGTTTTTTCGAGCTTGCCGCGACATTTTCGCCAATCCTACCCGATTAGGGCAGGCGACTATTGTCGCAGCGCATCCGACAAGTTGGACTTCAAGGATGGGACATTATCGAGTAACGTGCCGATCAATCTAGATTAAACGTTTCAGCAAGCGTATTTTCTACGTTTTAGACGTCTTTGGCCGGTTCTGCCGTGAAACCGCCAAAACTGCCGCTGAAAAGCAAAGCGGCAGAGCGCCTAAGCTGCAACCATCCAAAACAATACCTGGCACTCATAAAGCGCCAAAAAGGAGATCGCATGCTCGAGCTCACTATAGAGCAGATATCCATGGGCCAATCGGCTGTGGATAAACCCGCTGCCCTGCAACTGCTCGCCAATCATCTGGTGGCCGATGGTCTGGTCGCCGACGGCTACCTCGCCGGATTGCAGGCCCGGGAAGCCCAGGGCTCGACCTTTCTCGGTCAAGGTATTGCCATTCCCCACGGCACCCCGGAAACCCGCGATCAAGTGTTCGCCACTGGCGTGCGCCTGATGCAATTCCCTGAGGGCGTGGATTGGGGCGATGGCCAGATCGTTTATCTGGCGATTGGTATCGCTGCCAAATCCGACGAACACCTGCGCCTGCTGCAACTGCTGACCCGTGCCCTCGGCGAGACCGATCTGGGCCAGGCCCTGCGGCGCGCCAGTTCCCCCGAAGCCCTGCTGAAACTGCTGCAAGGCGCGCCGCAGGAGCTGGCGCTGGATGCGCAGATGATCGGCCTCGGCGTGTCGGCCGATGATTTCGAAGAATTGGTCTGGCGCGGTGCGCGTCTGCTGCGTCAGGCCGATTGTGTAAGCAACGGTTTTTCTGCGGTGCTGCAACAGGTCGAAGCACTGCCGCTGGGCGATGGTTTGTGGTGGTTGCACAGCGAGCAAACCGTAAAGCGTCCGGGCTTGGCTTTCGTGACGCCGGACAAACCTATGCGCTACCTCGGTCAGCCACTCAGTGGCTTGTTCTGTCTGGCCAGTTTGGGCGAGGCGCATCAGGCGCTGCTCGAACGTCTTTGCGCATTGCTCATCGAAGGTCGCGGCCATGAATTGGGGCGCGCCACCAGCAGCCGCAAAGTTCTCGAAGTGCTAGGCGGTGAATTGCCCGCCGATTGGCCAAGCGCACGCATTGCCCTGGCCAATGCCCATGGTCTGCATGCGCGTCCGGCGAAGATCCTCGCGCAGTTGGCGAAGAGTTTTGACGGCGAGATTCGCGTGCGCATCGTCGACGGCCAGGACAGCGCAGTATCGGTGAAGAGCTTGAGCAAACTGCTCAGCCTCGGCGCCCGTCGTGGTCAGGTGCTGGAACTGATTGCCGAACCGAGCATCGCCGCTGATGCTTTGCCCGCCTTACTCGCCGCCATTGAAGAAGGCCTTGGTGAAGAAGTCGAACCGCTGCCAGCAGTAAGTCAGCAACGCGAAGTCATCGCCGACATCGCCGAAGTGCTGATCGCTCCGGCGTCTGGCACTCAGTTGCAGGCGATCCCGGCAGCACCGGGCATTGCTATCGGGCCTGCGCATATTCAGGTGCAGCAAACCATCGATTACCCGCTGCGTGGCGAGTCCGCCGCGGTCGAGCGCGAACGTCTCAAGCAAGCGCTCAGCGACGTGCGCAGTGACATTCAGGGCCTGATCGAACGCAGCAAAGCCAAAGCCATCCGCGAGATCTTTATCACCCATCAGGAAATGCTCGACGATCCGGAACTCACCGATGAAGTCGACACCCGCCTCAAGCAAGGCGAAAGCGCCGAAGCGGCGTGGATGGCGGTGATCGAAGCGGCGGCCAAACAACAGGAATCGCTACAGGACGCGTTGCTCGCCGAACGGGCGGCGGACCTGCGTGACGTTGGTCGTCGCGTGTTGGCGCAACTGTGTGGCGTGCAAACGGCGAGCGAGCCTGAGCAACCGTACATTCTGGTGATGGACGAGGTCGGCCCGTCCGACGTCGCGCGGCTGGACCCGGCGCGTGTGGCGGGGATTCTCACCGCGCGCGGCGGCGCCACGGCGCACAGTGCAATCGTTGCGCGTGCTCTCGGGATTCCAGCGCTGGTCGGCGCTGGCGCAGCGGTGTTGTTGCTGGCGCCGGGCACACCGTTGCTGCTCGACGGCCAACGCGGTCGCCTGCACGTCGACGCCGATGCGGCGACCCTGCAACGCGCCACCGAAGAACGCGACACCCGTGAGCAACGCTTGAAGATTGCCGCCGAACAACGCCATCAACCGGCACACACGACCGATGGTCATGCGGTCGAAGTGTTCGCCAACATCGGCGAAAGCGCCGGTGTGATCAGTGCAGTGGAGCAGGGCGCCGAAGGCATTGGCCTGCTGCGTACCGAACTGATTTTCATGGCCCACCCGCAAGCGCCGGACGAGGCCACGCAAGAAGCCGAATACCGCCGCGTTCTTGATGGTCTCGCCGGTCGACCGCTGGTGGTGCGCACGCTGGACGTCGGCGGCGACAAACCGCTGCCGTATTGGCCGATCGCCAAGGAAGAAAACCCGTTCCTCGGTGTGCGCGGTATTCGCCTGACCCTGCAGCGTCCGCAGATCATGGAAGCGCAATTGCGCGCCTTGCTGCGTTCGGCGGACAACCGTCCGCTGCGGATCATGTTCCCGATGGTTGGCAGCGTCGAAGAGTGGCGTCAGGCCCGCGATATGACCGAACGTCTGCGCCTGGAAATCCCGGTTGCTGATCTGCAACTGGGGATCATGATTGAAGTGCCGTCCGCCGCTCTGCTCGCGCCGGTATTGGCCAAGGAAGTCGACTTCTTCAGCGTCGGCACCAACGACCTGACCCAGTACACACTGGCCATCGACCGTGGTCACCCGACCCTGTCGGCGCAGGCGGATGGCTTGCACCCGGCGGTGCTGCAACTGATCGACATCACCGTGCGCGCGGCCCATGCCCATGGCAAATGGGTCGGTGTCTGCGGTGAGCTGGCGGCGGACCCGCTGGCGGTGCCGGTGCTGGTCGGCCTCGGTGTCGATGAACTCAGCGTTTCCGGTCGCAGCATTGCCGAAGTCAAGGCGCGCATCCGCGAACTCAGCCTGACCCAGGCGCAAACCCTTGCTCAACACGCCCTGGCCGTGGGCAGCGCGAACGAAGTGCGCGCATTAGTGGAGGCCCTGTAATGGCCAAGATTCTTACCCTGACCCTCAATCCGGCGCTCGACCTCACCGTCGAACTGCCACGCCTGGAGGCGGGTCAGGTCAATCGCAGCGACGAGATGCACACCCATGCTGCCGGCAAAGGCGTGAATGTTGCGCAAGTGCTGGCCGACCTCGGCCATCAACTGACGGTCAGCGGCTTTCTCGGCGAAGACAATCTGCAAGCGTTCGAAACCCTGTTCGCCAAGCGTGGTTTTGTCGACGCGTTTATCCGCGTGCCGGGCGAGACGCGCAGCAACATCAAAGTAGCTGAACAGAGTGGCCGCATCACCGACATCAACGGCCCTGGACCGGTGGTCGATGCCGCCGCGCAACAAGCGTTGCTTGATCGACTGGTGCAGATTGCACCGGGTCACGATGCGGTGGTGGTAGCTGGCAGTTTGCCGCGTGGCGTGACGGCGCAGTGGTTGCGCGAGTTGATCGAACGGCTCAATCAGCTCGGTCTGAAAGTCGCTCTCGACAGCAGCGGCGCAGCATTGCGCGAAGCTTTGAAAGCCAGTCCATGGCTGATCAAACCGAACACCGAAGAGCTCGCCGACGCGCTCGGTTGCGACGTGGTTTCTCACGCGGCCGAGGCTCAGGCAGCGGCGCGCTTGCATGCGCAAGGCATCGAGCACGTGGTGATTTCTCACGGTGCTGATGGCGTGAACTGGTTCAGCGTCGGTTCGGCACTGCACGCCACGCCGCCTAAGGTCAGCGTCGCCAGCACGGTCGGTGCCGGTGATTCGTTGCTGGCCGGCATGCTCCACGGTTTGCTCAGCGCCGATACGCCCGAGCAAACCCTGCGTACGGCCACCGCAATTGCGGCGATGGCGGTGACCCAGATCGGTTTTGGCATCAACGATGCGGCGCAACTGGCGCAGCTCGAACAGGGCGTGCGCGTGCGTCCCCTGACAGAACAATAAGAGGGTTTGTCATGAAATTAGCCATTGTTACGGCTTGCCCGAACGGCATGGTCACCAGTGTGCTGTGCGCGCGTTTGCTTGATGCGGCCGCGCAGCGTCAGGGCTGGAGCACCAGCGTGGAAGTGGTCGATGCGGCGCACCCGGAACGCGAGTTGTCGGCGGCGACCATTGCAGCGGCGGAGTGGGTTTTGTTGGTCGCCACAGGCGCGGTCGATATGACGCGTTTTGTCGGCAAACGGGTGTTCCAGATCGCCCCGGCGCAGGCATTGCAAGATGTCGAGGCGGTGCTGCGTCGTGGTGCTGAAGAGGCAGAAGTTTACGTTGCCAGTGAGGCTGAGCCGGCGACTGATGCGCCGCGTGCACCGCGCATTGTCGCCATCACCGCGTGCCCGACCGGTGTCGCGCACACCTTCATGGCCGCCGAAGCCCTGCAGCAGACCGCCAAGCGTCTGGGCTACGAATTGCAGGTCGAAACCCAAGGCTCGGTGGGCGCGAAAACCCCGTTGAGCGCAGCGGCGATTGCCGAAGCAGACGTGGTGTTGCTGGCGGCGGATATCGAAGTCGCCACCGAGCGTTTTGCCGGCAAGAAGATCTATCGCTGCGGCACCGGGATCGCCTTGAAGCAGTCCGAAGCCACGCTGAAAAAAGCCTTGGCCGAAGGTGCAGTGGAAAGCGCCGCGAGTGACGGCAAGGCACCGGCCAAGCAAGAGAAAACCGGCATCTATAAACACCTGCTGACCGGCGTGTCGTTCATGCTGCCGATGGTCGTGGCCGGTGGTTTGATGATCGCCTTGTCGTTCGTCTTCGGCATCACCGCGTTCAAGGAAGAAGGCACGTTGGCCGCTGCGCTGATGCAGATCGGCGGTGAGACGGCGTTCAAGTTGATGGTGCCGTTGTTGGCCGGTTACATCGCTTATTCGATCGCCGACCGTCCGGGCCTGGCGCCGGGGATGATTGGTGGTTTGCTTGCCAGTACGCTGGGCGCCGGGTTTATCGGCGGCATCATCGCCGGGTTTATCGCCGGTTATGCGGCCAAGGCTATCAGTCGATATGTTGCCTTGCCGCAAAGTCTCGAAGCGCTGAAACCGATTCTGATCATTCCGTTGTTTGCCAGCCTGATCACCGGTCTGGTGATGATTTACGTGGTCGGTAAACCGGTCGCCGGCATGCTCGGTGCGCTCACGCATTTCCTCGACAGCATGGGTACCACCAACGCGATTCTGCTCGGTGTGCTGCTCGGTGGCATGATGTGCGTCGACCTTGGCGGGCCGATCAATAAAGCCGCGTACGCGTTCTCGGTAGGTCTGCTGGCGTCGCAGAGTTATGCACCGATGGCCGCGACCATGGCCGCAGGGATGGTGCCGCCGATTGGTCTGGGCATCGCCACATTTATTGCGCGGCGCAAATTTGCCCAGACTGAACGCGAGGCCGGCAAGGCTGCCTTCGTGCTGGGGCTGTGCTTTATCTCCGAAGGGGCGATTCCGTTTGCCGCGAAAGATCCGTTGCGGGTGATCCCGGCGAGCATCGCCGGTGGCGCGCTGACCGGCGCGTTGTCGATGTACTTCGGCTGCAAACTGATGGCGCCGCACGGTGGCTTGTTTGTGCTGGCGATTCCGAATGCGATCAACCATGCGTTGCTGTATTTGCTGGCGATTGTCGCGGGGAGCCTCTTGACCGCCGTTGTCTATGCGACGGTCAAACGCCCGGAAGCCGTTGAGCTGGCGCTGGAACCGGCGAAGGCCTGACTGACAACACAAAACCCTTGTAGGAGTGAGCCTGCTCGCGATAGCGGTCTGTCAGTGACATGAATGTTGGCAGATATACCGATATCGCGAGCAGGCTCACTCCTACAATTGGTTGTGTGGTGTGTCTGGTGTCATTTCCGGGTCATGTGAGCGTGCTTAAGTTTTCCTTTTTTCAGGGAGAACACCATGAGCGATTTCAACCCCGGTCGCCGGCGTGTCATGCAAGTCGTTGGTGCCGGTCTGCTGATGCCAAGCCTGGCGCCGGCGGTGATTGCGTCGGTCAAGGATCGCCCGCAGTTGACCGACGGCGTGCAGTCCGGCGATCTGCAAGGCGACCGCGCGATGATCTGGAGCCGCAGCGATCGCCCCGCGCATATGGTGGTCGAGTGGGACACCCGCAGCCAGTTTCGTCACCCGCGCCGGGTGGTCTCGGCGCTGGCCGATGCCCGCAGCGACTTCACCGCCCGCGTTGAACTGACCGGGCTGCCCGCCGATCAGGCGATTTTCTATCGGGTGTATTTCAAGGACGCGCGCACCGGCGTCGCCAGCGAACCGTGGTTGGGTCACCTGCGCAGCGCTCCGACGGCGCGGCGCAATATTCGTTTCGTCTGGAGCGGCGACACCGTCGGCCAGGGCTTCGGCATCAACCCGGACATCGGCGGCATGCGCATCTATGAAGCCATGCGTCTGCGCCTGCCGGACTTCTTTATCCACAGCGGCGACACCATCTACGCCGACGGCCCGGTACCCGCGCAGCTCACCACGGAAAACGGTCGCATCTGGCGCAACCTCACCACCGAAGCCAAGAGCAAAGTCGCGCAGACCCTCGCCGACTATCGCGGCAATTACCGCTACAACCTGATGGACGAAAACATCCGCCGCTTCAACGCCGAGGTTCCGCAAATCTGGCAGTGGGACGACCATGAAGTGGTCAACAACTGGTCGCCCGGCAAGCAGCTCGACGAGCGTTATCAGGAAAAAGATATCCACACCCTGGTCGGGCGCGCACGCAAGGCGTGGCTGGAATACTCGCCGATGCGTTTGCAGGCTGCCGATGCTGGCGGAAGGATTTATCGCAAGTTGAGCTATGGGCCAATGCTCGATGTGTTCGTGCTCGACATGCGCAGTTATCGCGGCGCCAATGACGACAACCTCGGCGCGGCGAAACCGTTTTTGGGACGTGAGCAACTGAACTGGCTCAAGCGCGGCTTGAAGAAATCCAAAGCCCAGTGGAAGGTCATTGCCGCCGACATGCCAATCGGCCTTGGCGTGCCGGATGGTGAGGTCAGCCCGGGTGTCCCGCGTTGGGAAGCGGTGGCTAACGGTGACCCGGGACCGGCCCAGGGGCGCGAGGTGGAAATCGCCGAATTGCTCGGCTATCTGCGTGCGCAGCAGGTGCGCAATTTCGTCTTCCTCACGGCGGATGTGCATTACTGCGCGGCGCATCACTATCACCCGGACCGCGCGGCGTTTCAGGATTTCGAACCGTTCTGGGAGTTTGTCGCGGGGCCGCTGAATGCCGGGAGTTTCGGGCCTAATCCACTGGATAAAACCTTTGGCCCGGAGGTGGTGTTCGAGAAGGCGCCGCCGGCGCAGAACACTTCGCCGTTTGCCGGGTTTCAGTTTTTTGGCGAGGTGAATATTGAAGGGGGGAGTGGGGAGATGAGCGTGGTGTTGCGGGATTTGAATGGGGTGGCGGTTTTCGAGAAAAAATTGCAGCCTGCTTAAAGATCAAAGGCTAACCCTCATCGGAACGCCGCCCGCCCAGCCCTCTCCCGGAGGGAGAGGGGGCCGACGGAGGTGTCTAAAGAGGTACGCCGACCTGGAAGACCGTGTCGATTATGGATTCGGCAGAGGACGTTCAGGTCGGCGTATTGCGTGAATCTCTAACGGTCAGTCCCCTCTCCCTTTGGGAGAGGGTTAGGGTGAGGGGCTCTTTAATAGACATCACGCCGATAACGGCCCTGCTCAATCAGGCGTTCGACTTCGGCGGCACCAAGAATATCGTTAAGCACCTGATCAACCCCCGAAGCCATTCCCTGCAAGCTGCCACAGATATAAATAACCGCCCCGTCCGCCAGCCATTTCTTCAACTCTGCAGTCGACTCACGCAAGCGATCCTGCACATAAACCTTCTCAGCCTGATCCCGCGAAAACGCCAGATCCAGCCGCTCCAGATCACCATTGATCAACCACTCTTCCAGCTCCGCGCGACAGAGGAAATCGTGTTCACGATTGCGCTCGCCAAACAGCAACCACTGGCGCTGTTGACCATCGGCAATCCGTGCCTTGAGCAAGCTGCGCAGTCCTGCGATGCCGGTGCCGTTGCCCAAAAGAATCATCGGCACTGGTTCGTTCGGCAGATGGAAGCCACTGTTGCGTCGAACCCGCAAACTGATGCTGCCGCCCACAGGCGCGTGCTCAGTCAGCCAGCCGGAACCGATGCCCAGGGTGCCGTCGGCATGCTGTTCCTGACGCACGATCAACTCCAGCACGCCGTCGGCGGCAATCGAGGCGATCGAGTATTCGCGCATGGCCAGCGGCACCATCGCGTCGACCAGCGATTGCGCATGCAGACCGACCAGATGTGCACGGTGCTCGGGCAATTGCCGCGAGGCCAGCGCGACTTCCAGCGGCTCGTCGAGGCCGTTGATTTTCACGGTGGTTTCACCGCGAATGCCGAGGCCGTCGAGGAAGTGTTCGATGGCCCACGGGCAGTTACGCGGCAGCACTTCGACCAGATCACCGGCCAGCCAACTGCTGGTGTTCGGTGCGCTCAGGCCCAACAAGTAAACCGGCGCACCGCTGCTGTCCGGGTTCATCAGTTCGCGGCGTACCAGCGTCCAGTTGTCGTAACTCGGTGCTTGCCAGGTATCGACCGGTGCTTGGCCGGTGAGCAGGCCAAGTTGGGTTTGCCAATGGCGCAGGGCATAGGGATCACCGCTGTCGACTTCCACCGGCGCGAACAATGTCTTGCCGCCGTGCTCCGCCAACCATTGGTGCAGGCGTTTGGCGAAACCACAGAAGTGCTGATATTGACGATCGCCGAGACCGAGCACCGAGTAATTCAGACTGTCGAGGGTTGCCGCTTTGCCCAGCACTTTGCGCTCGAATCCGCGCGCGCTGTCCGGCGCTTCGCCGTCGCCGAACGTGCTAACCACAAACAGTGCGTTGTTCGATTCACGCAGATCCTGTTCGCTGACATTCGCCAGCGGCTGCACTTTCACCGGCAGTCCGGCAGCCTGTAATTGGCCGGCGGTCTGCCACGCCAGTTGCTCGGCGAAACCGCTCTGGCTGGCGAAACCGATCAGCCATGCCGAAGCATCGCCGCCCGGTTGAGCGAGGCCTTGGCGGGCATCCTTGATCTGCTTTTTCTTGCGCCGACGGTCGAGGTACAGCAGCCAGCCGGTGATGAAAAACAGCGGCATGCACACCGCTGCGAGGGTGATGATGATCCGCCCGACCAGACCGAAATAGCTGCCGACGTGCAGCGCATAAATGCTGGTCAGCAGTTGCGCCTTGAAGCTCTTGTCGGCGTAACGGTCGACACGTTTGACGATGCCGGTGGCCGGGTCGAGGGTGATCTGGTTCAGCGCGCGATCATGCGGCGAGCTGTCGAGCAGGTAGAACACGGTCGCCGGTTGGCCCGCGACGGCCGGCATACGGATGTTGTACGCCGCCAGACCCGGGCCGGCAGCGCTGTAAATGCTGCTCCACATCGCTGCGTAATCGGCGATCGGTGCCGGGCCTTCCGGCGCCGGGCCGCGACCACCGCGCACGCGCTCGTTTTGTGGCGAGTCGGAAAGCAGTTGGGTCAGGCCTTTGTTGTACCACTCGTACGACCACGACAACCCGGTCAGCGCCAGCAACAGATAGACCAGCAGGCACCAGGTGCCCGCCACCGAGTGCAGATCCCAGTTGAAGGCGCGGCCCTTTTTCTTCCAGTCCAGCGTCAGCCAGACGCGCCAGCTATGCCACTGACGCGGCCAGCGCAGGTACAGGCCGGACAGGCAGAAGAACAGCAGGATCAGCGTGCAGGCGCCGGTGATGTTGCGCCCGGTATCGCCCATGGCGAGGAAGCGGTGCAGTTGCAGCATCAGGCCGAAGAAATCCTGGCCGACCGCGTCGCCCATGAACTCGGCGGTGTACGGATCGAAGTAGCGCATCTCGCCGCGACGTTCACCCTTGGGCGGGGTGAAGAACACTTTCGCCGCGTTGCCGCTGTCGGTTTCGACCCAGAGCATCGAGACTTTTTTGCCGGATGTGGCTTCGATACGCTCGACCAGTTCGACGGGCGGCAAGACGCCGGCGACTTGTTTTTCCACCTGCAGAACGGAGGGATTCAGCGCCCGCAGGATTTCGTCCTGAAACGAATAGGCCGCGCCGGTGATGCCCATCAACGCCAGCACCAGGCCTGCGGTGATGCCAAAAAACCAGTGCAACTGGAACAGGGTTTTCTTCAACACGTCACTCGCCGTCCATTCGGAAATTGTCTTCACGGCGCGCATTATGCCGTGGGTTATCGAGAAGCGTTCTTTATTACGCACAAAAGCCCCGTTCAATGGAATGAACGGGGCCAAGCCTTTTGATCACATCACCTGTGGGAGCGAGCTTGCTCGCGAATGCAATCTGTCAGTGACATGAAGGCTGACTGACCCAGCGCTTTCGCGAGCAAGCTCGCTCCCACAGGTTTCCACATCGGTCAGAAGTGGAAGTTGGTGCTCAACAGTGCCGTACGGCCCGCCGCCTGGTTGGCGAAGTGGGTCGAGAAGGCTTTGTCGTAGTAGGTTTCGTTGGTCAGGTTCTGCACGTTGAGTTGCAGGTCGACGTTTTTGGTCAGTTTGTACGCAGCCATCGCGTCGTAGCGAACATACGAGTCAACCATGGTGGTGTTGGCCACGCTGCCGTACACATCGTCGACGTAGAACGCGCCGCCACCGATGGTCAGCTTCGGCGTGACCTGGTAAGTGGTCCACAGGCTGGCGCTGTTTTTCGGCGTGTTGGGCAGTTCGTTGCCGTCGTTGGCCTTGCCCAGCGGGCCGCCGTCGACTTGTTCGCTGTCCATGAAGGCGTAACCGGCGAACACTTGCCACTTGTCAGTGATCTTGCCGCTGGCCGAGAGCTCGACACCTTGCACACGGGTCTTGCCGGCGTTTTCGTACGAGGTGGTGTCGACTTGCACACGAGCGTTTTCTTTCTCGGTGCGGAAGATGTCAGCGGTCAGCGACAGGCGATCGTTGAGCAGATCCCACTTGGTGCCGATTTCATAGTTCTTGGTGGTTTCCGGCTCCATGTCGCTGCTCAGCAGGTTGCCGCTGCGATCCGGGGTGCCGCCCAATGGGTTGCCTTCCTGACCCTCGCCCAAGGTGTTGCCCGGTGGCGTGGCCGAGGTGGCGTAGGAGGCGTAGATGCTGCCGTTTTCCGCAGGCTTGTAGACGACGCCGAACTGACCGGTGACGAACTCGCTGGTGTCATCGCCCTTGGACGTGGTGGTGCCAGCGGCGTTGTAGGTCTTGTAGTCGGTGTCGAAGTGGTCGTAACGCAGGCCCATGTTCACCAGCCACTGCTCGTTCAGCTCCAGCGTATCGAACACGTACAGCGCGTAGGTGTTGGCCTGGGTGTCGGTGCCGGCGTAGTTGCGCGAAATCGCGCCGTTCCACGGATCGTTCGGGTTCGGGTTCGACAGCGAGGTGCAGTTGTAGCCGCTCGACGCGCCGATCAGGCCCGGGTTGCAGTTAGTGGTCACTGCGCTGGTGCGCGGCGTGGTGTCGGTGTTGACGTTGTACGAAGACTTCTGGCTTTCCTCACGGGTGTATTCAACGCCGGTGGAGAAGCTGTTCTTGAAGCCGGCGACGTAGAAATTGCCGAACAGGTCAGTCTGGTTGGTGGTGGTCTCGGTGTTGCTCACCCGAGTGTTGGCACGACGCCAGACCGTGCCGTTGTTGACGTTGCCCTTGCTGTCGTCCGGCTGGGTCAGGATGTAATCCTGCATGCTGGTGCCGTGGCGCAGGGTGTTCTTGATCGTCAGCGAGTCGCTCAGGTCGTGTTCGATGGCGAAGGTCGCGGTGTCGGTGCGGCCCTTGCGGAAGTCACGATCCAGACCGTAGAAATTGCTGTGGTCACCGCCAGCGTAAGGCTTGTCCGGATTGGACTTGGTGCGTGCAGCCGAACCGCCGGCCGGAATGGTGTACGGCACGCCCGAGTCCGGGGTGTCGTTGCTTTCGAGGTGGTAGTAATCGAGGTTGACGCGGGTGTCGGTGCCTAGGCCAAACGCCAGGGACGGGGCGATGCCCCAGCGGTCGTAATCGACTTTGTCGCGACCGGCGACATTGCTCTCGTGGCTCATCAGGTTCAGACGGCCGGCGGCGGTGTCGCTGAACTGGTAGTTGCCGTCGAGGGTGTAGCGCTGGGTCTGGTCGGAGCCCCAGGTGAAGCCGCCGTCGAACGAATTGCCCAGGTGCGCTTTCTTGCTCACCAGGTTGATGCTGCCGCCCGCTGCGCCGCGACCACCAATGGCGGAATTCGGGCCCTTGCTGACTTCAATGTTTTCCACGGCGAAGATTTCGCGGCTTTGCGAACCGGTGTCGCGCACGCCGTCGAGGTAGGTGTCGCCCTGCGCGTCGAAACCACGAATGAACGGACGGTCGCCCTGTGGGTTGCCGCCTTCACCGGCGCCGAAGGTGATGCCCGGCACGGTGCGCAGCGCGTCCTGCATGTTCAGGGCGCCGGTGTCTTTGAGCACTTGTTGCGTAATAACGGTGACCGAGCGCGGCGTGTCGACCAGCGGCGCGGTGTACTTGGGCGAGGAGGCTTTTTCGACCTGATAGGACGTCGAATCCTGGGCTTCGCCGGTGATAGCGGTGGCGTCCAGGGCGATGGCATTGCCGGAGGCTTTGCTGTCGGTTTTTTCAGCGGCGAACACCATCTGGCCAGCGGAACCGGCGGTGATTGCCACACCGATTGCAGAGGCGAGCAGACGTGGTGAACTGACCGGTAATTGTGCGTGTTGACGTGCCATTTTATTCCCCTCCCCAAGGATTTGAGGCCGCGGAATATAGGGTAAACAGGTATTCGTATCAATTGCGAAACATTGTTATTCGCACTGAATTTACATTCTTTACATTTTAACCTTACGGTTTTTGCCAGTTCATTCGTCTCCCGGGTTTTACACGGTCAATAAGAATCAATACCATTGCCGCCTCTTTGCCATCAGGTGACATCGCCATGCTGCTGCACATCCCTGGACTGTTCGCGAAAGACGAAGTGCAGCGTATCCGTGAGGCGCTGGAGCAGGCCGATTGGGCTGATGGCAAGATCACCGCTGGCTTTCAGTCGGCCAAGGCGAAGCACAATTTGCAGCTGCCCGAAGGCCATCCGCTGGCCAAAGAGATCGGCGCAGCGATGCTGGAACGTTTGTGGAAAAATCCACTGTTCATGTCCGCCGCGTTGCCGCACAAAGTCTTCCCGCCGTTAGTGAACTGTTACACGGCCGGTGGCAGTTTCGATTTCCACATCGATAACGCCGTGCGCCAACCCAAGGGCAGCATCGAGCGGGTGCGCACCGATCTGTCGGCGACGCTGTTCTTCAGCGAGCCCGATGATTACGACGGCGGCGAGTTGGAGATCCAGGACACCTTCGGCACGCAACGGGTGAAGTTGCCGGCCGGCGACATGGTTTTGTACCCCGGCACCAGCCTGCATAAGGTCAACGCGGTCACGCGTGGCGCGCGTTATGCGTCGTTCTTCTGGACACAAAGTCTGGTGCGTGAAGATAGCCAGCGCGCGCTGTTGTTCGAGATGGACGGGGCGATTCAGCAACTGACTCAAGATCTGCCTGATCACCCGTCACTGATTCGCCTCACCGGCACGTATCACAACTTGCTCCGTCGCTGGGTCGAGGTATGAGTTTTCAACTGCGTCGGGAAGAAGTCCTCGACGGCGAACAACTTAGCGCCATGCTCGCCGAAAGCCCGGCCCGTGCTGCGCAGGCGATTTTGTTGGCGGCGGGTGAGGGCGAAATAGAGGCGCAGGCGTTGCTTGGGCAAATCCTGCTCGACGGCCAAGGCATCGCCCAGGATCAAGCGCTGGCGCTGCGCTGGTTCGGCATCGCTGCCGGGCGTGGGCACCTGATGGCGCGCAACATGCTCGGGCGTTGTCATGAGCATGGTTGGGGCATTGCGGCGGATGCGTCGGTTGCTGCGCAGCATTATCGGATCGCAGCGAATGCCGGACTGGATTGGGCGATGTACAACCTCGCCAATCTGCTGGCGACCGGGCGGGGAGTGGAGGTGGACCATCTGCAGGCGTTGGCGCTGTATCGGCGCGCGGCTGAATTGGGTCATGCGAAATCGATGAATCTGCTGGGGCGGTATCTGGAAGAAGGGCGGGTGTGCCCGGCGGATCCGGTTGCGGCGCGTGAGTGGTATCGGCGTTCGGCCGACGGTGGGGATTTTCGTGGGCAGTTCAGTTTCGCTGCAGTTTTAGCGGATGAGGGGCGGATTGATGAGGCGGTCGATTGGCTTGAGAAAGCTTTGGCCGGCGGCAATCTGAATTTTCTGCGGGTGGCGAGTCAGGCGCTGTTAAGTGCGAAAGATCACAGAATTCAGGGGATGGCTGCTCAGTTCGCGCTTCGATGCACAGACTTGCAGCGCGTCTGAATTCGCAAAGCCCTCACCCTAGCCCTCTCCCAGGGGGAGAGGGGACTGACCGCGTCGTTCTGGCGCTATACATCGACCTGAGATATCCAGTCGAACTCAATTTTGAAAAGCTTACACATCGGCTCCCTCTCCCTCGGGAGAGGGCTGGGGTGAGGGGCCTCGGTCTCAAGTACCCGGCAAAACTTCAAGCCGAACGCACAGACACAAAAAAGCCCATGACACGTCATGGGCTTTTTGCATTACCGCTTCAGCGCTTACACGTAAAACGACTTCAACGGCGGGAAGCCATTGAACTCAACCGCGCTGTAACTGGTGGTGTACGCACCGGTCGACAGCCAGTACAGACGATCACCAATCGCCAGGTTCAACGGCAGACCGTACTTGTAGTTCTCGTACATGATGTCGGCGCTGTCGCAGGTCGGGCCGGCAATGACCACTTCTTCCATCTCGCCTTTTTTCTCGGTCCAGATCGGGAACTTGATCGCTTCGTCCATGGTTTCGATCAGGCCGGAGAACTTGCCCACATCGGTATACACCCAACGCTCGACGGCGGTGCGCGACTTGCGTGCAACCAATACCACTTCGCTGACCAGAATACCGGCGTTGGCAATCAGCGAACGGCCCGGCTCGAGAATGATTTCCGGCAGGTCATCACCGAAGTCTTCTTTCAGGAAGCGGATGATTTCTTCGGCGTAGGTTTCCAGGCTGTTGGTGCGGGTGATGTAGTTGGCCGGGAAGCCACCGCCCATGTTGATCAGCTTCAGGTGGATGCCGTCTTCTTCTTTCAGGCGCTCGAAGATTACTTTGACCTTAGCGATCGCCGCATCCCAGACGCTGATGTCGCGCTGTTGCGAACCGACGTGGAAGGAGATGCCGTAAGGCACCAGGCCGAGGTCGCGAGCGAGGATCAGCAGGTCCATGGCCATGTCGGTCTGGCAGCCGAATTTGCGCGACAGTGGCCAGTCAGCCGTGGTCGAGCCTTCGGTGAGGATGCGCACATAGACTTTCGAACCCGGGGCCGCCTTGGCGATGTTGCGCAGGTCGGCTTCGGAGTCGGTGGAGAACAGACGCACGCCCTTCTCGTAGAAGTAGCGGATGTCCTTGGATTTCTTGATGGTGTTGCCGTAGCTGATACGGTCCGGGCTGACGCCACGATCCATTACCTTGTCCAGCTCGTAGATCGAGGCGATGTCGAAGCTCGAACCTTTTTCTTTGAGCAGGTCGATGATCTCGACGGCCGGGTTGGCTTTGACCGCGTAGTAGACCTTGGCGAATTCGAAACCGGCGCGCAGGTCATCGTAGGCCTGGGCGATCATCGCGGTGTCGATCACCACGAACGGGGTTTCCTGTTTGTCGGCGAACGCCTTCATTTTGTCGAATGTAGCGCGCGCGAAATAGTCTTCGACCTGGATCGACATACTTGGGACTCCTAGTGGCAAACGTCGTTAATCAATGGGTGCAAATGAACGTCCTCCGTATCCCCACTTTGGTTCGCCTACTTCCCAAGGCATGTCGCCGAAAGCAAAAAGGCCATGGGGCGTTGCCCTTGGCCTTGCTGTCTCGTCGTCAGTACTTGAGCCGGATGGATCGTTTCCAGCATGGACGTTCGGCGCGAACTTTAGGGCGTGAGGGGCGTGAGATCAACTAAAAATGTCGCGTTTTTGCACGCTTCTGACGTGCGTCGCGTTCAGCACTCTTTGTAGCCGACCGAGATGACGGGCAGATGTTCCCCGGGAATTTTCGAGTGTTAAAAATACCTGCACGTTCGTGGATTTTGTCGGCGAAGTCGTGGGTAAGTGTGATGGCGGCAATATCGGCGACGTTGGCCGCGAGAGGTGAGGGTGAAGGGGATTTTGGCTGTTTCGCGGGTTGTCTCATACGTGCTGTCCGATCCGCAGGTGTTGAGATTCTTTTCCGCTAGGCGAATGAAGAAAAAATCACCCGGATCCTGTGGGAGCGAGCTTGCTCGCGAAGGCATTTTCACAGCCAACATCATTGTTGACTGATATTGCGCTTTCGCGAGCAGGCTCGCTCCCACAGGTTTCGTGTTTTATGCGACTACCGCTTCAGCCGGCGAGACGATATTGGTCTTCATCCCGCGCGAACGACCCGAACTCAGATAAGCCGCGATCGACTCCTGCGTCACCTCGCCAAGGAACACCCGCTCGGCATCCATCACCGGCAGCCACGAACGGTTGAACTCGTACATCCGCGACAGGAGGATGCGCAAATGCTCGTCGTACGCGGCGGTGGCGTTGAACTCACGCAGGAACTGCGCGCACGTGCCGGTCTGGCGGTGCAGATCGCGACGACGCACATAACCCAGCGCCTTGTTCTCGGCACAGGTGACCACCACGTAGCGACGGTCATGTTCGTCCATCAACTCCAGAGCGTCGGCCACCGGGGTTTCCGGGCTCACCGATGGCGCGTTGTCCGCTGCATCTTCAGCCTTCACCAACAGCAGACGCTTGAGCGTGCTGTCCTGGCCGACAAAGCTGCTGACAAAGTCGTCTGCCGGGTGCGCGAGCAGCGTGTCCGGATGATCGATCTGCAGCAGTTTGCCGGCGCGGAAGATCGCAATCTTGTCGCCGAGTTTGATCGCTTCATCGATGTCGTGGCTGACCATGATCACGGTCTTGTTCAGCGCGCGCTGCATCTCGAAGAACTCGTTCTGGATCATCTCGCGGTTGATCGGGTCGACCGCGCCGAACGGCTCGTCCATCAGCAGCAGCGGCGCATCCGCCGCCAGTGCGCGGATCACACCGATACGCTGTTGCTGACCGCCGGACAGTTCGCGTGGGTAACGATGCAGATACTGCTTGGGCTCCAGCTTGATCATGCTCATCAATTCGCGGGCGCGGTCGTGGCATTTCTGTTTGTCCCAGCCGAGCAGTTTCGGCACGACCACGATGTTCTCTTCGATGGTCATGTTCGGGAACAGGCCGATCTGCTGGATCACGTAACCGATGTTGCGACGCAGGGTTACTTCGTCGAGATCGGTGGTGTCTTCGCCGTTGATGAGGATCTTGCCCGAGGTCGGTTTGATCAGGCGGTTGATCATCTTCAGCGTGGTGCTTTTGCCGCAGCCCGAGGGCCCGAGGAACACACAGATTTCGCCTTCATTGACGGTCAGGCTTACCGAGTCCACAGCTTTGACGTCTTTGCCGTTGCTTTGGAAGGTCTTGCTGAGATTTTGAAGTTCGATCATTTCAGGAGTCCTTTTGGAGTCAGCGAGCGTTGCAGCCACTGCAAAACGAGGTCGGCGAAAATCGCCAGAAGACTGACCAGCAGCGCGCCGACGATCAGCATCGACATGTCACTGCGGCTGATGGAGGCGAGGATCAACACACCGAGGCCGCCGGCGCCGATGGTCGCGGCGATGGTCATCACGCCGATGTTCATCACCACGGCGGTGCGCACACCAGCGAGGATCACTGGCACTGCGATCGGAAGTTCGACCATGCGCAGGCGCTGGCCGAAGGTCATGCCGATGCCGCGTGCGGCTTCACGGATGCCCGGTTCCACGCCAGTGAGGGCGAGGTAGGTATTGCGCATGATCGGCAGCAGTGAATAAAGGAACACGGCGGTGATCGCCGGCATCGGCCCGAGGCCCTGGCCGAATTTGGAGTAGAACGGCAGCAGCAGGCCGAACAGGGCAATCGACGGCACGGTCAGCAGCACCGTGGCGCTGGCCTGCAATGGCCCGGCAAGGGTCGGAAAGCGGGTCATCAGGATGCCCAGTGGCGCGCCAACGACAATCGCCAGGGTCACGGCGATGCCGACCAGGGTGATGTGCTGCCAGGTCAGGTGCATCACCTGCTGCCAGTCGAGGTGGGAAAAGGCGTTCAGAAATTCCATGACTTTTCCTCCTTAATTAAGTGGGTGCTGGCGCAGAAAATCGGCGGCCACTTTCGATGGGCTCTCGTGATCGACGTCGACCCGCGCGTTGAGCTGGCGCATGGTTTCGTCATCGAACAGTTCGGCCAATGGCTTGAGTTGCTCGGCCAGTTGCGGGTGCGCGTCGAGGTAAGCCTGACGCACCACCGGTGCGGCGGTGTAGTCGGGGAAGTAATGCTTGTCGTCTTCCAGCAGTTTCAGGCCGAAGGCGTTGAGGCGACCGTCGGTGGTGTAGACCAGACCGGCGAACACCTGACCGTTGCGCAGCGCGGTGTAGACCAGACCCGCGTCCATCTGGCGGATGTTCTTGCGGGTCAGGTTCATGCCGTAGAGATCGACCATGCCGATCAGACCGTCGGAGCGGTTGGCAAACTCGGTGTCCAGCGCCACCAGATGATTGGTCTTGGCCTCGGCGCGCAGCACTTCGTTCAACTGGCTGATGTTGTTGATCTGCGGATATTCCTCGGCGACCTTTTCAGGGAGGGCGAGGGCGTAGGTGTTGCTGAATTTCGACGGGGTCAGCCAGACCAGGCCTTTTTTCGCGTCGAGTTCTTTCACCCGGGCGTAGGACTGGGCGCTGTCGAGTTTTTCAGTGACATGGTTGTAGGCCACCAGCGACACGCCGGTGTATTCCCAAAGCATGTCCAGCTGCCCGCTTTCGTGGGCGCTGCGGGCGAGGTTGCTGCCCAGACCGCCGGTAATCTGCGCGTCGTAACCTTTGCTGCGCAGGTATTGCGCGGTGATTTCGGCGAGCAGGGTTTGCTCAGTGAAGACTCGGGCGCCGAGGCGGATAACCGGTTTTTCAGCGGCTTGGGCGACACCTGCGAACAGCAGGATGCAGCCCACTATCAATCCCAAAGACGAGCTAAATCGTTTCATAAATATTCCTTCGCAAAAGCCTTAAGACGGGCGCAAACCGCGTTCCAGCCAGAGACGGCTGGCGAGGGTGACGACGCCATCGAGCAGCAAGGCCAGCAGCGCGGTGCACGCGGCGCCGAGCAGCAGTTGCGGCTGATTGTTCAGGGCGATGCCAGGGAAAATCAGGCTGCCGAGGCTGTTGGCGCCGATCAGGAACGCCAGCGGCGCGGTGCCGACGTTGATTGCCAGCGCCACGCGCACACCACCGACGATGATCGGCACGGCGTTGGGCAATTCGACTTTCCACAGCACCTGGCGCGGGGTCATGCCGATGCCGACGGCCGCTTCTTTCAGCGAACCCTGGACATTTTTCAGGCCTTCGTAGGTGTTGCGCACAATCGGCAGCAACGAAGCGAGGAATAAAGCAAAGATCGCCGGGCCACTGCCAATGCCGAGGACGCCCAGAGCAATCGCGAGCACGGCCAGCGGCGGCACGGTGTTACCGATATTGAAGATCTGCATGAAGCGTTCAGCACGGCCGACCATGGTCGGGCGACTGAGGAAGATGCCGGCGGGGATGCCCACGACAAGGGCGGCCAGCATTGAAGCGAGGACGAGAATCAGATGAGCTTGCAGGTAAAACAACAAATCGTCGCGGTAGTGTTCGATCGTGTTGATGCCGATCCAGTGGACCAGCAGGGCCAGGAGCGCGATCACCACCGCACCTCCCATCAGCCCTTTGCCATAGCGGATAGCCACAGGCGGACTCCTTTTTTTGTAGTCGGCGAACGCCCTCCCGTGTGGCATGCCATACATGGCTGCCGGGAATAAACGTTCGCGAGAAGCAGCTCCCTCAGCACCGGCAAAAAGCGGTCTGAAAGCGAGCCATGAGCGCAGCCTCGTCAGGCTAACTTGCTGATTTTTCAGCCCCTGACGAAAATTCGTAACAGGGGATGGACGTCTCCGGGCTTTAAAAGGTTCCCATCTGCGGCAGCATTTGGCCACCCTTAATGTGTTCAACGGTTCGGTTATTGCGGCGAGTTGGGCTATAATCGCGGCCCTTTTTTGAATCACCGCCAGGCGATTTCCCATGACCAACCAGGCCGCCGAAGTCGCGAAACGCCGCACTTTCGCCATTATTTCCCACCCCGATGCCGGTAAAACCACGATCACCGAAAAGCTCCTGTTGATGGGCAAGGCGATTGCAGTGGCCGGTACGGTGAAATCCCGTAAATCCGATCGCCATGCGACATCCGACTGGATGGAGATGGAGAAACAACGGGGTATTTCCATTACCACGTCGGTCATGCAGTTCCCGTATCGCGAACACATGATCAACCTGCTCGACACCCCGGGCCACGAAGACTTCTCCGAAGACACCTACCGCACCCTGACAGCGGTGGACTCGGCATTGATGGTCCTCGACGGCGGTAAAGGTGTTGAGCCACGGACGATTGCGCTGATGGACGTCTGCCGTCTGCGTGACACGCCGATCGTCAGCTTCATCAACAAACTCGACCGTGACATCCGCGACCCGATTGAACTGCTCGATGAAATCGAAGCCGTTCTCAAGATCAAGGCTGCGCCGATCACCTGGCCGATCGGTTGCTACCGTGACTTCAAGGGCGTGTACCACCTGGCTGACGACTACATCATTGTCTACACCGCCGGTCACGGTCACGAACGCACCGAAACCAAGATCATCGAGAAGCTCGACTCCGACGAAGCCCGCGCGCATCTGGGCGACGAGTACGACCGTTTCATCGAGCAGTTGGAACTGGTGCAGGGCGCCTGCCACGAATTCAACCAGCAGGAGTTCCTCGACGGTCAACTGACCCCGGTGTTCTTCGGTACTGCACTGGGCAACTTCGGTGTTGACCATGTACTCGACGCCGTTGTTGATTGGGCGCCGCGTCCGCTGGCCCGTGTCGCCAACGAGCGTACCGTTGAGCCGGTGGAAGAGAAGTTCTCGGGCTTCATCTTCAAGATCCAGGCGAACATGGACCCGAAACACCGCGACCGTATTGCCTTCATGCGCATTTGCTCCGGCAAGTACGAGAAAGGCATGAAGATGCGCCACGTGCGCACCGGCAAGGACGTGCGTATCGGCGACGCCTTGACGTTCTTCTCCTCCGAGCGGGAACAGCTTGAAGAAGCGTTTGCCGGCGACATCATTGGTTTGCACAACCACGGCACGATCCAGATTGGCGATACCTTCAGTGAAGGTGAAACCCTCGGGTTTACCGGCATTCCGCACTTTGCGCCGGAGCTGTTCCGTCGTGTGCGTCTGCGTGATCCGCTGAAGTCCAAGCAGTTGCGTCAGGGGCTGCAGCAACTGGCTGAAGAGGGCGCGACGCAGGTGTTTTTCCCGGAGCGCAGCAACGACATCATTCTGGGCGCCGTGGGTGTACTGCAGTTTGATGTGGTCGCCAGCCGTTTGAAGGAGGAATACAAGGTTGAGTGCTCTTACGAGCCGATTACTGTGTATTCCGCGCGCTGGATTGAATGCAGCGACAAGAAGAAGCTTGAGGAGTTTTCCAACAAGGCTGTGGAGAACCTGGCGGTCGATGGCGGTGGTCACCTGACTTACCTTGCGCCGACTCGGGTTAACCTGGCGTTGATGGAAGAGCGTTGGCCGGATGTGAAATTCCGGGCGACGCGTGAGCATCACTAAGCTCTGAGCTGGTTTGTTCGAAAGCCCCCTAGGTGTATGCCTAGGGGGCTTTTTTGTTTGGTTGGTTTTGGGGGTATATCCGTTTCTGCGGGTGTTGCTGATTACGGTTTCGCCCTTACGGCGACTCACTTTTTTTACAAACGCCTAAAAAAAGTAAGCAAAAAAACGCTTGCTCCTACGTGCGGCCCGCTCGCTGGGGCTCGGGGTTCCTTCGCTGCGGGATCGATCCGGGCG
>NZ_JBQYFW010000017.1:0-136679 GCF_056313565.1 Pseudomonas sp. 3B-A001-10F
GAGTGCCTGTCAGCATCTTTTTCACTGACAGAACGCTATCGCGAGCAGGCTCACTCCTACAGGATCGGGGCTTACTGCTTTTCGGGTGGCAACTCTGGCAATGCACGCAGCGCTGTTTCGTACCATCCAGTATCAAATGCACGGTCTTCATCGAGCATCGCGTCGATTTCGTAAGCCAGCACGTGAGCCATCAGATTGAGGATTTCTTCGCGCTCGACACCCACCAGGGTCAGCTTGTTGAACGTCGCTTTGGCGGCCGGCGGATTGTCGCTTTCGATCTGGTTTTCGATGGCTTCGATCAACGTCGCTTCGGTGAACTCTTCTTCGTCGTTGTCATTGTCGATGTCTGTCGGCTCGCTCATGGCAGGCTCCTCATGGAAAGGCGCCAGTTTACCCGCATTCAGTGGCGTGATGCTGCTGGCGGGAAACGCCTGAGCGATCTATAAACAGGCACTGCCCACCCCGCACGGCCTGGAGGCTATGTGATGTTCAAGCTCTACGGATTCTCAGTCAGCAACTACTACAACATGGTCAAACTGGCACTGCTGGAAAAAGGCCTGCCGTTCGAAGAGGTCACGTTCTACCCGACGCAGACACCGGAGTCTCTGGCCATCAGCCCGCGCGGCAAAGTGCCGGTGCTGGGTGTAGACGCTGGTTTTATCAACGAAACCGCGATCATCCTCGAATACCTCGAACAGACCCAGAAAGGTACGCCGCTGCTGCCGAGCGATCCGTTCCAACGCGCGCAGGTGCTGGCGATTGCCAAGGAAATCGAGCTGTACATCGAGTTGCCGGGACGCGCTTGTTACGGCGAAGCGTTCTTCGGCATGACCCTGCCGGAGCCGATCAAGGAAAAGACCAAGACTGAATTGCAGCTGGGTTTCGCCGCGCTGGGCCGACATGGCAAATTCGACCCGTACGTGGCGGGCGACAGTCTGAGCATTGCCGATTTGTATTTCCTCTACAGCGTGCCGCTGGCCTGTGCGGTCGGGCAGAAGCTGTTCGGGATTGATCTGCTGGCGGAGTTGCCGCAGGCGAAGGCGCTACTGGAGCGGTTGGAGCAGAATCCGCATGTGCAGAAGATCGCGGCAGACAAGGAAGCTGCGATGCCGGCGTTTTTGGCGATGATCGCTGCCAAGAAGTGAGTTTTATAGCGCTCTGAAGGAAGCCTTCGCGAGCAGGCTCGCTCCCACATTTGGATTTTTGTTGAACACAAAATTTGTGGCCGACAAAAATCCCCTGTGGGAGCGAGCCTGCTCGCGAAGCTTTTGGCTTTTAGCGGCTAGCGATCAGCGCCTGACCGCGTACCACCGCTGCCTTGACCTGCGCCGGCGCAGTGCCGCCGATATGGTCACGAGCATTCACCGAGCCTTCCAGGGTCAGCACGGCAAACACGTCCTGCTCGATCTGATCGCTGAACTGACGCAGCTCTTCCAGGCTCATCTCGGCCAGATCCTTGCCAGTGTCGACGCCGTACTTCACCGCGTGACCGACGATTTCATGGCAGTCACGGAACGGCAGGCCACGGCGTACCAGGTAGTCAGCCAGGTCGGTCGCGGTGGAGAAACCGCGCAGCGCCGCTTCACGCATGATCGCGTGCTTGGGCTTGATCGCCGGGATCATGTCGGCAAAGGCACGCAGCGAATCGCGCAGTGTGTCGGCGGCGTCGAACAGCGGCTCTTTGTCTTCCTGGTTGTCCTTGTTGTAGGCCAGCGGTTGGCCTTTCATCAGGGTCAGCAAACCCATCAGTGCACCGAACACACGGCCGGTCTTGCCACGCACCAGCTCCGGTACGTCAGGGTTTTTCTTTTGCGGCATGATTGAGCTGCCGGTGCAGAAGCGGTCCGGCAGATCAATGAACTGGAACTGCGCACTGGTCCACAGCACCAGCTCTTCGGAGAAGCGCGACAAGTGCATCATCGCGATGCTCGCGGCCGAGCAGAATTCGATGGCGAAGTCGCGATCGGAGACGTTGTCCAGCGAGTTGCCGCCGACGGCGTCGAAACCCAGCAATTGCGCGGTGTGTTCGCGGTCGATCGGGTAGGTGGTGCCAGCCAGCGCGGCGCTGCCCAGCGGCATGCGGTTGGTGCGCTTGCGGCAGTCGACCAGACGCTCGTAGTCGCGGCTGAGCATTTCGAACCAGGCCAGCATGTGGTGCCCGAATGTCACTGGCTGCGCGGTCTGCAGGTGGGTGAAGCCCGGCATGATGCTCGCGGCTTCGCGCTCGGCTTGCTCCAGCAGGCCTTTCTGCAGGCGGGTGATCTCGGCGAGGATCAGGTCGATTTCGTCACGCAGCCACAGGCGGATGTCGGTGGCGACCTGGTCGTTACGGCTACGGCCGGTGTGCAGCTTTTTACCGGTAACGCCGATGCGGTCGGTCAGGCGTGCTTCGATGTTCATGTGCACGTCTTCGAGGTCGACACGCCAGTCGAACTGGCCGGCCTCGATTTCGCCCTGAATGGTCTTCAGGCCGTCGATGATGCTGTCGCGCTCGGCATCGGTCAGCACGCCGACCTTGGCCAGCATGGTGGCGTGGGCGATCGAGCCCATGATGTCGTGGCGATACAGGCGCTGGTCGAAAGTGACGGAGGCGGTGAAGCGGGCGACGAAGGCGTCGACGGGTTCACTGAAGCGGCCGCCCCAGGACTGATTGGTCTTGTCAGTGCTCATGAATTCGCTCGTATCGGCTTGAAGAAAGAAGGCGTGAAACGCTGGCGCGGATAATAACAGGGTTGCCAATCCTGTCGCTGACACTGGTCGATACGTTTTTTTCTCATTGCGTCAGCCATAGTGGCCGCTGGTGCCGGGGTATTTGCACAAGGATATTTTTCGATTGAGCAATATCGGCCCGGCGAGCGTCTACAGTTGGACATAAGGGTCGACGCGGCTCTGGATCGCGCAAAGGTCTGGCCGGCGACTATAAGAAGAGGGGGTGGGTGTTTTGTCCTTCGGCAAACCCCGTGAGAAACGCAGGAAACAGCGGGCTTTGAGCAGTACGACCCGGACACTGGCAAATATTGCTGGCCGACGTACGGCACTTTTTGGCGCTCGGGCTAGTCTTAGCGTGGATCGCGGTGACGGACGTCACTTCACCTGTCTACGCTATCCTTGTGCGAGACTCACGCAGGAATCCAGCGCAATATGAATGTCCTGATCGTTGATGACGAACCACTGGCTCGCGAGCGCCTCAGCCGAATGGTGAGCGAGCTCGAGGGTTATACAGTTCTGGAGCCCGGCGCCACGAATGGCGAAGAGGCGTTGGCACTGATCGACAGCCACAAGCCGGATATCGTGCTGCTCGATATTCGCATGCCGGGTCTCGATGGCCTGCAGGTTGCTGCCCGTCTGTGCGAACGTGAAACGCCGCCGGCCGTGGTGTTTTGCACCAGCCCCGATGAATTTGCCGTGGAAGCCCTGCAGGCCAGCGCCGTGGGCTATGTGGTGAAACCCGTGCGAACCGAACATCTGCATGACGCCCTGAAACGGGCTGAACGTCCCAATCGGGCGCAACTCTCGGCCCTGACCCGTCCCGCTGCCGAAAGTGGCAACGGCCCGCGCAGCCATATCAGCGCCCGAACCCGCAAAGGCATCGAACTGATCCCGCTGGATCAGGTGGTCTACTTTATCGCCGACCACAAGTACGTGACCCTGCGCCACGAGGCCGGTGAAGTGCTGTTGGATGAGCCGCTCAAAGCCCTCGAAGACGAATTCGGCGAGCGCTTTGTGCGTATCCATCGCAACGCGCTGGTCGCCCGCGACCGCATCGAACGTCTGCAGCGTACGCCGCTGGGGCATTTCCAGCTGTTTCTCAAGGGTCTAAATGGTGACGCGCTGATCGTCAGTCGTCGGCACGTGGCCGGTGTGCGCAAGATGATGCAGGGCCTGTAACCCGGTCATTCCGGACAGCTCCAGCTCCTTTTTACCAGGCACTGCGGGCCAGGGAGGCCGCGCCGACTCTGATTCAAGTCAAAGTGGATTTGGCTGAGCTGTTATTATCCGCCGTATCTATTCAGTACGGATTGATCCATGTCCTCTCGCGAAATCCGCATCGCCACCCGTAAAAGTGCGCTTGCCCTCTGGCAGGCCGAATACGTCAAAGCCCGTCTTGAAGCGGCCCACCCGGGCCTGCTGGTGACGCTGGTGCCCATGGTCAGTCGCGGCGACAAACTGCTCGATTCGCCACTGTCGAAAATCGGTGGCAAGGGCCTGTTCGTCAAGGAACTGGAAACTGCGCTGCTGGAAAACCAAGCCGACATCGCCGTCCACTCGATGAAAGATGTGCCGATGGACTTCCCGGAAGGCCTCGGCCTGTTCTGCATCTGCGAGCGTGAAGATCCGCGTGATGCCTTCGTTTCCAATACGTATGCCAGCCTGGAAGCATTGCCTGCCGGCAGCATTGTCGGCACGTCGAGTCTGCGTCGGCAGGCACAGTTGCTCACCCGTCGTCCGGATCTGCAGATCCGCTTTCTGCGCGGCAACGTCAACACTCGCCTGGCCAAACTCGATGCCGGTGAGTACGACGCGATCATCCTCGCCGCCGCCGGCCTGATCCGCCTCGGCTTCGAAGATCGCATCACTTCGGCGATCAGTGTTGATGACAGCCTGCCTGCCGGTGGCCAAGGTGCAGTCGGCATCGAATGCCGCAGCGCCGACACCGAAATCCACGCCTTGCTCGCACCGCTGCATCACGTCGACACCTCGTCGCGCGTCACCGCCGAGCGTGCCCTCAACAAACATTTGAATGGCGGCTGCCAAGTGCCGATCGCCTGCTATGCCGTGCTCGAAGGCGAACAGTTGTGGTTGCGTGGTCTGGTCGGTGAGCCAAGCGGCGGCAAGCTGCTCAGCGCCCAAGCGCGCGCGCCACGGGCCGATGCCGAAGCACTGGGTGTGAAGGTCGCCGAAGACCTGCTCAGCCAGGGTGCCGACGACATTCTCAAAGCGGTCTACGGCGAGGCAGGTCACGAGTGACCGGTTGGCGCCTGCTGCTGACGCGCCCCGCGGAAGACTGTGCGGCGCTGGCGCAGACGTTGGCCGGGCAGGGCGTTTTCAGTAGCTGTTTGCCGCTTCTGGACATTGTCCCGCTGCCAGTCTCTGAGAAAATTCGTCAGGCGATTACGCAGTTGCCAAGTTGCAGTGCAGTGATTGTCGTCAGCAAACCGGCGGCGCGTATTGCGCTGGATCTGCTCGAAGGTGCATCTGCGCTGACGATGCCGTGGTTCAGTGTCGGCGCGGCGACTGCGCAGATTTTGCTGGATCACGGTCTGGACGCGAACTTCCCGGCCGCCGGCGATGACAGCGAAGCCTTGCTGCAATTGCCGCGTCTGCGTGAGGCGGTCAGCCAGCCCGGCGCGCAGGTGTTGATCTTGCGCGGGGAGGGTGGGCGTGAACTGCTCGCCGAGCGCTTGCGTGAGCTAGGTGCTAGTGTCGAGTATCTGGAATTGTATCGACGCGACCTGCCAGCCTATGCCCTGGATGAGCTGCCACGGCGGATCGAAGCGGAACGCTTGAACGGGCTGGTGGTCAGCAGTGGACAGGGTTTCGAGCATCTGCGCCAAATGTCCGGCGATGCCTGGCCGACTATCGCGCCGTTGCCGTTGTTTGTACCAAGCCCAAGAGTCGCCGAGCTGGCACGTGCCGCCGGGGCTCAAACAGTTGTGGATTGCCGCGGCGCGAGTGCCGCGGCTTTGCTGACGGCGTTGCGGGAGTATCCCGAACCCGTTTTCTAATGCAAAGGATGGATACGTGAGCGAAACAGCCTTGCCAAAAGATGACGTCCAGCCTGTGATTGAACCCCAGGTTGAAACTCCACCGCCGGCCACAGAGCCGCGCCGAGGCAATGGATTGGCCATCGTCGCCTTGTTGCTCGGCGCCGCCGGTGTCGCGATCGGCGGCTGGGGTGTCTGGCAGGTTCGTCACCTGCAGACCAACACTCAACAGCAGTCCGGTGAAGTGCAGGCATTGAACGATCAGGCGCAGAGCCTGAAGCTCAATGAACAGCGTCTGACCGAGCGCCTCGCGCAGCTGCCGGGTGCCGACGAACTTGCCGAGCGCCAGCGTCTGGTGACCCAGCTTCAAGGTGATCAACAGCGCCTAAGTCAACGTCTGGAAACGGTGCTGGGCGCTAGCCGCAAGGACTGGCGTCTGGCCGAGGCCGAGCATTTGCTGCGCCTGGCCAGTCTGCGTTTGTCGGCTTTACAGGACATCAGCAGCGCTCAGGCGCTGGTCCAGGGCGCTGACGAAATTCTCCGTGAGCAAAACGATCCAGGCTCTTTCGCCGCCCGCGAGCAAGTGGCGAAAACCCTGGTGGCGCTGCGCAGTACTTCGCAACCGGATCGCACCGGTCTGTTCCTGCGTCTCGGCGCGCTGCGTGATCAAGTCATCGACCTCACCGAGCTTGCGCCGGAGTACAAGGATCGTGGCGAATCGCTGCTGGGCCTGACCGCTGACGGTGACGGCGCCAGTCGTTGGGCGCAGTGGTGGGACCAGGTCTCGCGCTATATCCGTATCGATTTCAATGCCGACAAGAATGTGCGGCCGCTGCTGGCCGGGCAGAGCCTGAGTCAGGTGCGTCTGGCCCTGAGCCTTGCGCTTGAGCAGGCGCAGTGGGCAGCCCTCAACGGTCAGGCGCCGGTCTATACCCAGGCGCTGGCCGAAGCGCGCGATGTGCTCAAGGGCAATTTCAACCCGGACAATCCGCAAAGCAAAGTGATGCTCGAGCAGGTCGGTGAGTTGAGCAAGGAACCGGTCACGGTCACGACGCCTGATCTGGCCGGCACGCTGAGTGCGGTGCAAGCCTATCTTGAACGGCGCAACGTTAACGCCGAAGAGTCGGTGAAACCCTTCGCCAAGCCTGCCGCCAACACCGCGCAGGAGACCACGCCATGAAACGCCTGTATGTGATCGTGTTTCTGGTGATCGCTGCGACAGCGGCGCTGGGTCTGGCGATTGCCGAGCATTCCGGTTACGTGCTGGTGGCCTACAAAAGCTTCCGCTACGAGTCCAGCCTGTGGGCGACGCTGGCGGTCATCGCGGTGTTGTGGCTGCTGATCTGGGGGATCAAGGCACTGGTCGAATTGGTCATGACCTCCAGTGGCGTAGTCAACCCATGGTCGCGCCGCAACCGCAGTCGGCGCGTGCAGGTGGCGATCGAGCACGGTCAACTGGATCTGGCCGAAGGTCGCTGGGCCAGTGCTCAGCGTCACCTGTCTCGAGCGGCTGAAGCCGAGCGCCAGCCATTGCTGTACTACCTCGGTGCTGCCCGCGCAGCCAACGAGCAAGGTCTTTACGAAGAGTGCGATCGTTTGCTGGAACGGGCGCTTGAACGTCAGCCCCAGGCGGAGCTGGCCATCGCTTTGAGTCATGCGCAGTTGCAGACTGACCGTGGCGACACCGACGGTGCCTTGGTGACGCTGCAAGCGATGCACGATCGCCATCCACACAATGCGCAGACGTTGCGTCAGTTGCAGCGCTTGTATCAGCAGCGCGGCGAATGGTCGGCGGTGATTCGTTTGCTGCCGGAATTGCGCAAGGACAAAGTCCTGCCGCGCGCCGAACTGGCTGAACTCGAGCGCCGCGCCTGGGGTGAAAACCTCTCGCTGGCTGCGCAACGGGAAGAGGATGGCAGCGTGGGTTTGCAGTCGCTCACGCGCGCCTGGGAGCAGCTCACTTCGGCGCAACGGCAGGAGCCGCCGCTGGTGTTGGCGTACGCCGAACAGTTGCGGCAGTTGGGCGCCCAGGTCGAAGCGGAAGAAGTGCTGCGCACTGCCCTCAAACGCAAGTACGACAGCCATCTGGCCCGTCTCTACGGGCTGGTGCGCGGCAGCGATCCGGCCCGCCAGTTGCAAACCGCCGAAGGCTGGCTGAAGGAGCATCCGAACGATCCGAGCCTGCTATTGACCCTCGGCCGCCTGTGTCTGCAAACCAGTCTGTGGGGCAAGGCACGGGATTACCTGGAAAGCAGTCTGCGTGTGCAGCGCAATCCCGAGGCCTGTGCGGAGCTGGCGCGCCTGCTCGCCCAGTTGGGCGATACCGAGCGCAGCAATCAGTTGTTCCAGGAAGGCCTTGGTCTGCTGGACGAGCGCCTGCTGGCCGCGCCGTTGCCGGTTCCGGCCCATGTCTGAAGTGGCGAGGGAGTTCGCTCCCTCGCTTACCTTTTGTGGCTGAATTTTCCACTTCGTTGAGCGCCTGAAGCAAATTCCTACAGCGGTCTACACCAATTCCTCTCGATCCTGTCGGGTTTTCCCTACACCTCTGGTGAACTGTCGGCAGGGCCTTGCCTTGAAAGGCTGACACGCTTTCCTCTACCGTAACCGTCTGTCTCTACTGTTACGGAAAAGCCATGTCGTTGGCCTGCTCACGCTCCTTGTTCTTCATGGCTTTCACTGCGGGGGCCTTTGCTCTGGGAGCTTCCTATTATCTTGAATATGCAGTCGGCCTGACGCCGTGCAGCCTGTGTCTGGTGCAGCGCCTGTTCCTCACACTGCTGTGCGTAGTCAGTGGTCTGGCGGCGGTGCACGGTCCCAAACGTGTCGGTTTGTGGTTCTACTGGCTGTTGACCCTGGGCGCCAGCCTGGGTGGGACCACGGCGGCCTGGCGGCAGGTACTGATACAGAGTGATCCGATGCTGCACCTGCTCAATTGCTCGCCTGCTCCCGAGGCCTTGTTCAGTGGTCTGCCATGGATCTGTGCCCTGCAAACAATGTTTAGCGGCGGTACCGATTGTGCGGAAATTTCCTGGACGCTGTTCGACCTGAGTATCCCGGAGTGGAGCCTGCTGTTCTTTGTCGCGGTATCGATTCTGGCGGTGTATCAATTGTTGCGGCTGGTATGGAGTGCTCTGCAACGCCCGCTCAGCGGCCAAGCGTCGCACCCGGTGCTGTTGCGGGATTAAACACTTGTATGAACTTTATCTCCTGCGTACCTTGAAGCCATAGGCGTGCGGGCATAATCTGGCCCGCACGTGTCATTGGATTTATGTTGCTCGATGACGCTCTGCCCGGCCGACCCCCAAGCCAGAATCAAAAGAGGGGCGCGGGTGTAGAGCAGCATGACCCACAAGGGAAGAGAGATCGCCATGCTCGAAAGTTGTCAGAATGCTCAGGAACGTTGGGGTGGGGTTCATCTGCTGATCGACCGCTGGTTGCAAGAGCGTGAAGAGCTGATCGGTGCCTACGACAAACTCGGTGCACAGCCTGAGTCGCTCTCCGAGAACCGCAAGCCTCTGCAGGAATTCTGCGGTGTGCTGGTCGATTACGTCTCGGCTGGGCACTTCGAAATCTACGAACAGCTGACGGGCGAAGCCAAGGCGTTCAACGACAAGCGTGGGCTGGAACTCGCCGATACGATTTATCCGCGCATCGATGTCATTACCGAGAAGCTTCTAGCCTTCAACGACCTGTGCGATGAAGGCAAATGCGTTGCAGAGAAATTCAAAGAGCTAGGTGGCCTGCTCCACGAGCGCTTCGAGCTTGAAGACTGCCTGATTGAAGTGCTGCACACAGCACACAAGGAAGAAGATCCGGTTCAGGCCTGATCCCGAAACCTGATCAAAAAAAACGGTGCGCCCGAAAGCGCACCGTTTTTTATTGCCCGATCAACTCGTCGCACCACGCAATTCCACTTCAAACACCAGCGGTGTGAACGGCGCAATCAGGTCACCGGCACCGTCAGCGCCATAGGCCTGATCCGATGGAATCACCAGTCGCCATTTCGCGCCTACCGGCATGTTCTGCAACGCGGTGCGCCAGCCGGCAATCACGCTGTCGAGGTTGAACCATTGTGGCTGAGTGTTCTGATCGAACACGGTGCCGTCCGGCAGCCGTCCGACATATAGCACCTGCACTTTTCCATCGGGGCCAGCTTTGGCACCGGTACCCGCTGTCAGCTCGGTGAGCAGGATGCCGTCAGCCAGTTCCTGAACACCCGGTTTGGCTTTTTCAGCGATGAGAAAGCGTTGCTCGTTTTCCATCGCCGCATCACTTGAAGGCTGTGCAGAGTGCTCGGCGTTTTGCGCTTCATGATCAGCCAGAATCTGCTCGATGCGTGCTCCGCTCAGCGCCAGCGGCTTGCCTTGGTAGGCTTGCTGCAAGCCATCGACCAGCGCCTGGATCTGCAACTGCGGGACTTCCTGACGCAGCCGTTCACCGAGGCTGGCACCGAGGCTGTAGGCCAGATCGTGAGCATCGTTCGCGGTGTTTTTTTCGTCAGCGTGAACGGCCGAAAAAACCATGCAGAGGGATAAAAAAAAGTAGCGCGACATGGGCACACTCCGTCCTGAGATGCGGTGGATTATGCCAGCGCGAACGTCTGCAACGGTGAACTGCTTTTGACTTCGCGCAGAACATTTTCGATTCGGTGCAACGCAACGCAATCGATACTGTCAAGATGCCCTAGCGGCGGTAACTGCAGAGGTCTAGTATGAGCCGCACTCACGTCAGCCAGGAGGTAAACCATGTCGGCCACCAAGAAGCCTGTAAATACTCCGTTGCACTTACTCCAACAACTCTCGGGCAGCCTGCTCGAGCATCTGGAAAACGCTTGCTCCCAAGCCTTGGCTGATGCTGAAAAACTGCTCGCCAAACTGGAAAAGCAACGCGGCAAGGCGCAAGAAAAACTGCACAAATCCCGCACCAAATTGCAGGACGCAGCCACTGCCGGTAAAGCCAAGGCACAGAACAAAGCCAAGGCCGCAGTGAAAGAACTGGAAGACCTGCTCGATGCCTTGAAGGATCGTCAGTCCGACACTCGCAGCTACATTCTGCAACTCAAGCGCGATGCCCAGGAAAGCCTGAAACTGGCCCAGGGTGTGGGTCGCGTTCAAGAAGCCGTGGGCAAAGTACTGTCCACCCGCGCCGCCAAACCGGCAGCGGCACCGGCGAAGAAAGCGGCTGCCAAACCGGCTGCAGCGGCTAAACCTGCAGCGAAAACCGCTGCGGCAAAACCGGCGGCCAAACCTGCTGCCAAGGCACCGGTGAAAGCGGCGACCAAGCCAGCTGCCAAAACCGCGGCAAAACCTGCGGCGAAAAAACCGGCTGCCGCGAGCGCTGCCAAACCGGCGGCTAAAACCACTGCTGCAAAACCAGCTGTTGCCAAGCCAGCCGCTAGAACGGCCGCCGCCAAACCGGCTGCAAAACCAGCCGCGAGCAAAGCTGCTCCCGCGAAAGCTGCAGCTGCCAAACCGGCCGCTAAACCTGCGGCGAAAGCTGTGGCGAAACCAGCCGCAAAACCTGCTGCCAAAACCGCCGCTGCCAAGCCAACCGCAAAACCGGCTGCCGCTAAACCCGCTGTAAAAGCCGCCGCAAAACCTGCCGCCAAGCCGGCTGCAAAACCAGCAGTGAAAGCCGCCGCCAAGCCAGCCGCGAAACCGGCCGCGAAACCGGCCGCCGCTGCTAAACCAGCGACCACTGCTGCCAAGCCTGCTGCTGCAAAACCGGCCGCCAAACCAACTGCCAAACCAGCCGTGAAAAAGCCTGTCGCTGCCAAACCAGCTGCCGCCAAACCGGCTACCACTCCAGCTGCCAAGCCTGCCGTGCCAGCCACTCCGGCCACGCCAGCCGCCGCTGCTCCAGCCGCCACCACCTCGACTCCTTCGACTGCGCCATCGCCAGCCGCTGCGTCGAGCGTCAGCAACAACCCGACCAGCGCTTCCTAAGTGCCGGTTGCCGCGACGCGCAGCACTTGCAGCGCGTCGCGGTTCGGGCTGGCCGCCATGCCGGCCAATCCTTCAAGCCAGGTCTTCGAGCCTGCATCGTTTAGCGGCCATTCCTGCGCCACCCCTTCAAGCCGTGACAGCAACGCTCGCTCAGCCTCAAGCTCCAGTGATTTGATCTGCTCGCGCATGCCTTTCAGCACCGCATCATCAACGGCCCGTACTTTCCATAGCATCCGCAGGGAGCGCAGCGGCTGTACCACCTCGGTATCCCAAGGCTCGGTCAGCGTCTGAAGCTGGCCTACACGTTGTTCATCACAGATCACCCCGCGTTGTTCGAGCCATAAACCGCACAGCAGCAGGCACACATTGGCGCCCGCCGTTTGCAGTCGCAGGCAGGCATCTTCCACGCCCGGGCGGGCGTAGGTGGCAAGGGAAAAGCTCCACAGGTCAGAGGACATCGTGCTACTCGCGCCAGTTGTGAGCGAAGCTGGTAGACTCCGCCGCCATTATGATCCGACTTCAGAACCTGACTTTACAGCGTGGCCCGCAACGTCTGCTAGAAGACGCCGAGCTGACCCTGCACGCCGGCCACAAAGCCGGCCTCATCGGTGCCAACGGCGCCGGCAAATCGAGCCTGTTCGCCTTGATTCGGGGCGAACTGCACCCCGACTCGGGTGATTGCTTCCTGCCGGCTGACTGGCGCATCGCCCACATGCGCCAGGAGATCGAGACCCTTGAGCGTCTTGCCGTCGACTATGTGCTCGATGGCGATTTGCGTCTACGCGAGGTGCAACGTGACCTCGCCGCCGCCGAAGCGGCGCACGACGGTGCCGCTCAGGCCCGCCTGCACTCGGAACTCGACAGCGCCGACGGCTACACCGCCGACGCACGGGCGCGCAAATTGCTCGCCGGTCTCGGCTTCACCAACGAGCAGATGGATCGCCAGGTAGGAGATTTCTCCGGTGGCTGGCGGATGCGTCTGAATCTGGCGCAGGCATTGATGTGCCCGTCCGACTTGTTGTTGCTCGACGAACCGACCAACCACTTGGATCTCGACGCGATCATCTGGCTCGAAGAGTGGCTGAAAAGCTACCCGGGCACCTTGCTGCTTATCTCCCACGACCGTGATTTCCTCGATGAAGTCGTCGATCACGTGGCCCACGTCGATCAGCGCAAAATCACCCTGTATCGCGGCGGCTATACCGCGTTCGAACGCGCCCGTGCCGAGCGTCTGGCCCAGCAGCAACAGGCCTACGAGAAGCAGCAGGCGCAACGTGCGCACATGGAAAGCTACATCGCCCGTTTCAAGGCCCAGGCGACCAAGGCCCGTCAGGCACAGAGCCGGATCAAGGCACTGGAGCGGATGGAAGAGCTATCGGCGGCCCACGTCGATTCGCCATTCGACTTCGTCTTCCGCGAGTCGACCAAGATCTCCAGCCCGCTGATCGACCTGTCGGATGCGCGTCTGGGCTATGGCGACAAAACCATCCTGGAGAAGGTCAAGCTGCAACTGACCCCGGGCGCGCGGATCGGCCTGCTCGGCCCGAACGGCGCAGGTAAGTCGACGCTGATCAAAAACCTCGCCGGCGAACTGTCACCGCTGGGCGGGCGGCTGACCCGTGGCGAGAACACTGTGGTTGGCTACTTCGCCCAGCATCAGCTCGACTCGCTGGATTCCAAGGCCAGCCCGTTATTGCACTTGCAGCGTCTGGCGCCGACCGAGCGCGAGCAGACACTGCGTGACTTCCTCGGCGGTTTCGACTTCCGTGGCGCGCGCATTGATGAGCCGGTACTGAATTTCTCCGGTGGTGAAAAAGCGCGTCTGGCCCTGGCATTGATCGCCTGGGAACGGCCGAACCTGTTGCTGCTCGACGAACCGACCAACCACCTCGACCTGGAAATGCGCCTGGCGCTGACCATGGCGCTGCAGGAATTCAGCGGCGCGGTGCTGGTGGTGTCTCACGATCGTCACTTGCTCAAGAGCACCACCGACAACTTCTACCTGGTCGCTGATGGCAAAGTCGAAGAGTTCGATGGCGACCTCGAAGACTACGCGCGCTGGCTGGTGGAGTACCGCCAGCGTAACGCGCCGGTCAGTAACACCCCGGTGAATCCGGACAAGACCGACAAAAAGGCCCAGCGTCAGGCTGCTGCTGCATTGCGTCAGCAACTGGCCCCGCACAAGCGTGAAGCCGACAAGCTCGAAGCCGAGCTGGGCAAGCTTCACGAGAAACTGGCCAAGGTCGACGCCAGCCTCGGCGACAGCGACATCTACGAGCCGGCACGCAAGAACGAATTGCGTGATCTGCTCGCTGAACAGGCCAAGCTGAAGGTTCGTGAAGGCGAGCTGGAAGAGGCGTGGATGGAAGCTCTCGAGGTATTGGAAAGCATGCAAGCGGAGCTGGAGGCGCTGTCCTGATGGAAGCGTTCAAGCTGCCGCTGCCGGCGGAGTGGGTCGAGCCGATCTGGTTCGCGGTGCAGATTCTGCTGATCCTGCTGGCCGGTTACCTCACTCAGCGCTTCGTCGCCAAAGGCCTGACCCGGTTGGGCGAGCGCTATCCGTTCCCGCCGCAATTGCTGATGCCACTGCGCGGTGTGTTGCGCTGGCTGATCATGGGCAGTGCGCTGATCTTTGTTCTGGAACGCCTCGGTGTCTCGGCCACGGTGCTGTGGACGGCGCTGTCAGGGTTCGTCGCCGTGGCGGCGGTGGCGTTCTTCGCGATGTGGAGTGTGCTGTCGAATCTGCTCTGCGCGATTCTGATTTTTACGGTTGGGCCGTTCCGGCTGGGCGATATCGTTGAGCTGGTGGACACCACGGACAAGCCTGGCGTCAAAGGCCGGGTGGTGGCGATCAATCTGCTTTACACCACGTTGATCGAGGCGGAAGAGCTTGGGACTGGCAGCGCGATGGTGCAGGTGCCGAACAGCTTGTTTTTCCAGCGCTCGGTGCGACGTTGGCGCGGGACGGATGTATTCCCTTCCAGCGGGTTCGAGAAGTAAGTCTTACAGCAAGATCAAAAGATCGTCCGATCGCGGCCCGAGCCTTCGGCAACTCCTACAGGGATCGCATTCCAATGTAGGAGCTGCCGGAGGCTGCGATCTTTTGCTTTTAGCCCCAATCCGCATTAGCTTGAGCGTCTGTCACGATTCAGATGCGAGGTGTGCGATGGAGCTTCAAACATGGCTGGCGTTTTTTGCTGCCTGCTGGGTGATCAGTCTGTCCCCGGGCGCTGGCGCCATTGCGTCGATGTCCAGCGGTCTGCAATACGGGTTCTGGCGCGGTTACTGGAACGCCCTCGGCCTGCAGATTGGTCTGGCGGTGCAGATTGCGATTGTCGGCGCCGGTGTTGGCGCGATCCTGACCGCTTCGGCCACGGCTTTCCACGCGATCAAATGGTTCGGTGTGGCTTATCTTGTTTATCTGGCCATCAAGCAATGGCGCGCGCTGCCCATGGACATGAGCGACGACGCGGCGGTACGACCGATCGGCAAGCCGCTGGCGCTGGTATTCCGCGGCTTTCTGGTGAACATCAGCAACCCCAAGGCTTTGGTGTTCATGCTCGCGGTGCTGCCGCAGTTCATCAACCCGCATGCGCCGTTGCTGATTCAGTATGTGGTGATTGGTGTGACGATGATCTTCGTCGACCTGATTGTCATGGCGGGCTACACCGGTCTGGCATCGAAGGTGCTGCGTCTGTTGCGCACCCCGCAACAGCAGAAGCGCATGAACCGCACGTTTGCCGGGCTGTTCATCGGCGCTGCGGCGTTTATGGCCACGCTGCGTAAAGCGGCAGCATAAACCGCGCAGGCAAAAAAAAGGCGACCTTTGCGGGTCGCCTTTTTTGTGGCTGGGACGCAGAGCGGCCAAGGATCAGCGCAAGATCACCGGCGCAGTATCACGCGGCAGATTGTTGCGCTGTGGTGCTTCGCGCGGCTGCTCGTAACCGCCGCCACCGAGCTGCATGCTCAGTTGCCCGGCCACGTCTTCACCCAGAGCCTTGGACACGTCGCGCACCACCCGTGGGCGGTTCAGCGAGATCTTGATGTCGCGGTGGTTCACCAGTTTGGTGTCCTGCGCTTCGCCCATCGCCGTGAAGGCCGAGGTGATCTCGAAGGTCTTGGTGTTGATCAGGCTGAAGTCCGCCACCAGCGTCAGGCCCAGTACCGCCGAATAGCTGTCGGTGTGCGCCAGCTCGTTGATGTCCTGAGTGAAGTCGATGTCGGACACCGTACCAAACAGCACATAGTCGGCGCCCTTGAAGTTGCCGGCCTTGATGCGCTTGATCACGTCGTAGACGTCACCCTTGGACGACGCGGTGTACGGCGTGCCCTGCACCAGCTGGAACATACCGGTACGCAGGATTTCACCCTTGATGTCGCCGGTGAATTTGCGCAGCTCGCCTTGCTCGATGTAGCTGGTGCTCGCTTCGATTTCGTTGTAGCTCGAAGAACCGCTGGAGCTGTAGTAACCCTCGCGATGATTGCTCTGGGCGGAAACGATGTGGATGTATTGCTCCACACGCTCCTGATAGGCCAGATCCGTCACCGCGACTTTCGGGGCCGCCTGCACGCTGAACGCGCAAGCCAGGGCCATCATGCCAATCCATGCGCGCATCAATTAACGCTCCGTGGTTTTGCGGATCTCTTTTTCGTCCATCCACTCGGCCAGACCGCTTTCAACGTCGATCAGTTGCAGGCTGAATTTGTAGAAGACGTCCTTGTAATCGCTGCTGCGCTTGACGATCGAGCTGATCGAGCCTTCGATGCGGTACTTGGCGGCAACCATGTTGCCAGTCTTGGCCACGGTGCTCTTCTTGTACAGGCCGCTCTGGTTTTGCAGCTTGAGCTGGTCAACCTGGCTCTGCATGGCGTTGTTGTCGCTGGCGAAGCGGGCCACGCCGGTTTTCATCAGCTGAGTCTTGATGCTGGTGGTGATTTCGCGGGTGTCGATGTATTCGCTGGTCTTGTTCTTCACGTCGTAGACCTGAACCACCGGGCGGCCCTGCAGAATGCCGGACTGGGCCAGCGAGCGGGTCATCGACTCGGCGATCATTTGCAGGTCGGTCGAACCGAATTCGTTGGTCACGGTTTCAACCGCTTTGGTGTCGCCGTAGCTGATGTTCTTGCTGCCCAGGGTCGGCGAAGTGTTGGCGCAACCGGAGGCCAGCAGGGCGATAACAGCGATGCAGGAAAAGCGTGCAAACATGGGAATGCTCTCTAAAACAGAAATAGGGTGACAGACTTACGGCGTCTTGATTTCCAGACGGAAGTCCACGGCTTTCGGGGTCGGGGCGATGCCTTGGATGAAGCTGGTCTGGGCGCCGTACATCATTTGGCTTTTCCACACTTCTTCTTCGGCAATCGGGAAGCCTTCCGCGCCGAGCCAGGCGAAGCGGTAGTAGAAAATCTTGTTGCTGTTGAGGGTGTTGCTCAACTGCACGTTGACCGTCATGAAGCCGTTTTCGCGAGCGACGCGCATGGCGCCGACGACGATGTGTTTCTGCGGGCCCATGGCCACGACTTTGCTCGCGGCGCTGCCCGGCTCTGGCGGTGGCGGGGTAGCGCAGCCGCTCGCCAGCAAGGCGAGGGCGGCGACGGCGATGAGTTTGAAGCGCATGCAAAGACTCCGTTCTTAAGGTTGTTTGAGGCTGGCGACGTTGGTCGCGCTGGCGCTCGGGATGACGTGGGCGGCGAGGCCACCGGCGAACACCTGGTTGCCCACGGCGCGCAGAGTGATCACTTGATAACGCTGATCGACGGTGACCTTGACCACCGAACCGCCGACGGCGCTCGGCAGACTGACCTGATGCTCGCCTTTCTTCAAGCGCAGGCGCACCACTTGAGTGTTGTCCGGCAGGGTGCGCCACGTACGGGTATCGGCACCTTCAAGCACAGCTGAAGAGATGCCGACGGCCAGACCGGCCAGTGGATTGGTTTCGTTGATCTTCTTCTGCGCCACGCCTTTGGTGATCGCCCGCACGGTGGTGCGCAGGATGATCCCCGGCATATCGTCACGCAGAGCGCGGCGGGACATGGCGGTGGTGCTGTTGAGAGCGGTCAGATCGACCTGCTGGCCATCGACACCGATCTGCGCGAACGGCGCGGTGGAGGTGTCCGGCTTGATGATCGGGAACGACAGTGGGGTGATCACCACGTTGTTGGAGATCGGCAATGGCAGCGGCACGCGGATCGAGTCGCGAGCTGGCGCCAGACCGCTTTGCACGACGATCAGAATATCGCTGTCGTCAGACTTGCTCGGCTTGTCGAGGTTGACCAGTGCCTGCTCCAGCAACGGCGTGTTCGGACGCAGTTCGGCAGCCTTGCGGTAACCCGGCGCCGCGAGGCCTTTTTCGCCTAGGGCTTCGTAGACGAAACCGGACAGGTAATGGCTGAAAGCACTCTGGTAGCTGTTCTTCAGACCGACCACTTCCGGTGCGTCGAGGCTGGCGACCGGATAACCCTGCAGGTCTTTGTACTGGGTCTTGATGCCTTCTTTCTCGGCCTCTTCTTCGCTCTTGAGGTATTCCTTGTCGCGCAGCTCGGCGATCACCGCTTCACGTTCGTGAGTCTTCTTGATCGCGGTGCGCGCGCCGTCGAAGTCGTTGACCGCCAGCAGGTTCAGGGCCATCTGGGTGGTCAGCATGACTTTTTCGTAGTCGTAGCCTTCGTAGCGACGCACTTTGTCGTTGACCAGGAAGCTGCCGAACTGGGCCAGATATTTGTCGGTGTCGAGCTTGACCGAGTCTTCCCACTTGCCCACCACCTGATCAGCGCTGGTCCAGGCGTTCTGGCTGCCGGACAGGTCGCCCTTGGCGCGCAGCAATTCACCTTTCTCGAAGTAATAGAGCAGGTCTTTGTCCGGGCCGGTGTTGTTCTTTTCCAGCAGGGTCAGCGCGGCGTCGACGTTGCCGGAGGCCAGTTGCTGATTGGTCTGGGCCAGTTCGGAGTCGTAGTTGCGAAACGCCGAACAGCCGGACAGCAGAGTGACGGCGCTGAGCGCAATCAGAGTGGGAGCGCGGAATGCCATGGGGGTACTTCTTCCCTGGAGTAATACAGCCGCGAATGCTGGTCGGGCTGGTGTGACCCATCGACAGTGGCGCTGGCCTCCTGCCAATTCCTCATAACCTGAGGAGCTTTAATGCCGTTTCGCGATAGCGAGGGCGCGGCATTATAGGCGGGCGGTGGTGGCTATGTAATATCTTTTTAATTGCACTTGTTAGTTTGGTGCCATTACTTATTTCAGGTCGGATACCACGCTGCCGGTCGGCGCTCAGCCGGGCTGGAATGCGCTGCCATTGGCAAACACTCGCTCACCCAAAGCACGCAGGCCGATGACCTGGCGGCTCTGGTCGATGCGGATTTTCATGGGCGCAGCACCGGGAGCGTTGGGCAGGCTGATCAGGTGCTCACCTTTTTTCAGGCGCAGGCGCACGACTTGGGTGAGGTTGGGCAAGGTGCGCCAAGTGCGCGTGTCGGCATGCTCGAAAGCATCCCAGTGGGTGACGTAGGAGGCTTTGCTCGGGTCGCGTCGATTGTCCCTGGCCTGAACATCGGCTGCCAGAAATGCCCGATAGGTTGTGCGCTGGATAATGCCCGGCATGTCGTCACGCAGGGTGCGCAAGGACATGTCGGCAATGCTGTTGACCGCAATCAGCTTTTTTTGACGACCATCGATGCTCAGTTGGTTGAATGAAGGCGTCGAGGTGTCGGGCACCATTACGGGGAACGAGATATTGGCGACGATGACCTGACCGTCCGCGAGCTTCACCGGGTAGGGCACACGCACGGAGCTGCGGGCCGGCGCCAGGCCGCTCTGTACGATGATCAGCACATCGCTTTCGTCTGCCTTCAGACCAGGGCTGTCGAGGTCGCGCAGTGCCTGTTGGAAAAACGCCATGTCCGGACGCAGTTCAATTGCCTGACGATAGCCGGGCGCAGCCAGATCTTTCTCGCCCAGCGCTTCGTAGGTGAAGCCGGCGAGATAGTGACTGAATGCACTTTGGTAGCCGTTTTTCAGCGCAATCACCGCGGGCGATTCGAGCATCACCACGGGGTAACCCTGCAGGTCCTTGTAATGCACGCGCGCGCCCTGGGCCTTGGCCGCTGCTTCGACACGCTCGTATTCCAGCTCCCGCTGTCGGGCTATAAGCGCTTCGCGCTCGTGGGTTTTCTTGATGTCGGCACGGGCGCCGTCAAAATCATTCATGGCCAGTTGGTTGAGGGCCATTTGCGTGGTCAGCATGACTTTTTCGTAGTCGTAGCCATCGTAGCGGCGCAGCTTGTCATTGATGATGCTGCCCCAGTGATCGCCCATGGCGGCGAGCAACTTGTCGCCGGTGGTTTGGATCGTGTCCTGGCGCTCGATGATCATCTGCTCGGCGCTGCGCCAGGTTGTCTGGCTCTGCGCAAACTCGCCGCCCGCACTCAGTACGGCGCCCTTTTCGAAATAGTAGAGCAGGTCTTTTTCCGCGGCCGGATTGTTCGCTTCGATCACGGCCAGGGCGCTGTTGATGTTGCCGGCCTTGAACGGGTCGGTGGTCTGTTGCAGTTCCAGATCGTAGTTGCGATATGCACCGCAGCCGCTCAGTTGCAAAACGGCGGCGATCAACAGGGGCAAGTGCAAGCGGTGGCGCATGAAAAGGGTTCATCCTTGAGCGGGAAATGCGACAGGTCGCGCAGTATAGGGTGCAATAGTGGCTAAGTGATGTGGCGTTTTTGCAGGCCGATGGCTCGCGTCTTGTGTGGCGTTACGTCGACAAAGCTTGAGGGAAACGCGTTCGAAGTGAACAATATGTAACTTCGCATTTCCATTTGAGACTCATTCATGACTGCCTCGTCCCGTTTTCTGGCCTGGCTGGTGTTCCCGTTGTTTGCCCTGAGCAGCTTTAATCTGCTGGCCGATACCGTGGAAGGCGCGCCGCAAGCGCTGCACCTGCTCGATTACATCAGCGCCGACTACCCGCCGACGGTAGCGGCGGGCAAGGTTGTCGATGATTCCGAATACCGCGAGCAACTGGAGTTCACGCGGGCGCTGCAAGGCTTGATCGCCGGCATGCCGGCCAAGCCTGAAAAGGTTGCGCTGGAGCAGGGTGTCAGCGCTTTGCACGCGGCAATCACTGCCAGGCAGGATGGCGCCGAAGTGGCCCGGCAGGCACGGCAACTGGGCGCGCAACTGGCGGTGGCGTATGAGGTCAGCCAAGCGCCGATCATCACCCCCGATCCCACCCGGGGTGCGCCGCTCTATGCGCAGAATTGCTCGGTGTGCCACGGCGACAGTGGCGCCGGTGACGGCCCGGCGGGCCTCGGCATGACCCCGGCACCAGCCAATCTGCGTGATGCGGCGCGGCTGGATCACCTGAGTCTGTACGCGATCTACAACACCCTCGGCCAAGGCGTCGAAGGCACCGACATGCCGGCGTTTGCCGATCAGCTCGATGATCGGCAGCGTTGGGATCTGGCGACCTACATCGCCGGGTTCAGCGCTGATCCGGCGGCGGCCAAAGCCGAGAAAACCTACAACATCGCCGATCTGGCGCGTCAGACCCCGGCCGAAGTGCAGGCTGCCGAAGGCCAGCAAGCGGCGGCGACGTTCCGTGCGCAACGCGCGCAGCCGCCGCAGGTCAAGCGTGGCCCGGCGCAGTTGCTCGACTACACCGCCGCAACGCTGGACAAGAGCCTTGCTGCCTACCGCGCCGGTGAACACGATCAGGCTTACGACCTGTCGGTGGCGGCGTATCTGGAAGGCTTCGAGCTGGTCGAAAGCTCGCTGGATAACGTCGACGCCAATGTGCGCAAGGACACCGAAAAATCCCTGATGGCTTACCGTCAATCGTTGCAGGACGGCTTGCCGGTCGAGCAGGCCGAGCAGCGCCTGGACGCCGCCAAGGCCAAGCTGAAGGAGTCCGCCGGGTTGCTCGGCAGTGATGGCTTGAGCTGGTCGCTGAGCTACATCTCCGGTCTGCTGATTCTGCTGCGAGAAGGCCTGGAAGCGATTCTGGTGCTGGCGGCGATCCTCGCGTTCCTGCGCAATACCGGCCAGCAATCGGCGGTGCGCAGCGTCAACGTCGGTTGGGGCCTGGCGTTGCTGGCCGGCCTCGGCACCTGGGCGCTGGCGGCGTATGTGATCGACGTCAGCGGTTCGCAGCGTGAACTGCTCGAAGGCGCCACGGCGCTGTTTGCCAGCGTCATGGTCTTGTGGCTCGGTGTATGGATGCACGACCGTCGCCACGCAGCGGCCTGGCAGGATTACATCAAGAGCAGCCTGGTCGGCGGTGGCGGGCGTTTCGGCTTCGCGATCCTCGCGTTCTTCTCGGTGTACCGCGAGTTGTTCGAAGTGATCCTGTTCTACGAAACCCTGTGGTTGCAGGCGGGTCCGGCCGGGCATGACGCCGTGCTCGCGGGTGGCGCCACGGCGCTGGTGCTGCTGGTCGGTCTGGCGTGGGTGATTCTGCGCGGTTCGGCGAAGCTGCCTCTGACGCTGTTCTTCAGCATCAACGCGGCGCTGCTCTGCGCGTTGTCGGTGGTGTTTGCCGGGCATGGCGTGAAGGCGTTGCAGGAAGCCGGGATCTTCGGCACGCGGCCGGTGGCGTTCTTTGAATTCGATTGGCTGGGGATTCATGCCGATGCGTATTCGTTGACGGCGCAGGCGGTGGCGATTCTGGCGATTGCTGTGTTGTATGGGCGTAGTTGGGTGGCGGAGAAGCGGCGGGTAGTCGCTTAACAGCATTCGCTGCGCTCACATTCGCGAGCAGGCTCGCTCCCACAGGGTTTACGCGTAACCTGTGGGAGTGACGGAGCGACGATTCGACTTGCTCGCGAATTGTTTTTGGAGGTTAGAAAAATGCGTGTATGGATCGATGCCGACGCCTGCCCGAGGGCCGCGAAGGATCTGGTGGTGAAGTTTGCGCTCAAGCGCCAGTTCGAAGTGGTGCTGGTGGCCGGGCAGCCGCAGATCAAGCCGGGGCTGGCCATCGTCAAACTGATCGTGGTGCCGAGTGGTCCGGATGCGGCAGACGATTATCTGGTCGAACACGCAGTGCCCGGTGAGCTGGTGATTTGCAGCGATATCCCGTTGGCTGATCGTTTGGTGAAGAAGGGCGTCGCGGCGCTCGATCCGCGCGGCAAGGAGTTCGATGCACAGAACATGGGCGAGCGGTTGGCCGTGCGTAACCTGTTCACTGATCTGCGCGAACAAGGCCAGATGAGCGGCGGACCGGCGCCGTTTGGCGATCGCGAGAAGCAGGCGTTTGCCAATGCGCTGGATCGGATTCTCACGCGCCTGACCCGCAAACCTTAAGCCTTGCACAAATCCCCTTGTAGGAGTGAGCCTGCTCGCGATAGCGGCCGGTCATTCAACAGATATGTTGCCTGATACACCGACATCGCGAGCAGGCTCACTCCTACAGTAGACCGTATCAGGCGTCGTTTTCGTGGGTCAGTTCGAGCACGCGGTCGACCAGTTTGTTGATCCCCGAAGCCGCCTCACTGATGTTCTGCGCCAGCATGTAAGCCGGGGTCGTCACCAGTTTGCGCGCCTTGTCTTCGATGATTTCCGTCACCGCACAGTCTTCGTGGGTGGCGCCCATCTTGTTCATCGCCGTGGCAGTGTCGGCGTCGTTGCCGATGGTGCAGGTTACGCCCGGGCCGTAGATCTTCGCCGCCAGTGCCGGCGAGATGCACATCAGACCCACCGGTTTGCCTGCTTCGGCAAATGCCTCGGCCAGCGCCAGTACTTCCGGCTGCACGCTGCAGCCAGCGCCTTCAACAGCAAAGTTCGACAGGTTCTTCGCCGCACCAAACCCACCCGGCACGATCAGCGCATCGAAGTCATCGACGTCGGCTTCGCGGATGTCCTTGATGTTGCCGCGGGCAATGCGCGCCGATTCCACCAGAACGTTGCGCGACTCGGGCATTTCTTCGCCGGTCAGGTGATTGATCACGTGCAATTGCGCGATGTTCGGGGCGAAGCACTGCACCTGCGCACCGCGTTGGTCGAGGCGCAGCAGGGTGATGACGCTTTCATGGATTTCGGCGCCGTCGTACACGCCACTGCCGGACAGGATCACTGCAACTTTTTTGCTCATGGGTTTCTCTCCAGATTCATGGCGCTAAATGTCCACTAAATTGTCGTGCGTTGCCATAGGCTCAAGGGGTGGTTGCACCTGCGTGGAACGCTTTCTAAATGGATCGCAACAACCGCGGGGTGTTCATTATTTGGGGTTGACTGCTGCGTAACGAGGGGGAGATTTTTGGCGTAAGACCGCTGCTGGCGAACTTGGATGCGCCAGAGCAGCGAGGATAAAAGTGACCTGTCTGACTGAAAGGGCCGGCCAGCCCGCTCAGTGCTGGCGGGCTGTAGCAAGTCGCCAGCGAGTTACTCGGCTGGCGTCTTCGGTTCGGCAGGTTTGGCCACTTCGGCTTGACTCAGCAGTGCAGCTTTCGCGGCTTGCTCGTCGGCGTAAACCTGTTTGGCCAGCCGCGCATTCTTGAAGCGGCGGCGCAGCCACAGGCCAACGCCAAGAATCAGCAGCGCCCCGAGTACCCACAACTCGTACTTCTTGATGCTGCCGAGCATGCCTTCCAGTACCGCACCGAAGTGGTAAGCGGCGGCAGCCAGTGCGGTCGCCCAGATCGCCGCACCGATGCCGTTGAGCAGCAGATAACGTCCCGGCGGATACCCCGACAGACCGATCGCCACCGGCATCACCGTGCGCAAGCCATAGACGAAGCGGAAGCTCAGCACCCAGATGTCGGGATGCTTGCGAATGTGCTCCAGTGCGCGGTCACCCATCATTTGCCAGCGCGGTTTGCGCGCCAGCAATTTGCGCCCGTGCTTGCGGCCGAGGAAGTACCACAGCTGATCGCCGGCATAGCTGCCGCAGAACGCCACAACCACCACCAGGTTGATGTCCATGTATCCACGGAACGCGAGGAAGCCCGCGAGCACCAGAATGGTTTCGCCTTCGAAAAACGTGCCGAGGAACAAGGCAAAGTAGCCAAAGTCATGCAGAAATTGTTGGAGCATTGTCTGGGTGCTGGCGAAATGAACGCGCAGCCTAACCCTTCGGACACATTCATGAAAGTGTCCAAATGTGTCTCGACGTGAACAATTCCTACACTGAGAATGGAATGCGGCTACCTGTCACAGGCCTCACACAACTGTCATCTGTTCGTCATAATGGCCGTCTATAACTGTCACGCTCGCCCGTTTGCGCGGGCTCAGGAGTCTGCCGTGAGCTTTACCCCCGCCAATCGTCTGTTCCCTGCCACGCGCCTGCGCCGCAACCGTCGTGATGATTTTTCGCGTCGGCTGGTGCGGGAAAATGTGCTGACAGTCGATGACCTGATCCTGCCGGTGTTCGTGCTCGACGGTGAAAACCGCCGCGAAGCCGTGGCCTCGATGCCCGGGGTAGAGCGGTTGACGATCGATTTGCTGCTCGAAGAAGCGGCCAACTGGGTCGAGCTGGGGATTCCGGCGCTGGCGCTGTTCCCGGTCACCCCTCCTGAGCTTAAATCCCTCGACGCCGCCGAAGCCTGGAATCCTCAAGGCATCGCCCAGCGCGCCACCCGCGCCCTGCGTGAGCGTTTCCCGGAGCTGGGGGTGATCACCGACGTCGCGCTTGATCCGTTCACCACCCACGGCCAGGACGGCATTCTCGACGAAGAAGGCTACGTACAGAACGACATTACCGTCGACGCGCTGGTTCGTCAGGCGTTGTCCCATGCTGAAGCCGGCGCGCAGGTGGTGGCGCCGTCGGACATGATGGACGGTCGCATTCAGGCGATCCGCGAAGCGCTGGAAATCGCCGGCCACGTCAACGTGCGGATCATGGCTTATTCGGCCAAGTACGCCAGCGCCTATTACGGCCCGTTCCGCGATGCGGTCGGTTCGGCGTCGAACCTAGGCAAGGCCAACAAAGCCTCGTATCAGATGGACCCGGCCAACAGCGACGAAGCGCTGCACGAAGTCGGCGCCGACTTGTCTGAAGGCGCGGACATGGTCATGGTCAAACCCGGCATGCCGTATCTGGACATTCTTTTCCGGGTAAAAGATGCCTTCAAAGTGCCGACCTTCGTCTATCAGGTTAGCGGCGAATACGCCATGCACATGGCGGCGATCCAGAATGGCTGGTTGAGCGAGGCGGTGATTCTCGAATCACTGACCGCCTTTAAACGTGCCGGCGCTGATGGCATCCTGACTTACTTTGCTGTCCGCGCCGCTCAATTGTTACGAGAGCAGAAATAGCCCTCCCAGGAACATTCAATGAATACCGAAGGACTCACGGAAGTTGCAGTAAAAGAAGCTCAACCGGTGGTCGAGCAAATCACCGAGACCCCGCCGGAACTGGAGCCTGCGCCACCCGCGCCGGTCGCCGAACCTGTCGCGGCGGCACCAGTGATTGCGATACCAGGCCTGGATGACAGCAGCCTGTACATCCACCGTGAGCTTTCGCAACTGCAATTCAATATCCGCGTGCTGGAACAGGCGCTGGACGAGTCCTATCCGTTGCTGGAACGCCTGAAGTTCCTGCTGATTTTCTCCAGCAACCTTGACGAATTCTTTGAAATCCGCGTCGCCGGCCTGAAGAAGCAGATTACCTTCGCCCGTGAACAGGCCGGTGCTGACGGCTTGCAGCCGCATCAGGCGCTGGCGCGGATCAGCGAGCTGGTCCACGGTCACGTTGACCGCCAGTACGCGATCCTCAACGACATTCTGTTGCCGGAGCTGGAAAAGCATCAGGTGCGCTTCATCCGTCGCCGCCACTGGACGGTCAAGATCAAAACCTGGGTGCGCCGTTATTTCCGCGACGAGATCGCGCCGATCATTACCCCGATCGGCCTCGACCCGACGCACCCGTTCCCTTTGCTGGTGAACAAGAGCCTGAACTTCATCGTCGAACTGGAAGGCATCGACGCCTTCGGTCGCGATTCCGGTCTGGCGATCATCCCGGCACCGCGTCTGCTGCCACGGATCATCAAGGTGCCGGAAGAGGTCGGCGGTCCCGGCGACAACTATGTGTTCCTGTCGTCGATGATCCACGCCCATGCCGATGACCTGTTCCAGGGCATGAAGGTAAAAGGCTGCTATCAGTTCCGCCTGACCCGAAACGCTGACCTCGCGCTCGATTCCGAAGACGTCGAAGACCTGGCCCGCGCCCTGCGTGGCGAGCTGTTCTCGCGTCGTTACGGCGATGCGGTGCGTCTGGAAGTCGCTGACACCTGCCCGAAACACCTCTCGGATTACTTGCTCAAGCAGTTCAACCTGAGCGAGAGCGAGCTGTATCAGGTCAACGGCCCGGTCAACCTGACGCGGCTGTTCAGCATCACCGGTCTGGACAGTCATCCGGAGCTGCAATACACGCCGTTCACCCCGCAGATCCCGAAACTGCTGCAGAACAGCGAAAACATTTTCAGCGTGGTCAGCAAGCAGGACATCCTGCTGCTGCACCCTTTCGAGTCGTTCACCCCGGTGGTCGACCTCCTGCGTCAGGCGGCGAAAGACCCGCACGTACTCGCTGTGCGCCAGACGCTGTACCGCTCCGGCGCCAACTCCGAGATCGTCGATGCGCTGGTGGATGCCGCGCGTAACGGCAAGGAAGTGACGGCAGTCATCGAGCTGCGTGCAAGGTTCGACGAAGAGTCCAACCTGCAACTGGCCAGCCGTCTGCAAGCGGCCGGTGCGGTGGTGATCTACGGCGTGGTCGGCTTCAAGACCCACGCCAAAATGATGCTGATCCTGCGTCGCGAGGCCGGCGAGATCGTCCGCTATGCGCATCTCGGCACCGGTAACTACCACGCCGGCAACGCCAAGCTTTACACCGACTACAGCCTGCTGACCTCCGACGATGCCTTGTGCGAAGACGTCGGCAAACTGTTCAGCCAGTTGATCGGCATGGGTAAAACCCTGCGCATGAAGAAGCTGCTGCATGCGCCGTTCACCCTGAAGAAGGGCATGCTCGACATGATCACCCGCGAGACGCAATTTGCGCTCGACGGCAAACCGGCGCACATCATCGCCAAGTTCAACTCGCTGACCGATCCGAAGATCATCCGCGCGCTGTACAAGGCCAGCCAGTCCGGCGTGCGCATCGATCTGGTGGTGCGCGGCATGTGCTGCCTGCGTCCGGGCATCGCCGGTGTTTCGCACAACATCCATGTGCGCTCGATCATCGGCCGATTCCTGGAACACACCCGCGTGTTCTACTTCCTCAATGGCGGCGACGAGCAGATGTTCCTCTCCAGCGCCGACTGGATGGAGCGCAACCTCGACAAGCGCGTCGAGACTTGCTTCCCGGTCGAAGGCAAGAAGCTGCTGACCCGCGTGAAGAAAGAGCTGGAGCTGTATTTGACCGACAATACCCACAGCTGGAGTTTGCAGTCGGATGGTCGTTACATCCGCAACACGCCGACCGGCAACCAGAACCCGCGCAGTGCGCAGGCGACGTTGCTGGAGCGGTTGGGCAGCCCGATCTTGCCGGTGAGCAGCTAAAGCCTTGAAGGTCAAAAGCCCCTCACCCTAACCCTCTCCCAGAGGGAGAGGGGACTGACCGGGTTGGATGGGCGAGTTACGCCGACCTGAACTACCGAGTCGAACTCAGGCCTTGAAGCCAACGGAGATCGGCTCCCTCTCCCTCGGGAGAGGGCTGGGGTGAGGGGGAAGGCCCACCTCCAATTTCAAGCCGAACCCAATAAAAAGGCGATCCCTGTGGATCGCCTTTTTTGTGCCTGCCCGACTCAGTGGACGGTAAGGACGATGCCCACCCGCGTCAGCCAATCCGCTTCTAACCCGAAATCCGCCTGAGTCAGCTGATTCTCATCCAGCCAATTCTCCGGGAATTCCACATCCAGAGTGTTGCCCTTGGCATGCAACACCACCTGCGGCATCGCCTGGGTGCCACGAATGTGGTGGAACAGAATCGCAAAACGCAGCAGCACGCACAGGCGAATCAGCTTGTCGCCGTCGTCGCCGAAATCGGCAAACTTGTCCTTGGGAATGTTGCGGCGATGGCCGCGCACCAATAGCGCGAGCATTTGCTGGTCTTCGCGGGAGAACCCGGCGAGGTCCGAGTGTTCGATCAGGTAAGCACCGTGTTTGTGGTAGTGATAGTGCGCGATGTCGAGGCCGACTTCGTGCACTTTCGCGGCCCAACCGAGGAGTTCGCGCCAGATGCCGTCATCCAGCTCCCAGTCCACAGCCACCTGATCAAATGCGTGCAACGCTTTGCGTTCCACACGCGCCGCCTGCTCCAGATCGACGTGATAGCGCTCCATCAGCGAAGTTAACGTACGTTCGCGCACGTCTTCATGATGATGACGGCCGAGCAGGTCGTAGAGCACGCCTTCACGCAGTGCGCCGTCGCAGTGGTCCATGCGTTGCAGTTCGAGGGCGTCGAAAATCGCTTCGAGAATCGCCAGACCCGCTGGGAAGATTGTCCGGCGATCAGGCTTGATGCCTTCGAAATCGATCTTGTCGACGTCACCGAGCTTGAACAGGCGGCGCTTGAGCCACGCCAGGCCTTCGGCATTCACTTCGCCAGTGCCGTGACCCCCGGCCTTCAGCGCCAGGCCGATGGCACGGATGGTGCCCGAGGAGCCGATGGCTTCATCCCAGGTCAGGCGATGCAGGGCGTGTTCGATGCTCATGATCTCCAGCCGCGCCGCGGTATACGCCTGGGCGTAGCGGGCCGGGGTGATCTTGCCGTCCTTGAAGTAGCGCTGAGTGAAGCTGACACAGCCCATTTGCAGGCTTTCGCGCAACAATGGCTCAAAGCGCTGGCCAATGATGAATTCGGTACTGCCGCCGCCGATATCGGCGACCAGACGTTTGCCCGGGGTGTCGGCGAGGGTGTGCGACACGCCCAGATAAATCAGGCGCGCTTCTTCACGGCCGGAAATGACTTCCACCGGATGACCGAGGATTTCTTCGGCGCGGTGGATGAATTCGAGGCGGTTGCGCGCTTCACGCAAGGCGTTGGTGCCGACGATGCGCACGGCGCCCAGCGGCATACCGTTGATCAGTTGGGCGAAACGCTTGAGGCAATCGAGGCCTCGTTGCATCGATTCTTCGTTGAGATGGCGCTCATCGTCGATGCCGGCGGCGAGCTGAACCTTCTCCCCGAGGCGTTCGAGAATGCGGATCTCACCGTTCTGGGCCTTGGCCACGACCATGTGAAAGCTGTTCGAGCCCAGGTCGATTGCGGCGATCAGGGACAGATTCTTGGCTTGGGATTGCGGCATGGTCAGGGGGTCTCGGTCGATAACCCCGTCATCGTGCCACGATCAAACGCTGGCGCCAACGCGCACGGTTCAAACCGCCGGAGCGCGCACCCCGAACCTGATCGTTCCCACGCTCCGCGTGGGAATACAGCCAGGGACGCTCCGCGTCCCAAAAGCGGACGCAGAGCGTCCGGTGAGGCATTCCCACGCAGAGCGTGGGAACGATCAGGATGAGGCAGATTCAGGCTGTCGCTTCCACCGTGCCAATAAAGTTCGCCAGCTCTGCCGTCTGCGGATTGGCAAACAACACCTTCGGATCCCCCACCTCATGCACCTTGCCATGGTGCATGAACACCAATTTATCCCCGACCTCGCGGGCGAAGCGCATTTCGTGGGTGACCATGATCAGCGTCATGCCTTCCTTGGCCAGTTGCCGCACCACGCTGAGCACTTCGTTGACCAGTTCCGGGTCGAGCGCCGAGGTGATTTCATCGCATAACAACACTTTCGGCGACATTGCCAGCGCCCGGGCAATCGCTACCCGCTGTTGCTGGCCCCCAGACAACCGATCCGGGAAGGCATCGAATTTTTCCCCGAGTCCCACGCGTTCCAGCATTTCCCGGGCCAGCTCCGCCGCTTTGGCTTTCGGCACTTTCTGTACCACCTGCGGCGCGAGCATGACGTTTTCGCCCACGGTCAGGTGCGGGAACAGATTGAACTGCTGAAACACCATGCCGACTTTTTGCCGCAGGCTGCGCAGATCGGCGCGGGCGGCGTCGAGGTATTCGCCGTCGACTTCGATCACGCCGTCATTGATCGATTCCAGCCCATTGAGGGTGCGCAGCAGGGTGGATTTGCCCGAGCCGCTGCGGCCGATGATCGCCACCACCTGGCCTTCCTCGACACTGAGGTCGATGCCTTTAAGCACATGGTGATCGCCGTAGTATTTATGCAGGGCGGAAATTCTAAGCAGAGGCATGCAGTCTCCTTTCCAGGTAGCGCGCACTGAGGGACAAGGGGTAGCAGAGCAGGAAGTAGCCGAGGGCGACGAGGCCGTAGACCATGAACGGTTCAAACGTGGCATTGGCGAGCATGCCGCCGGTCTTGGTCAGCTCGGTGAAACCGATGATCGAGGTCACTGCGGTGCCTTTGACCACTTGCACCGAGAAACCCACGGTCGGCGCCACAGCGATGCGCAGTGCTTGCGGCAGGATCACGTAGCGCAGCTGTTCCAGCGGATTCAGCGCCAGACTCGCCGAGGCTTCCCACTGGCCATGGGCGATCGACTCGACGCAGCCGCGCCAGATCTCCGCCAGATAAGCGCTGGTAAACAAGGTCAGGGCAATCGCTGCGGCCATCCACGGCGAGATTTCGATCCCGGCCAGCGCCACGCCGAAGAACACCAGAAACAACTGCATCAACAGCGGCGTGCCCTGAAACAGCTCGATCCAGGTGCGGGCGATGCTGCTCGGCACAGAGTTTTTCGAGATGCGCATGACCAGGATCAGCAGCCCGACGATCCCGCCACCAATGAACGCCACCAGCGACAGCGCCAGTGTCCATTGCAGGCCGGTGAGCAGGTTGCGCAGGATGTCCCAAAAGGTGAAATCGCTCATACGCTGCTCCCGCTTCGACTGATATAGCGTCGGCCAATCCAGTTCAGCAACTGGCGAATCAGCAGCGCCATGCACAGGTAGATCAGCGTGGTCAGCGCATAGGTTTCAAAGGCGCGGAAGTTGCGCGACTGAATGAAGTTGGCGGCAAAGCTCAGCTCTTCGGTGGCGATTTGCGAACACACCGCCGAACCGAGCATGACGATGATGATCTGGCTGCTCAGGGCCGGCCAGACCTTGCCCAGTGCCGGCAGCAGCACCACGTGGCGGAACGCCTCGAAACGCGTCATCGCCAATGCCGCTGCGGCTTCCAGCTGTCCGCGCGGGATTGCCTGAATGCCGGCGCGAATAATCTCCGTCGAATACGCGCCGAGGTTGATCACCATCGCCAGCACCGCCGCTTGCCACTCGGAAATCTGCACACCCAGCGACGGCAGGCCGAAAAAGATAAAGAACAACTGCACCAGAAACGGCGTGTTGCGGATCAATTCGACGTAGACGCCGAAGATTGCCGAGAACGGGCGGATGTTCCACGCCCGCACCAAAGCACCGACAACTCCGACACCGACCCCGAGCAACGCACCGATGGCCGTCAGCTCAAGGGTGAACAGCGCCCCGCGCAGCAACAGGTCGGTGTTTTCCACCACCGGCATGAAATCGAACTGATAAGCCATGAAGGTCTCCCGCGCAGTCGATCAGAGATCGGCCGGCAGCGGCTCTTTCAGCCAGGTCTGCGAGTTCTTTTCCAGTGCGCCGTCAGCCTTGGCGGTGGTCAGGATGTCGTTGACCTTGGCCAGCAGCGCCGCTTCGTTCTTGTTCACACCGACGTAGACCGGCGAATCCTTCAGTTTCACTTTCAGCGCCGGCACGCGTTTCGGGTTCTTTTCGCTGATCGCGACCATCACCACGTTGCCGCTGGCGATCAGGTCGACCTGGCCGGCGAGGTAGGCGGCGATGGTCGAGTTGTTGTCCTCGAAGCGCTTGATGGTCACGCCTTCGGGGGCGACCTTGGTCAGCTCGATGTCTTCGATGGCGCCACGGGTGACGCTGATGGTTTTGCCCTTGAGGTCGTCGAGGTTAGCGATCGCAGCGTCTGGCGGGCCGAACACGGCGAGGTAGAACGGCGCGTAAGCGCGGGAGAAGTCGATGACTTTCTCGCGCTCAGGGTTTTTGCCGAGGCTGGAAATCACCAGATCGACTTTGCCGGTGGTCAGGAACGGGATGCGGTTGGTGCTGTTGACCGGTGTCAGTTCAAGTTTGACCTTGAGTTGATCAGCCAGCAGTTTCGCCGTGTCGATGTCCAGGCCGCGAGGCTTCATGTCCGGGCCAACCGAGCCGAACGGCGGGAAGTCCTGGGGCACGGCGACTTTCAGCGTGCCGCGTTTGACCACGTCGTCGAGACCGTCGGCGTGCGCGGGAGCCTGGCTGAGCAACAGAGAGGAAAACAGAGCGGCGAGGAGGGCGCTGTAACGCTTGGTCATGGACAATCTCCGGATCGGCGAGAAGTGATTTCTGCGATCGGACAGAGCATGGGCCGTGCCAATACGTGGTTTTCGCCCCCGCAGACCGCAGTTTCAGCGACTTTGCTCGGTCTTACTGGTCTGAACAGTCAGGTTGTTTTTCGCACTGCCATGGCGCACCGGTGTGGTTTGCCGAACCCTGCTGGGGCACGACTTGCCGGACTCGGCGAATAGCTTTACAACTAGCCGCACATTGGCCTGGCGCGTCTGAAAAACCATGAACTCGATTTCCCGTGCGGTACCCGAAGTGGCGCTGCAAGCGATCCGCAAACTGATCACTGAGCAGGGTTTCGGTGCGGGCGATGCGTTGCCGTCGCAACGGGACCTGGCGCTGCAACTGGGCGTTAGCCGGGCATCGTTGCGTGAGGCGCTGTCGTCGCTGAGTGCGCTGGGCGTGGTCAGTATTCAGCCGGGCAAAGGCGTGTTCGTGCAGTCGCCCGTAGAGTTGCCGCGTGGTGCGCAGGCACCGGGCTGGCCATTTGCGGCGCAAGCGTCACCGCTGGACATCTTTCAATTGCGCTATGCGCTGGAAGGCTTCGCCGCAGGGCTGGCGGCGATCACGTTAAGCACGTTCGATCTGGATGCGCTCGAAGACAACGTTGCGGCCATGCGTGACCAATTGAAGGTCGGTGACTTTGAAGCGGCGGCGAAACTCGACTTCGAATTCCACCGCCGAATCCTCTTGGCCAGCGGCAATCAGGCGATGCTGAGCATCCTTACCGCCAGCGCCGAGATGTTCCTGGAGAGCCAGAAGCTACCGTTCATCCGTGCCGAACGCGCCATGGAAACCTGGCAGGAACACCGCAAGATCCTCCGCGCCCTCGCGCGCCGGGCGTCGGGCGCGGCACAAAAAGCCATGCAGGAACACGTGCGCAACGCCGCCCTGCGTACCGGAATTGCTTTCATTGCCCCCGCCACGACGTGACTTGAGCTATACCCAAACTCATCGAGTGCCATAGCAAGACTCAATCAACTGCGGCTTCCTGAACAGGGGAAGGGCGGCTATGATGGGCCACGTTTTTTTGCTTACAACCTGGAGAATTCCATGAGCAGCGATCTTATCAAACACGTTAGCGACGCTAGCTTCGAAGCCGACGTACTCAAGGCCGAAGGCGCTGTCCTGGTCGATTACTGGGCTGAATGGTGCGGTCCTTGCAAAATGATCGCTCCGGTTCTGGACGAGATTGCCGAGACTTACAAAGGCAAGCTGACCGTTGCCAAACTGAACATCGACGAAAACCAGGAAACCCCGGCTAAGCACGGCGTGCGTGGTATCCCGACGCTGATGCTGTTCAAGAACGGCAACGTTGAAGCGACCAAAGTCGGCGCCCTGTCGAAGTCGCAACTGGCGGCTTTCCTCGACGCCAACATCTAAGCGTCGCTGTAAAGTGCCTGAAAAAAAGCCCCGCAAATTAGCGGGGCTTTTTGCGTATTCAGGGCTAGACGCTCCGAAACTCAGGTGGTACATTCGGCCCCGCACTGGTTTCTCCATTGCCCCCTGCTAGCCGTCGCCGACGCACTCCTTTTCGAATTAGTTCGCGATCCTGTCGCCTTCTCCGCGGCGCGGCCTCATTAAGCCAAAAGCTTAATTTCCCCCCCTCCATAAATGATTACGTCATTCCTATATGAATCTGACTGAACTCAAGCAAAAGCCGATTACCGAACTGCTCGAATTGGCCGAACAGATGGGCATAGAAAATATGGCCCGTTCGCGCAAGCAGGACGTGATTTTCTCCCTGCTGAAAAAGCACGCGAAAAGCGGCGAGGAAATCTCCGGTGATGGCGTGCTGGAGATTCTCCAGGACGGCTTCGGCTTCCTGCGCTCCGCTGACGCTTCCTACCTGGCCGGCCCGGACGATATCTACGTCTCGCCAAGCCAGATCCGCCGTTTCAACTTGCGCACCGGTGACACCATCGTTGGCAAGATTCGCCCTCCGAAGGAAGGCGAGCGGTATTTCGCCCTGCTCAAGGTCGACACGATCAACTTCGATCGTCCCGAGAACGCGAAAAACAAGATTCTCTTCGAGAACCTGACTCCGCTGTTCCCGACCGTGCGCATGAAGATGGAAGCCGGTAACGGTTCCACCGAAGACTTGACCGGTCGTGTAATCGACCTGTGCGCCCCGATCGGCAAAGGCCAGCGTGGTCTGATCGTTGCACCGCCGAAAGCCGGTAAAACGATCATGCTGCAAAACATCGCAGCGAACATCGCCCGTAACAACCCTGAAGTTCACCTGATCGTGCTGCTGATCGACGAGCGTCCGGAAGAAGTAACCGAAATGCAGCGCACCGTGCGCGGCGAAGTGGTTGCCTCGACCTTCGATGAGCCGCCGACCCGTCACGTGCAGGTCGCTGAAATGGTGATCGAGAAGGCCAAGCGCCTGGTCGAGCACAAGAAAGACGTGGTGATCCTGCTCGACTCCATCACCCGTCTGGCCCGTGCCTACAACACCGTGATCCCGAGCTCCGGCAAGGTCTTGACCGGTGGTGTCGATGCCCACGCCCTCGAGAAGCCGAAACGCTTCTTCGGTGCTGCGCGTAACATCGAAGAAGGCGGCTCGCTGACCATTATCGCCACCGCGCTGGTTGAAACCGGCTCGAAGATGGACGAAGTGATCTACGAAGAGTTCAAGGGTACCGGCAACATGGAACTGCCTCTGGATCGCAAGATCGCCGAGAAGCGCGTGTTCCCGGCCATCAACATCAACCGCTCCGGCACCCGCCGCGAAGAGTTGCTGACTGCCGACGACGAACTGCAGCGTATGTGGATCCTGCGCAAGCTGCTGCACCCGATGGACGAAGTGGCTGCCATCGAGTTCCTGGTCGACAAACTGAAAACGACCAAGACCAACGACGAGTTCTTCTTGTCGATGAAGCGCAAGTAATACACACGCTGTAAAAAAGAACGCTCCCGAAAGGGGGCGTTTTTTTTGCGTACGCGCCGCATAACTTTCGTAACGCGCTACTGTCCTTGTCTGGAGCGGTTTGTACCTACAAGGATAAGAAAGGTTATGCACACGTTTGGCAATCGCCGTGATATCGACGGATTACGGGCGCTGGCGGTTATTCCCGTCGTCCTGTTTCATTTCGGATTCAACACATTCAGCGGCGGCTTTGTCGGCGTTGATGTGTTCTTCGTCATTTCCGGTTTTCTGATCACTTCAATCCTGTTTCGTGAAATCAGCGCGCAGCGCTTCAGCTTCCTCGACTTCTGGGGGCGTCGCGCCCGACGCATCCTGCCGGCGTTGACTGTGGTTGTGGTGGTGACGCTGGCATTAGGCTGGCTGTTGCTGACGGCCAAGGACCTTGCCGAACTGGGGCGAACGATTCGTTACCAGTCGCTGTTCATTTCCAACATCCTGTTCATGCGCGAAGACGGCTACTTTGCGCCGGCGTCGGAGCTCAAGCCGCTGCTGCATACCTGGTCGCTGGCGGTAGAAGAGCAGTACTACATCTTCTTCCCGTTGATGATGGTGTTGCTGATGCGGTATGTCCGTCATTGGCGCTGGATGCTGTTCGCGGTCCTGTTGGTGTCGTTTGGCCTGAACCTCATTTATATCGAACGCCGGCCTGAATTCGCCTTCTTCGCGTTGCCGACCCGCGCGTGGGAGCTGCTCTGCGGGGCCATGCTGGCGGTGATGCCCGTGCCCAAGCATGTCGCGCGGCCGTGGCTGCGGCAGTCTGTTGGCCTGGCCGGTCTGGCGGCGGTGCTGGTGGCGGTGTTCACCTACGACAAGTCCACGGTGTTTCCGGGCTGGGCAGCATTGCTGCCGGTATTGGGCACGACGGCGCTGATCTGGTCGGGTGCACAGGGCCCAACGTGGGCGGGCCGGTTGTTGAGTATCCGGGTTCTGGTGTGGATCGGCTTGCTCTCCTATTCGCTGTATCTGTGGCATTGGCCGGTTTACGTGTATGCCAATGCGATCTCCATTGATGGCATCCAGCCGTTGGAGGCAATTGGCTGGATGGCTCTGGCGTTGGCGCTGGCTTGGCTGAGCCTGCGATACATCGAGCTGCCGTTTCGTGAGAAGCGTGTGTTTGCCAGTCGTAACTCGGTGTTGGTCGGCGGTCTGGTGTCGATCACGGTGCTGGCGATCACCGGCTCGGTGATTCGCTCGGCAGACGGTGTTCCGCAGCGTCTGACCGGCAAGGCGCTGGAATATGCGCAATCGCGCGAGTGGAACGCCGGGCAGTCGAAATGCATGCACTTGAGCACGGACAAGGCACTGACCAAATCCTGCCTTGTGGGCGGTGATCAACATATAACGGCGACGAAAATGTTCTGGGGCGACAGTCACGCCGCCGCGTTGTTGCCAGCCATCGAAGGCAATGCCGGGCGCAACGTGCAGCCGGTGTGGCTGTACAGCTTGACCGGGTGCCCGCCGATCATCGATGACCACTTACGCCCTCAGTGCAAAGACTTCAACCAGCGCAACATGGACCGCGTCACGAGTCTGGGGATCAAGGACGTGGTGTTGGCGGCGAACTGGAGCCTGTACGTTTATGGTCGTGAAGACGGCGATGGCGATCTACAGTTCCTGCTTGATCGCAAGGACAACCCGCGCCAGGCAGAGCGGCGCATGGCTGCCGCCCTCAAGGCGCAAGTGGCCGAGTTGCGTGAAGCGGGTGTGCAAGTCTGGCTGTTCAAGGAAGTGCCACTGCAACACAAGAGCTTCATCGACCGTCTGACCAGTCTGGCGCGCATCGGCCGTTCGGCAGAAGGTCTCGGTCGCCCGCTCAGCGAACACTTGGCTCGCCAGCAGTTTTTCACGTCGTTGTTCGGCTCGATGAGCGCCGCTGATTCCGGCATTCATGTCATCGATCCGACGCCGCTGATGTGCAAGGACGGCTTGTGCGCCATTGATGTCGATGGCCACTCGCAATACAAGGATGCCGATCATCTTTCGGACGTTGGCAGCGCCAGACTGAGCCCGTTGTTTGCGCCATTGATGCTGGGCACCAGCGACAATTGATTGATGCCAGGCGCTGACGGGCTGCTGTTTGCCCGTCAGAGCAGGTAGGATGTACGCCTATTTTGAGGGTGCCATCGTCAATGAAATTCAAGGATCTTCGGGATTTCGTGCAGCAGCTTGAGCAGCGCGGAGAGTTGAAACGCATCCAGATTCCCGTCTCGCCGGTGCTGGAAATGACCGAGGTGTGCGATCGCACACTGCGGGCCAAGGGCCCGGCACTGCTGTTCGAGAAACCCACCGGCTACGACATCCCGGTGCTCGGCAACCTGTTCGGCACGCCTGAACGGGTGGCGATGGGCATGGGCGCCGAGTCGGTCAGCGAGCTGCGCGAAATCGGCAAGCTGCTGGCGTTCCTCAAGGAGCCGGAGCCACCGAAGGGCTTGAAAGACGCATGGTCGAAACTGCCGATCTTCCGCAAGATCATCTCGATGGCGCCGAAAGTCGTCAAAGACGCGGTGTGCCAGGAAGTGGTCATCGAAGGCGACGACGTCGACCTCGCGATGCTGCCGGTGCAGACCTGCTGGCCCGGCGACGTCGGCCCGCTGATCACCTGGGGTCTGACCGTCACCAAAGGCCCGAACAAGGATCGTCAGAACCTCGGCATCTATCGTCAGCAAGTGATCGGCCGCAACAAGGTGATCATGCGTTGGCTCAGCCACCGTGGCGGCGCTCTCGACTTCCGCGAGTGGTGCGAGAAGCATCCGGGCCAGCCGTTCCCGGTGTCCGTCGCCCTGGGTGCGGATCCGGCGACCATTCTCGGCGCGGTGACGCCAGTGCCGGACAGCCTCTCCGAATACGCTTTCGCCGGTCTGTTGCGCGGTAATCGCACCGAACTGGTCAAGTGCCGTGGCAACGACCTGCAAGTGCCGGCCACCGCCGAAATCATCCTCGAAGGCGTAATTCACCCGGGCGAGATGGCTGACGAAGGTCCTTACGGCGACCACACCGGTTACTACAACGAAGTCGACAGCTTCCCGGTGTTCACCGTCGAGCGCATCACCCACCGGATCAAACCGATCTACCACAGTACCTACACCGGCCGTCCGCCAGATGAGCCGGCGATCCTCGGTGTGGCGCTGAATGAAGTGTTCGTGCCGATACTGCAGAAGCAGTTCCCGGAAATCACCGACTTCTACCTGCCGCCGGAAGGCTGCTCGTATCGCATGGCCATCGTGACCATGAAGAAGTCGTATCCGGGGCATGCCAAGCGCGTGATGCTCGGTGTCTGGTCGTTTTTGCGACAGTTTATGTACACCAAGTTCGTTATCGTCACTGACGACGATATCAATGCCCGTGACTGGAACGACGTGATCTGGGCCATCACTACGCGCATGGACCCCAAGCGCGACACGGTGATGATCGATAACACGCCGATCGACTACCTCGACTTCGCCTCGCCGATCTCAGGGTTAGGTTCGAAAATGGGCCTCGATGCCACCCACAAGTGGCCGGGCGAAACCACTCGCGAGTGGGGTCGTGTGATCGTCAAGGACGACGCCGTCACCCAACGGATCGATGCCATCTGGAATCAGTTAGGAATAGATTGATGCGTGTAACCCTGCAGCCCTCCGGAGCAGTGCTTGAGATACAGCCCGGTGAGCGGATTCTCGACGGCGCGCGGCGTTTGGGCTACGAATGCCCGCAAAGCTGCCGCAACGGTAATTGTCATGTGTGTGCGGCGTTGCTGGTTGAAGGCCGCGTCGCGCAGGATGGCAAAGTGCATGACCACGGCGAGTTCTACACTTGCATAGCCGAGCCGCTGGAAGACTGCATCCTGCTGTGGGATGGCGTGCTCGCGCTGGGAGAACTGCCGGTGCGCAGCCTGTCGTGTCAGGTCATCGAATGCCGCGACGTGGGTGGCGACACCTGGCGTGTGCGGCTGCGCGCTCCGGCGGGCAAGCCACCGCGTTATCACGCCGGGCAGTATTTGATGATCGAGCGCGAGAACGGTGAGAAATCAGCGTTCTCCATGGCCTCGGCACCGCACGGCGGGCGTGATCTTGAAATCCACGTGCTGGCGCGCGAAGCCAGTGCACTGAGCCTGATCGAACAGCTGCAACGCAACGCGATGGTGCGGGTCGAGTTGCCGTTCGGCGATACGCATCTGGCCGAGCTGCCCGACGGGCCGCTGGTGTTGGTTGCCGCTGGCACCGGCATGGGCCAGATTCACGCCCTGATCGAACACTGCCGCGCTAAAGGCTTCAAACACCCGGTGCATCTGTACTGGGGCGTGCGCCGTCCGGAAGATTTCTATGAGATCGAACATTGGGACGAGTGGCTGAAATTACCCAATCTGTTCCTGCATAAAGTCGTCAGCGATCAATGCGGTTGGGAAGGGCGCTGCGGCATGCTGCACGAGGCAGTCTGTGAAGATTTCCCGGATCTGAAACCGCTGCACGTCTACGCCAGCGGCTCGCCGGCCATGGTCTACGGCACTCTGGACGCACTGGTTGAAGCCGGCATGGACGCCCATCAAATGCGCGCCGACGTGTTCGCTTACGCCCCCCGCTCCTGATTCGTTATAACTCGCTATATAGCCGATCGGTATTTATGTAATCGCATAAATACCGCTAGGTTATATATCAATCAGGCAATCAATTAAGAACTGTGCCATGGCACTCAAATTGCCTTAAAACATATGTGCCTTATTGTTACAGCGGTGCGTTCTATTAAGTAATTCTTCACCCGCGGGGAGCTGAACGCTATTCGCCATGAGCGCCATTGAAAACGCTTTTCTGAATTTGAATTACCCTCCGCGGCTCGATCTTGGGCCGCAGCTGACGCACGAACAACTTCTCGCTTCCATGCAATCAACCATGGCGCGCCACAAGGGCGGGCCGGTGTGGCTGTTCGCGTATGGCTCACTGATCTGGCGGCCTGAATGCTCGGCGGTGGAGCGGGTGCGCGGACGCGTGCATGGTTACCATCGCGGTTTGTACCTGTGGTCGCACGAGCATCGCGGCACGCCGGAAATGCCCGGTCTGGTGTTTGGTCTGGATCGCGGCGGTTCGTGCAGTGGCTTCGCCTATCGCTTGCCGGAAGATAATCTCGACGCGGCGCTGTACGCCTTGTGGAAACGCGAGATGCCAGTGCCTTCCTACCGGCCACACTGGCTCAACTGCCGGCTCGAAGATGGCAGTCAGGTTCAGGCGTTGGGATTCGTTTTGGAGCGACACCTGCCCAGCTATGCCGGCAACTTGCCGGATCACGTGCTGAGCCAGGTGTTCGCAAGCGCTTGCGGGCGTTACGGCACCACTCGCGATTATGTCGAGCAGACCGCCCACGCCCTGCGCAGCCACGCCATGCCAGACCGTAATCTGGAGGCGCGGCTCAAGCGCTGTAAATCACAAAGCGATCAAGCGACTGCTTCACGGCTCTGACTGGCGACTTGCTTGTGCCATAGCGTCGGGGCCAGGAAGGCCATCGCCAGCAGGCAAGCGCCCACCAGCAGGACGAAACCGCCGTCCCAGCCAAAATGGTCAACGGTGTAGCCCATCGCCGCACTGGCCGCGACCGAACCACCCAGATAGCCGAACAGGCCGGTGAAACCCGCAGCCGTGCCGGCGGCTTTCTTCGGCGCCAGTTCCAGCGCCTGCAGACCGATCAACATCACCGGGCCGTAGATCAGGAAGCCGATCGAAAACAGCGCGATCATGTCGACGGTCGGGTTACCGGCCGGGTTCAGCCAGTAAACCAGGGTCGCCACGGTCACCAGCGCCATGAACACCATACCGGTCAGGCCACGGTTGCCACGGAAGATCTTGTCCGACATCCAGCCGCACAGCAGCGTGCCCGGAATGCCCGCCCACTCGTAGAAGAAGTAAGCCCACGAAGTTTTATCGACGGTGAAACCCTTGGCTTCTTTCAGGTAGGTCGGCGCCCAGTCCAGTACGCCGTAGCGCAGCAGGTAAACGAAGACGTTAGCCATGGCGATGTACCAGAGCATTTTGTTGCGCAGCACGTATTTGACGAAGATTTCCTTGGCACTGAATTCGTCTTCGTGGCTGGCGTCGTAGCCTTCCGGGTAATCGTTCTTGTACTTCTCGATGGGCGGCAGGCCAACCGATTGCGGGGTGTCACGCATGGTGATGAAGGCAAAGACCGCCACGCCCAGCGCCACTGCTGCCGGTACGTAAAACGCCGCGTGCCAGTCGTTGAACAAGCCCATGCCGAGCAGGAACAGCGGGCCGATCAGCCCGCCGCCAACGTTATGCGCCACGTTCCACACGGATACCACGCCACCGCGTTCCTTCTGCGACCACCAGTGCACCATGGTCCGGCCACTTGGCGGCCAGCCCATGCCCTGGGCCCAGCCGTTGATGAACAGCAGGATGAACATCATGGTCACGCTGGACGTTGCCCAAGGCGCGAAACCGAAAATGAACATCACCCCGGCCGAGACCAGCAGGCCGAACGGCAGGAAGTAGCGCGGGTTGGAACGGTCGGACACCAGGCCCATGAGGAATTTCGACAAGCCATAGGCAATGGCGATCGCCGACATTGCCAGACCCAGATCGCCACGGCTGTAGCCTTCGTCGATCAGGTACGGCATGGCCAGCGAGAAGTTTTTGCGCAGCAGGTAGTAACCCGCGTAGCCAAAGAAGATACCGGCGAAGATCTGCCAGCGCAGGCGTCGGTACGTGCTGTCTATTTTTTCTTCAGGCAATGGAGCCTGATGTGCGGCAGGACGAAAGAAAGCAAACATTCAAGAGCTCCAGATTTCTTGTTTTGACTGCGGATGCGAATGTTACAGTTTCGTTACCGAAAATAGCACCGGTTCGCATCGAGCAAATAGCGGAAAATGTTGGAAGTCGCGCGTTCCTTTACGAACCTGTCGCTCAGCTGTAAGAACAGGGCGTTTTTGTCGCGCCTGGAATGTTGTGTCTTAGACTCGCGATCTATGGATCGACTGATTTCGCGAGATAAACGATGACCCCGAAAGTTCGCAGGCTATTGCCCAGACTGTTGATGGTCGCAGTGGTGACTGTTTCAGTGTTGGCACTGAGCTTCGCCCAAGGTTCTGCGGCGCCAGGCCTGCGCAATGTCACCGTGTTGATCGTTCGTCATGCGGAAAAGCCTGATGTAGGCCGTGAACTCAATGCCCGGGGCGAACAACGCGCTGCGGCTTATGCCGACTATTTCACGCCGTTGAAACTGGATGGCCAGGCGCTCATCCCTCAGCGTCTGATCGCTACCGCCGACAGCCCGGAAAGTATGCGGCCACGGCAGACACTGATCCCGCTGTCCCAGCGCCTGCAACTGCCCATCGAACAGCCCTGCGCCAATAACCAGGTCGACGAACTGGTCACTAGGCTGCGCAAGCACAATCAGGCAAAAACCGTGCTGATTGCCTGGCACCATGGGCACATCAATAAGCTGATTGCCGCTTTCGGCGGCGATGGCCCGGCGCTGATCGGCCAGCCGAAATGGCCAGTGGATGTGTATGACTGGCTGATTGTTCTGCGCTTCGATGACAAGGGGCAGTTGATCCAGTCTCGTAGTCGGAAGGTTCAGGAACAGTTGATGCCCGGTGACGTTGCCGTCGCAAACGGCAGCTAAATATCCGTCGGAAAAATTACCTGCGACTATTCGCGCAGCGGATTTTCCCGGTTTCCCGAGGGGATCAGGGAAACGTCCTGCATGCAGCGGCGAAGCTGCGCCATTCAGTTAAAAGTCACTGCTCAGTAACCTTTGTGTTGTTGCCGGATAGGACAACTCACTAGGGAGGGGCAGGATCATGCGATGGTTTTTTGCTGGGTTTTGGTTGTTGGTCGGCTGTTCTGCGCTGGCCTCAGAAGTGTTTTTGATACCGGAAAACAATCCCAAGCCGATTTACCCTCTAGAACTGCAAAGGGCAGGTATAACGGGCGAGGTGAAGGTTAGTTTCATCGCCAGTGCGGATGGTTCAGTCAGCGAAATCAGCATTCGAGAGAGCACTCATCCTGACTTGGCCGATGCGGTTCGAGTCGCGATAGCGCAGTGGCGTTTCAAGCCTTGGACGGTTGAAGGGAATAAACCGGAACAGCAGGAAATCATCGCGCCAATGATTTTCAGGCTCGATCTGGATCTGCCCATTCACGTCAATCAGCAACTGAAAGCCTTGCGATGCCGTACGGTTAACGAGAACCTCGCCAACATTGCAGAGTACTCATGGATCGATTCGGCGGTATTTGCTCAAACCCGCGCCTATCTCTCGAACGTCTTCCATAAAACTCAGCTACCGGACGCACAACGTCTGGCGATAATTGCCAAGATGAATCGGCAGGTTGAAAAGATCGTCAGGGCTTGTCGGCAGAGTCCGACGCGTAAATTCATAAGCCTGTTACCAGCGGAGATTCGTGAGTTGCTTTGATAACACAGGCCAGAACGACCGAACCGGGCATTCTGGCCTGCATCGAAAGATTACTCAGCGCACTTGCACTACAACCTTGCCCACGGCCTTGCGCTGGCCAAGATCATTGATCGCCTGCGCCGCATTGCTCAGCGGATACACCTGCGATACCAGCGGTTTCAACTTGCCCTCGGCAAACCAGCCGAACAACTGCTGGAAGTTCGCCGCGTTGTCCTGCGGCTGGCGCTGGGCGAAGGAACCCCAGAATACGCCGAGTACCGCCGCGCCTTTGAGCAGGGCGAGGTTGACCGGCAGCTCCGGGATGCGCCCGCTGGCGAAACCGACGACCAGCAGACGGCCATTCCAGGCGATGGCGCGGATGGCTTGATCGAACAGGTCACCGCCGACCGGGTCGTAGATCACGTCGGCGCCCTGGCCATCGGTGAGGCGTTTGATTTCGTCCTTGAGGCTGGTTTCGCTGTAGTTGATCAGCTCATCGGCGCCAGCAGCCTTGGCCACGGCGAGCTTCTCCGCGCTGCTGGCGGCAGCAATGACGCGGGCGCCCATGGCTTTGCCGATTTCCACCGCCGCCAGGCCGACGCCGCCGGATGCACCGAGTACCAGCAGGGTTTCCCCCGCTTGCAGGTTGGCGCGTTGCTTGAGGGCGTGCATCGAGGTGCCGTAAGTCATGCTGAACGCGGCGGCGGTGTTGAAGTCCATCGACGGCGGAATCGGCAGGACGTTGTAGCCCGGCACCGCGACCTGTTCAGCGAAGCTGCCCCAACCGGTCAGCGCCATGACTCGGTCACCGACCTTGAGGTGGCTGACCTTTTCCCCGACCTCCGTGACCACGCCAGCCGCTTCACCACCCGGCGAGAACGGGAAGGGCGGCTTGAACTGGTACTTGCCCTCGATGATCAGCGTGTCCGGGAAGTTGACCCCAGCGGCGTGCACCTCCAGGAGGATTTCGTTCTTCTTCGCGACAGGGCTGGCGACGTCTTCCAGCACCAGCGATTCGGCAGGGCCGAAGGCTTTGCACAGCACGGCTTTCATCAGGGCTATTCCTTTGGGAGTGATGGCCGATAAGTGTAGGTGTGTCAGTCAACGGGTCAACGAGCATGCCCGGCCCTGATAGTCAGCCATAAGCTTGTGCTTGCGTGGCGGGTCGTTATGCTAGGCCGCAAACCGGATAAGGAGCGAATTGTGAAAGCGTGGATCATGTTGTTGCTGGCCCTGTCTCTGCCTGTGGCAGCGCTGGCCGAAGAAGCTAAAGAAGGCGAGGCGCCGAAGGTCAACTACATCACCCTGAGCCCGCCGTTCGTGGGCAACTACGGGTTGGACGGCACGCCGAAGCTTAAGGTTTACAAGGCCGATGTGGCGTTGCGCGTGACCGGTGAGGAGGCGACCAAACTGGTCAAGGCCAACGAGCCGCTGATCCGCAATCAGCTGGTGGCACTGTTCACCCAGCAGACCACCGAGGCGATGGGCAGCATCGAGGGTAAAGAGAAGCTGCGTCAGGAAGCGTTGAAGCAGACCCAGCAAGTGATGAATGACGAGACCGGCAAGCCGGTGGTTGAGGATCTGTTGTTCAACAACCTGATCATTCAGTAAGTGCGTTGGCTGCTGTTCAGGACGCCAGGCTTTTGCGAAAGCGCGCCAGCGCGATGAAGAAGAACAGCAGGCCGATGGCCGTTAGCGCTAGCAAGTCCGGCCAGACCACGCTCAGCCCGGCGTCGCGAAACAGAATCGCGGCGCTGAGGCTGACAAAATGCGTGGACGGTGAGCCCTGCATGACCCACTGCAGCCATTGCGGCATGCTGTCCAGTGGCGTGCTGCCACCCGACAGCAGCAACATCGGGATGATCACTGGAATCGCCAGCAAGCCGAACTGCGGCGTCGAGCGTGCGAGTGTCGCCAGAAAGATCCCCAACGCGGTACTGGCAAACAGATAAACCGCAGTCACCAGCAAAAACAGGCTCATCGAGCCGGACAGCGGCACGCCGAGTGCGCCTTTGACCACCACCTCCAGCGACAGCCAGGTGCACAGCACCACCACCAGCAGGTTGCTCCAGATTTTCGCCAGCATGATTTCCAGCGCCGTCAGCGGCAGCACCAGCAAATGGTCAAGCGTGCCGTGTTCGCGTTCGCGCAGTAGCGCGGTGCCCGTGAGGATGATTGCCAGAATAGTGATGTTGTTGACGATCTGAATCACCGCCAGAAACCAGCCACCCTCCAGGTTGGTGTTGAACAGCGCGCGGGTGGTCAGTTGAATCGGCGTTTTGCTCGCGGCATCGTCCTGGTCGCCATAGGCCTGCAGCTCGCGCTGGAAAATCCGGCTGATGTAGCCAGCGCCCATGAACGCCTGGCTCATCGCGGTGGCATCGACGTTGACCTGAATGGCCGGTTGCCGCGCCGCCAGTAGATCGGTTTGAAACCCCGCCGGAATGTTGATGACGAAAGTGTACTGGCCGCTGTCCATGACCTGGTCCAGTTGCGGATAGGGGAGCAGCACTGGCGTCTGGAATTCCGGCGGTTGCAGGGCCTGGGCCAACTGGCGCGAGAGGGCGCTGTGGTCTTCGTCGACGATCGCCACGCTGGCGTTGTGCACGCCGATCACTGAGCCGGCGGCAGGCATGTAGATCGCCACGGTGAAGGCGTAGAACAGGAACAGCAGCAATACGCTGTCGTGGCGCAGGCTGGTCAGTTCCTTGAGCCCCAGGCGCAGGATGTGCGCGAACTTGTGCATCAGGCCTCCTGCTTTTTCAGCATGATCAGGCTCAGCCCGGTGAACCCGACAAAGAACCCGAACAGCGCCAGGCACTGCGGCCACAACTGCCGCAGGTCCAGCGCTTTGGTGAACGTCCCCACGGCAATGTCGAGAAAGTGTCCTGCCGGAAACAGCATGCCCATCACCGCAGCCGCTCCTTCCAGTGAAGAACGCGGCACGATCAGTCCGGAGAACTGGATGGTCGGCAGGCTGGTAATGATCATGGTGCCGAGGATCGCGGCGATTTGCGTGCGGGTGAACGCCGAGATCAGCAGGCCCATGCTGGTGGTCGCCAGCACATACAGCAGGCCGCCAAACGCCAGCGTCAGCAGGCTGCCCTTGAACGGCACGCCAAACAGCCAGCGGTTCATCGCCACCAGCAGCGCGAGATTGACCAGACTGACCAGCAGGTATGGTGCCTGTTTGCCCAGCAGAAACTCCAGGCGGGTCAGGGGCGTGGCGTAGAAGTTGGTGATCGAGCCGAGTTCTTTTTCGCGCACGATGCCGAGCGCGGTGAGCATCGCCGGAATGAACGCCAGAATCAGCGCCATGACCCCGGGGCCAATAGCGTTGACGCTGACCACATCCTGGTTGTAGCGAAAGCGCGTTTCCAGGCTGGCACCCGCTTGGTGGCTGATGGCGGGGCTGCTCTGTTCGGCCAACTGCTGCAGGTTGGCCAGGTGCACGGCTTCGACATAATTGCGGCTGGTCTCGGCGCGAAACGGCATGCCGCCGTCCAGCCACGCCGCCGCCGCAGGCTGGCGTCCGGCGTACAGGTCGCGGCCAAATCCGGGCGGGATTTCCAGCGCCAGTTTGATTTCCGAGCGTTGCAGGCGGCGGTGCAGCTCTTGAGCGTCGTGGATGGCCGGCCGCTCATCGAAGTAGCGCGAGCCGCGAAAGGCTTCCAGATAGGTTCGGCTCTGCGGGGTTTGATCCTGATCGTAAACGGCGAACGCGAGGTTCTCTACGTCGAGGGAAATTCCGTAGCCGAAAATCACCATCATGAAAATCGCCCCCGCCAGCGCAAAAGCCATGCGCACTTTGTCGCGCAGCAGCTCCTTGCCTTCGCGACTGGCCACGGCTAGCAGGCGACCGAGGCTGAAACCGCGTTGCTGGTCTGGCGGCGCGTCGGCTGGCGCTGAAGGCGCTGTCGGCGATTCACTCGCGGGAGGCGATGGGGCAGTGCCTTGGGCCTGTTCCAGACACGTCACGAAAGCGGCTTCCAGCGTCTCTCCGGCAAACTGACGCTGCAGCGCTGCCGGGGTGTCGCAAGCGAGGACTTTGCCGGCGTGCATCAGCGAAATGCGGTCGCAGCGCTGGGCTTCGTTCATGAAGTGGGTGGAGAGAAAAATCGTCACGCCTTGCTCGCGGGACAGTTCGATCAGCAGTCGCCAGAAGTCATCACGGGCTGCCGGGTCGACGCCGGAGGTCGGCTCATCGAGGATCAGCACTTCCGGACGATGCAACACCGCGACCGCCAGCGACAGGCGTTGACGCAGCCCGAGAGGCAGGGCACCGGACGGCTGATCGGCGACGCTGAGCAGGTTGAAGCGCTGAATCAATGCGTCGATGCGTTGCGCGCTTTCGGCCTTGGGCAAGTCGAACAGACGGGCGTGCAGCTCAAGGTTCTGCCGCACGCTGAGTTCGCCATACAGCGAAAAGCTTTGGGACATGAAGCCGACCCGTTTGCGCGTGGCCAGATCCTTGGCGTCCACCGGATTGCCCAGCAGTGTCGCGCTGCCTTCGCTGGCCGGCATCAGCCCGGTCAGGACTTTCATGGTCGTGGTCTTGCCGCAGCCGTTGGAGCCGAGAAAACCGAAAATCTCGCCGCGACCGATGGCGAAGCTGACGTGATCCACCGCAGTGAAGTCGCCGAAGCGCAGCGTCAGGTCGTGGGCTTCGATGGCAATGTCGGTGGTACCGCCAGTACGCGGCGGAATGACCAACGGCTGAGCGTCGTGATGACTGTCGCCCTGGAAGTGTGTGAAGGCTTCATCGAGTTTGCCGCTGGGGGTGACGGCTGCCAGCTCGCGGCTCAGACCGATGGCAATCAATTGGCCGTTGTCGAGCATCAGGCAATGCTCGAACTGTTCGGCTTCTTCCATATACGCAGTGGCAACCAGCAGGGTCAGTTGCGGGCGCTCGCGCCGTACATCGTCGATCAGCTCCCAGAAGCGTCGGCGTGAGAGCGGGTCGACGCCGGTGGTCGGCTCATCGAGGATCAACAGATCCGGCTCATGGATCAGTGCGCAGCACAGGCCCAGCTTCTGTTTCATGCCGCCGGACAACTTGCCGGCGGGGCGCTCGGCGAACTTCAGCAGGTCGGTGGCGAGCAGCAGATTGTGCATGCGTTGCTCGCTGTCGGCTTTCGCCAGGCCGAACAGCGTGGCAAAGAACTGGATGTTTTCGCGGATCGACAACTCGGGATACAGGTTGCCGCCCAAGCCCTGGGGCATGAAGGCGATGCGCGCATACAGCGTGTCGCGGTGGCGGCGCTGCTGGATCGGCCCGCCGAGGACGTCCAGTTGCCCTTGCTGCAAGGCCTTCACGCCGGCGATCAGCCCGAGCAGGCTGGACTTGCCCGCACCATCTGGGCCGATCAGCCCGCAGCGGGTGCCGGCGGGCAGGCTGAAGGTGATAGCGCTCAGCGTTTGCTGTTTGCCGTAACGGTGCGCGATCGCGTTCGCCTGAACCGCGAGGCCGTTCATTGCAAATTGGCCGGCCAGGCAATCGGCGCGATGCGCACATAACCGGCGCCGGGCATGCCGGGCTTGGCTTGCGGCACGGCGCTGGGTTGGGTCAGGCGCAGCTTGACGCGGAACACCAGTTTTTGCCGCTCGTCACGGGTCTCGACCTCTTTGGGGGTGAACTGCGATTTGCCGGCGACGAAACTGATCTTCGCCGGCAAGGGTTTGTCGGGCAGGGCATCGAGCAGCACCCGGGCTTCATCGCCTACGGCCAGACGCCCGGCCACCGAGGCAGACAGGTAGAGGTTCATGTACTGATCGTTGGGATCAATCAACAGCAGGACGCGGCCACCGGCCCCCAGCACTTCGCCGGGTTCGGCCATGCGCAACTGGATCACCCCATCAATCGGCGCGCGCAGGCTGCTGTCGTCGATTTCGCTGGTCAGTTGAGCGACCTGTGCCTGCGCCGCGCCGATCGCTGCAGCGACCGCCGACACTTGGGCGCGGGCCGCCGTCACGGCAGCATTGCCGGTGCCGATACGCGACTGCAATTGATCGATAACCTGGGCGCTGACGAAACCGTGCTTGAACAGCGATTGCGAACGCCCCAGTTCCTGCTGGGCCAGTAGCAATTCACTCTGGCGCAATTGCACATTGGCCTCGGCGGCGTTGAGGTTTTCCCGGGCGCGCAAGACTTCGGCTTCGGCTTGAGTGCGCTGGGCTTCGAGGGTGCGGGTATCCATGCGCGCGAGCAGTTGGCCCTTGTTGACCTTGTCGCCTTCATCGACCAGCACCTCGGCCAGGCGTCCGGGTGTCTTGCTGGCGATCTGCACTTCGGTGGCTTCCAGCCGCCCGTTGCCCATCGACAGCCCTTCGACCAGACGGCTGCTGATCGACATCCAGTAACCGAGCCCGCCGGCGGCGGCGAGTAACACCAGAAGCGACCCGGCGTATAAAAGTGAAGAGCGGCTGTGCGTCGACATGGGGGCATCCTGCGGCTGTGGCGTGCAGTCTGACTGCTCAAGCGTTCCAGTCGCTTGATGTCAGTCAACCGAGCGCCAAGCCTAGCCCCTTTTTCGGCTAATAACCGTGACCGGGCAGTTCTCAGCGCAAGCCGAGCACGGCGGCCCACTGTTCGGCCGTCACGGGCATGACCGACAACCGCGAGCCCTTCTGCACCAACGGCATCTCGGCCAGCGCGGTCTGCTGCTTGAGGTAATCCAGCTTCAATACCCGGGCAAACGTCTCGACGTGTTCGACATCGATCGCACTCCAGGCATTTTTTTCCGGGGTAGCCTTCGGGTCGAAGTAGTGGCTTTCCGGCTCCAGTGCGGTGGGATCCGGGTACGCCGCCTGAATAATTTTCCCGATACCGGCAATCCCCGGCTCCGGGCAGCTGGAATGGTAGAAAAAGAACTCGTCACCCACGGCCATCGAGCGCAGGAAGTTACGCGCCTGATAGTTGCGAACTCCGTCCCAGCGCGCTGTGCCGAGCTTTTCCAGACCTTTGATAGAGAGTTCGTCGGGCTCGGACTTCATCAGCCAATAGGCCATGGTTTTTGCTCCTGAAACGGTCATTGGGCAGGTTGTCGGGCAATTTTATGACAAACCGACAGTCGGTTGACGTCAGCGTTTGCGCGCAGGTTCACGTTGTCGCAAAATGCCGGCCTTTAAAGCTTGACGCTGCTGCACGGCCTACGAACGGAAACCGCTGCTGTCATCGTGATGATGTGCCTTGAGGGGGGCAATCGATGAAACGCAAACCGGATCTACTATGGACTTTGGTAATTTTGTTTGGCTTGGGCGTCGTAACCACCGGTTATGCGCAGAGCTTGTGGTCGAACAAGGCCGACGCGCCGATTGAAGTCGCGCAACAGGTGCAACAGTCGACAGCCTTCAAACGCTGAAACGGCTTTCTCGACGCCGCTGATCTGCGCGGCGTCCTATCCCGCGAAATACCACGCCTTGTCGCTGACCGTGCCTTGTAACGGTACATCCCAGCTTGCCTGCGCCAAGCGTTCGACTTTCTGACATTCATGGGCCAGGCCCAGTAGCGTAGGCTTGCGCCAGCTTTTTCGCCGAGCCAGATACGCCAGGCTGCGATCATAGAAACCGCCGCCCATCCCCAGTCGCCCGCCGACATCGTCAAACCCTACCAACGGCAATAACACCAGATCCAGTGCCCAGACCTTGCGTTGCTGTGCCAGATTGGCTCGCGGCTCGAGAATGCGGAAGCGATTGGGTTTAAGTTTCTCGCCGGGACGAATGCGTTGGAAAACCATCTTGGTGCGTGGCCAGGCGCTGAGCACCGGCAGATAAGTCGATTTACCCCGACGTTGAGCTTCGCGCAGCAGAAGGCGCGGATCGATTTCACTGTCTGTGGGCAGGTACAGAGAGATATGTCTGGCCCGGCGAAAGTGCGGGTCTTGTGCCAGTTGCCGGTACAGGCCTTTGGCGGCCTGGCGTTGTTCGCTTTTGCTCAGCGAACGGCGCGCCTTGCGCAGCAGGCGGCGGAGTTGCGGGCGGGGCAGCAGCGCGGGTTCGGTCATGGTTCGGCTTCGGCAGGTTGGACGAAAACGTACGCATAAAAAATCCGATGGCGGTTTTCACCGACATCGGATTCGAATCAGGCTCCCCGGATGAACCGCTGTCAACTTAGCCCTTGAACCCGAAAGTTCAAGGTGGAAGATGCAGTAGACTTTAAGGCTTTCCGTCTAGCGGACATGCACACCAGCCCAACGTGCAACTTCCAGGGTAGTGCGAATCGGCTCAGGGACATCGTCAACTGGCAAGCACCCCAGGGAGTGCCGCGAGTATACCGCAAGCGGCCAGTCGAATCAGCCCTTGCTGGTGTTCTGATCGTCGGCGAGGACCAGATCGACACGATCGAGCAAGTCGCGCACCTGTTCACGGGTCGAACCGCTGGCCTGGATGTCCGGACGCTCTTCTTTGTGCAAGAGGTCATGGGTGATGTTCAGCGCGGCCATCACGGCGATACGGTCGGCACCGATGACTTTGCCGCTGCTGCGGATCTCACGCATCTTGCCATCCAGATAGCGCGCGGCACTGACCAGATTGCTGCGTTCTTCCTGCGGGCAGATGATCGAATATTCTTTATCGAGGATCTGCACGGTGACGCTATTGCTTGAACTCATGAGTCTTGCTCCAGGGCCTTGAGGCGCGAAATCATCGATTCGACCTTACGCCGGGCGATTTCGTTTTTTTCAATGAGGTGAGCGCGTTCCTCGCGCCAGGTCTTTTCCTGAGCTAGTAAGAGTGCATTTTGACTCTTTAGTTGCTCGACTCGGCCAATCAACAGTTCGAGTCTGGCCATCAGCGCTTGCAGGTCGGTGTCTTCCATTGTGTCCACGTGTTCGTCTGATGGGAGGTAGCTGGCGGACAGCCTTTAATAGTCTTGGCGAGTCTGTCGATGTAGGATACAAGGCCTTCATTCTAGACATAGCGCCGTCTGGCGCCTAGCTGCCCATGACCAATGCGAATTCCCCGTACCAAGCCTTTGCCACCCTGCTGACTTCCAGCGGCCACAACGTCTCGCCTGCCGAACTGCATGGCCTGCTGCTTGGCCGTAGTTGCGCCGGTGCCGGCTTCAATGCCGAAGAGTGGCTGATCGATGCTGCCGAGTTGCTCGAAAGCGAACCGCAGGACAATGTCCGCAACGCCTTGATCGGCCTGCAAGAGATGGTCAAAGGCGAGCTGACCGGCGACGACGTCACTGTCGTTCTGCTGCTGCCGACCGATGACGCACCGCTGGCTGACCGCGCCGCTGCACTGGGCCAATGGTGCCAGGGCTTCCTCAGCGGTTTCGGCCTGAACTGCCGCGACAGCAGCATGCTCAGCACTGAAGCCACCGAAGTACTGCAGGATCTGGCTGCCATTTCCCAAGTGCAGGATGCTCTCGAAGAATCCGAAGACGGCGAAACCGACTACATGGAAGTCATGGAGTACCTGCGCGTTGCGCCGCTGCTGCTGTTCTCGGAAACCAAGAAAGCCGACGTGCCGCCAGTCGCCAAGCCGTCGCTGCATTAATCGCGTGCCAGGGAAAGCCATCTGCCCATGATCCATATCCCGAAAGCGGAATACAGCCGTCGCCGCAAGGCCCTGATGGCGCAGATGGAACCCAACAGCATCGCGATCCTGCCCGCCGCCGCGGTGGCCATTCGCAACCGCGACGTCGAGCACGTCTACCGTCAGGACAGCGATTTCCAGTACCTCAGCGGTTTTCCCGAGCCGCAGGCTGTCATCGTTTTGATGCCCGGCCGTGAGCATGGCGAATACGTGCTGTTCTGCCGTGAGCGCAACGCCGAACGCGAATTGTGGGACGGTTTGCGCGCCGGGCAAGAGGGCGCGATCCGCGACTTCGGTGCCGATGACGCTTTCCCTATTACCGACATCGACGACATCCTCCCGGGCCTGATCGAAGGCCGCGACCGGGTGTATTCGGCGATGGGCAGCAACCCTGAATTCGACCGTCACCTGATGGACTGGATCAATGTGATCCGCTCCAAGGCGCACCTCGGCGCCCAGCCGCCGAACGAATTCGTTGCCCTGGATCATCTGCTGCACGACATGCGTCTGTATAAATCGGCGGCAGAAGTGAAGGTGATGCGCGAAGCCGCACGGATCTCGGCGCAAGCCCACATCCGTGCGATGCAGGCCAGTCGGGCCGGGCTCTACGAGTACAGCCTCGAAGCCGAACTCGACTACGAATTCCGCAAGGGCGGGGCGAAGATGCCGGCCTACGGCTCGATCGTCGCCGCCGGGCGTAACAGCTGCATCCTGCATTACCAGCAGAATGACGCGCTGCTCAAGGACGGCGACCTGGTATTGATCGATGCCGGTTGCGAGATTGACTGCTACGCCAGCGACATCACCCGCACCTGGCCGGTCAACGGCAAGTTTTCGCCCGAGCAGAAAGCGATCTATGAGTTGGTGCTGGCCTCGCAGGAAGCCGCGTTCGCCGAAATCGCCCCGAACAAGCACTGGAATCAAGCGCACGAAGCCACGGTTCGAGTGATTACCACGGGGCTGGTGAAACTGGGATTGCTGCAGGGTGAGGTCGACGAGTTGATCGCCAGCGAAGCCTATAAAGCCTTTTACATGCACCGCGCCGGTCACTGGCTGGGCATGGATGTGCATGACGTTGGTGAGTACAAGGTCGGCGGCGAATGGCGAGTGCTCGAGGTCGGCATGGCGCTGACCGTAGAGCCGGGCATCTACATCGCCCCGGACAATCAGAACGTCGCGAAAAAATGGCGCGGCATTGGTGTACGTATCGAGGACGACGTGGTCGTGACCAAAACAGGTTGTGAAATCCTCACCAGCGGCGTGCCGAAAACCGTCGCTGAAATCGAAGCGCTGATGGCGCAAGCAAGGACCCACGCGGCATGAGTCGAGTCAATCTGGCAATCATCGGTGGCGGTCTGGTCGGCGCCAGTCTGGCGTTGGCCTTGCAGGCCGGGGCCAAGGCGCGTGGCTGGAAGATCGTCCTGATCGAACCGTTTGCACCAGGCGACAGCTGGCAGCCGAGTTACGACGCACGTTCGTCGGCGCTGTCCTTCGGCTCGCGGCAGATTTATCAACGGCTGGGCGTGTGGCAGGAAATCTCCCGTCGCGCCGAGCCGATCAAACAGATTCATGTTTCTGACCGTGGCCGCTTCTCCACCGCGCGTCTGTCGGCGATGGAAGAGGGCGTGCCGGCTCTCGGTTACGTGGTGGAAAATGCCTGGCTCGGCCAGTGCCTGTGGCAGCACATCGACAAAGACGTGATCAGCTGGCGTTGCCCGGCGGAGGTCACACGCATGGAACCGCTGCCCGATGGCTATCGCCTGACCCTCAATGATGAAACCACCCTTGAATGCGACCTCGCGGTGCTCGCCGATGGCGGTCGTTCCGGTCTGCGCGAGCAGCTAGGCATTAACGTGCGCAAGCGTCCGTACAACCAGAGCGCGCTGATCGCCAACATCACCCCGAGCGAAGCGCACAACGGCATGGCCTTCGAGCGTTTCACCGACGAAGGGCCGATGGCCTTGCTGCCGCTGCCGGAAAACCGCTGTGCTCTGGTCTGGACCCGTTTGGGCATGGACGCGCAGCGCCTGGCCGATTTGAGCGAGCGTGATTTCCTCAGCGAATTGCAGGGCGTATTCGGTTATCGCCTCGGCACGTTGAAACAGGTTGGCGCACGGCATTTGTATCCGCTGACGTTGGTCGAGGCCGAAGAGCAGGTGCGCTCGCATCTGGCTGTACTCGGCAACGCGGCGCACAGCCTGCACCCGATAGCCGGGCAGGGTTTCAACCTGTCGCTGCGTGACGCCGATGCCTTGGCCGCTGCGTTGCTGGCCAGCGATAAGCCGCTGGGCGACTTCGCCACGTTGCAGGCGTATCGCGAGCGTCAACGTCTCGATCAGGATCTCACCGTCGGTTTTTCCGATCAGGTCACACGCCTCTTCGGCAGCACGCAGCCATTGGTTTCGTTGGGCCGTAACATCGGCCTGCTTGGCCTCGATCTGTTGCCGCCGGCCAAGCGCTGGTTTGCCCGTCAGGCCATGGGTTTGGGAACGCGACCGGATGCTTAAGTGGTTGACCGCTAAATTCGGCAAGGCGCGGTTGATGCGCTGGGTGATGACGTTCTACCCGCCGTATCTTGGCGCCGGTGTACGGGTTCGGCATATCAGCGATGATTTCCGCGACGTTCAGGTGTCGATGGGGCTGGGCTGGTACAACCGCAACTACGTCGGCACTCAGTTTGGCGGCAGTCTGTATTCGATGGTCGACCCGTTCTTCATGCTGATGCTCATGGAAAACCTCGGCTCGAAGTACATTGTCTGGGACAAGGCTGCCGATATCGATTTCATTGCGCCGGGCAAAGGCCCGGTGTTCGCCCGCTTCAATATCGACGAGACCTTGCTCGCCGAGATTCGCCGGCAAACCGCCAATGGCGAGAAATACCTGCCACAGTTGCAGGTCGACATTCATGACGGCGCCGGCAATCTGGTGGCGCGGGTCGGTAAAACCCTTTACGTGCGGCTCAAGCCGCAAGCGAGACAGGCTTAAAGCATGGAAATGCGCGCAGATCTGCTGATTGTCGGAGCCGGAATGGTCGGCAGCGCCCTGGCGTTGGCGTTGCAGGACAGCGGGCTGGAAGTCCTGCTGCTCGATGGCAGCCCGCTGAGCGTCAAGCCGTTCGATGCCGACGCGGCGTTTGAACCGCGTGTGAGCGCGCTGTCGGCAGCCAGCCAACGCATCCTCGAACGCCTCGGCGTGTGGGACGGCATCGCCAAGCGCCGCAGCAGCCCGTACACCGACATGCACGTCTGGGACGGCAGCGGCACCGGGCAGATCCATTTCTCGGCGAGCAGTGTGCATGCCGAGGTGCTGGGTCATATCGTCGAAAACCGAGTGGTGCAGGACGCCTTGCTCGATCGCTTGCACGATTGTGATCTGGGCATGCTCGCTAATGCGCGGCTGGAACAGATGCGCCGCTCGGGCGATGACTGGTTGCTGACGCTGGCTGACGGTCGTCAGCTGCGCGCGCCATTGGTGATTGCCGCTGACGGCGCCAACTCGGCCGTTCGCCGCCTCACCGGGATGGCCACGCGCGAGTGGGATTACATGCACCACGCCATCGTCACCAGCGTGCGCAGCAGCAAGTCGCACCAGATGACCGCGTGGCAGCGCTTTACCGATCACGGGCCGTTGGCGTTTCTGCCGCTGGAGCGTGACGGGCAGCAGGATTGGTGTTCGATCGTCTGGTCGACCACGCCGAGCGAAGCCGAGCGCTTGATGGCGCTGGATGAAGCGGCGTTCTGCCGAGAGCTGGAGCGTGCCTTTGAAGGCCGCCTCGGCGCAGTCATCAGTGCCGATCCGCGACTGTGCGTGCCGCTGCGTCAGCGTCATGCCAAACGCTATGTGGCCGAAGGGTTGGCGCTGATCGGCGATGCGGCGCACACCATTCACCCGTTGGCGGGGCAGGGTGTGAACCTCGGTTTCCTTGATGCGGCGGTGTTGGCGGAGGTGCTGTTGCAGGCAGCCGAACGCGGTGAGCGTTTGGCGGATGCGAAGGTGCTGAGCCGTTACGAGCGTCGGCGCATGCCGCACAACCTGGCGCTGATGGCGGCGATGGAAGGCTTTGAGCGGTTGTTCCAGGCGGATCCGTTGCCGGTGCGCTGGTTGCGTAATGCCGGGTTGAAGCTGGTGGAGCAGATGCCGGAGGCGAAGGCGCTGTTTGTGCGTGAAGCCCTCGGGTTGACCGGGGATCTTCCAGCGCTGGCCAAACCCTGACATCTCCATTGAGGCTGATGGCCCCTTCGCAAGCAAGCTCGCTCCCACATTTGAAATGCATTCCAATGTGGGAGCGAGCTTGCTCGCGAAGGCGTCAGAACCGACACCACATATTTCAAACTGTGCAACATCTGGTAACTCCTTCAAAAAGAGTTCGATTGAGGTGGTAAATGTGAGTCCTTATCATTTGGCCCACATTTTCCGACCGAGAGACCACTCCCATGTTGGCACCCAAGCGTCTTCTGACCGCACTGGCCCTGACCCTGATCGGCAGCACAACGGCCCAGGCCGCTGATGAGGTGGTGGTTTACTCGTCGCGCATCGATGAGCTGATCAAACCGGTCTTCGATGCCTACACCGCCAAGACCGGGGTGAAGATCAAGTTCATCACCGACAAGGAAGCGCCGCTGATGCAGCGCATCAAGGCCGAAGGTGAGAACGCCACCGCCGACCTGCTGCTCACCGTTGACGCCGGCAACCTCTGGCAAGCCGAGCAGATGGGTATCCTCCAGCCGTTCACTTCGAAAGTTATCGATACCAACATTCCGCTGCAATATCGCTCGTCTACTCACGCCTGGACTGGCCTGAGCCTGCGCGCGCGGACCATCGCCTACTCCACTGAACGCGTGAAGCCGGGCGAGCTGACCACCTACGAAGCACTGGCCGACAAGAACTGGGAAGGGCGCCTGTGCCTGCGTACGGCGAAGAAGGTCTACAACCAGTCGCTGACCGCGACCATGATCGAAGTCCATGGCGCCGAGAAGACCGAAAAGATCCTCAAGGGCTGGGTCAACAACCTCTCCACCGACGTGTTCTCCGATGATGTCGCGGTGCTCGAAGCGATCAACGCCGGGCAATGCGATGTCGGCATCGTCAACACTTACTACTACGGCCGCCTGCACAAGCAGAAGCCGGAACTGCCGGTGAAGCTGTTCTGGCCGAATCAGGCCGATCGTGGCGTGCACGTGAACCTGTCGGGCATTGGCCTGACGAAGTACGCGCCGCACCCGGAAGCGGCCAAAGCTTTGGTTGAATGGATGACCACACCCGAGGCGCAGAAGATTTTCGCAGACGTGAACCAGGAGTTCCCGGCCAACCCGGCGGTGGCGCCTTCGGAAGAAGTGGCGGCGTGGGGCAAGTTTGTCGCTGACACCTTGCCGGTGGAAGTGGCGGGCAAGCGTCAGGCTGAAGCGATCCGGATGATGGATCGGGCGGGTTGGAATTGAGGCTTTTTCGATAGATTTGTCTGCTTCAAGATCGCAGCCCCTCACCCCAGCCCTCTCCCAAGGGAGAGGGAGCCGATCTGTGTTGGATTCAACTCCTGAGTTCAACTCGATATCTCAGGTCGATGTAGCTTGAGCGAGCGCCTCGGTCAGTCCCCTCTCCCTCCGGCTGAGGGAGCCGATTTATGTTGAATTTAAATCCTGAGTTCGGCTCGATGTTTCAGGTCGGCGTAATTCCCATAAACTACGCGGTCAGTCCCCTCTCCCTCCGGGAGAGGGTTAGGGTGAGGGCAACAATCCCGACCTGAAATACCCAATCCAAGAACACCTCAATCCCCCCAGAGATTCAAAAGTGGCCCACCCCGCCCAACGCCGCTGGTACCCCATCGTCTTCGCCATCGCCGCGCTGGTGCTGTTGCCCCTGAGCGTTCTGCTGCTCTCCTGGCAAACCATCGATCAACAGATCTGGTCGCACCTTTGGCAAACCCAGATGCCGCGCCTGCTCGGCAACACCCTGACGTTGGTAGTCGGCGTCGGTGTCGGTGTGACGCTGCTGGGTGTCAGCCTCGCCTGGCTCACCAGCCTCTGCGAATTCCCTGGCCGGCGCTGGCTCGACTGGGCGCTGATGCTGCCTTTCGCCATTCCCGCCTATGTGCTGGCCTTCGTTTTCGTCGGCCTGCTCGACTTCGCCGGCCCTGTGCAGACCCTGCTGCGCGAATGGTTCGGCAGCGGCCTGCGGCTGCCGCGCGTGCGCTCCACCGGCGGGGTGATCATCGTGCTGGTGCTGGTCTTCTATCCCTACGTTTATTTGTTGGCGCGCACCGCATTCCTCGCTCAGGGTAAAGGCCTGATGGAAGCGGCGCGGGTGCTTGGCCAATCGCCGTGGCAAGCGTTCTGGCGAGTGGCGTTGCCAATGGCGCGTCCTGCGATTGGCGCCGGCGTAGCGCTGGCGCTGATGGAAACCCTCGCTGATTTCGGCGCAGTGTCGGTGTTCAACTTCGACACCTTCACCACCGCCATCTACAAGACCTGGTATGGCTTCTTCAGCCTGTCGAGTGCGGCGCAGTTGGCCAGTCTGTTGCTGCTGGTGGTGATGCTGGTGCTCTACGGCGAACGTCGCGCGCGTGGCGCCAATCGGGCGAGCAACGAGCGGCCACGGGTGAAAGCCCTGTATCACTTGCGCGGGCTCAAGGCGTTCGCGGCGATGAGCTGGTGCGCACTGGTGTTCGCCTGCGCCTTCGTCATTCCGCTGCTGCAACTGATCGTCTGGTTCTGGCAGCGCGGCCGTTTCGATCTGGACGAGCGCTACGCCGGGCTGATCCTGCACACTTTGTATCTGGGCGGCATGGCGGCGCTGATTACCGTCAGTGTTGCGCTGTTGTTGGCGTTTGCCCGGCGGCTGGCGCCGACGCAGGCGATCAACTCTGGTGTTGGTCTGGCCAACCTGGGCTACGCCTTGCCGGGTTCGGTGTTGGCCGTGTCGATCATGCTGGCGTTCAGTTATTTGGATCGCGAGCTGGTGATTCCACTCTCCGGTTGGCTCGGCGGCGCGGGCAAACCGCTGCTGCTTGGCAGTCTGGCGGCGCTGCTGATGGCCTATCTGGTGCGTTTTATTGCGGTGGCGTACGGACCGCTGGAAAGCAGTCTGGCGCGTATACGGCCCTCTTTGCCCGAAGCAGCACGTAGCCTGGGTGTCAGTGGGCCGCGACTGTTTTTCAAAGTGTATCTGCCGCTGTTGCTGCCCGGCGCGCTGAGCGCGGCGCTGCTGGTGTTCGTCGATGTGCTCAAGGAAATGCCCGCGACCCTGCTGATGCGCCCGTTTGGCTGGGACACGCTGGCGGTGCGGATCTTTGAAATGACCAGTGAAGGTGAATGGGCGAGGGCGTCTTTGCCAGCGCTGACCCTGGTTCTGGTCGGTCTATTGCCGGTCATCGGACTGATCCGCCGCTCGGCGCACCGAAACACTTAGTCGTCAGTCCTGAATCATGCGGCTACAATGCGCGGCATTCGGTGCGGTTCGTCTGACAGACCCGTTCGCTGAAATCGGCTGAAAGCCTTCTATTTCGCGGCTTTCACCCCGTACAGCGGCTGTCCGCACCTTCGCCACGCCCGGAAGGAGAAACCCATGGGACAGCGTACGCCTCTGTATGACCTGCATCTCGCCCTCGGCGCGAAGATGGTCGATTTTGGCGGTTGGGACATGCCACTGCATTACGGCTCGCAGGTCGAGGAGCATCACGAAGTGCGCCGCGATTGCGGGGTGTTCGATGTTTCCCACATGACCGTGATCGATGTCACCGGCACCCAGGCCAAGGCCTGGCTGCAGCATTTGCTGGCCAATGATGTCGACCGCCTGCACCGCCCCGGCCGTGCGTTGTACAGCACCATGCTCAACGAGCGTGGCGGCATCGTCGATGACATGATCGTCTACCGCCTCGACGACGCTTATCGACTGGTGTTCAACGCTTCGACCCGCGATCAGGATCTGGCCTGGATGAACGCGCAGCGCGGCGATTACGACGTGCAACTGCACGAGCGCTCCGAGCTGGCGATGCTCGCCATCCAAGGCCCACAGGCCCGGCACAAGATTGCCGAACTGGTGACCCAGTCTCGCGCCACGCTGATCCAGCACCTCAAACCCTTCGAAGGCTATACCGACGGTGACTGGTTCATCGCGCGTACCGGTTATACCGGTGAAGATGGGCTGGAAATCTGCCTGCCGGCCAATCAGGCGCCGGGGTTCTTCAACGATCTGGTCGGTGCCGGCATTTCCCCGATCGGCCTCGGTGCCCGCGATACCCTGCGGGTTGAAGCCGGGATGAACCTCTACGGTCAGGACATTCACCAAGACGTTTCGCCACTGGCCTCGAACATGGCCTGGAGCATTGCCTGGGAACCGGCCACCCGCCAATTCATTGGCCGTGCTGCGCTAGAGGCGGAAAAAACTGCCGGCATTGCGCACAAACTGGTTGGTCTGGTCTTGGAAGAACGTGGTGTTTTGCGCGCTCATCAAGTGGTTCGCATCGCCGATGTTGGCGAAGGGGAGATCACCAGTGGTAGTTTCTCTCCTACGCTGAGCAAATCGATTGCCCTGGCGCGCGTTCCGATGGCAACCGCCGACCGCGCCGAAGTGGAAATCCGTGGCAAGTGGTACCCGGTACGGGTGGTCAAACCGACCTTCGTACGCCATGGCAAAACTTTGATCTAACCTTTTTCCGGCGGGCATGACCGCTGACCCAATTCCTGAGGACACCGAAGATGAGCAATATTCCCGCTGAACTGCGTTTTGCCGAAAGTCATGAATGGGCACGTCTGGAAGCCGACGGCACCGTCACCGTGGGCATCAGCGATCACGCGCAGGAAGCGCTGGGCGATGTGGTGTTCGTTGAGCTGACCGAAGTAGGCAAGGTGTTCGCCGCTGAAGATCAGGCTGGCGTCGTTGAATCGGTGAAAGCTGCTTCCGACATCTACTCGCCGATCAGCGGTGAAGTCATCGCGATCAACGAAGAGCTGGGCGGTTCGCCAGAGCTGCTGAACTCCGATCCGTACGGCGCATGGATCTTCAAGCTCAAGCCAAGCGATAAGGCTGAGCTGGACAAACTGCTGGATGCCGGCGCATACAAGGCTGCCATCGGCGAATAAGCGTTACGCAACACCGCAAAGCCCCGACCTGTCGGGGCTTTTTCATGCACGATGATTTTCCCCTTGTGGGAGCGAGCAGGCTCGCTCCCACAAGGGGAAAGGGGTTGCTCTGAAAATTGGCGGCGATAGGGGCTGCTATGCTGGTTTGACCGTGTTGCATTGACGCCGAGCGCCAGCCAAGAGAGAGCCCGTCATGTCCCAGTTGCCGTCCCTGAGCCAGTTACGCGATCCCGATGCCTTCCTGCGCCGTCACCTCGGCCCCGATGCAGCCGAGCAACAGGCGATGCTCGACAGCCTTGGCCTCGGTAGTCGAATTGAACTGATCGAGCAAACGGTGCCGCCAGGCATTCGCTTCAATCGCGCGCTCGAGCTGCCACCCGCGCTGGATGAACAAGCCGCGCTGGCCAAGCTGCGCAGTTACGCCGAGCAGAATCAGGTCTGGACCAGCCTGATCGGTATGGGCTACCACGGCACCCTGACGCCAACCGTCATCCTGCGCAATGTGCTGGAAAATCCCGGCTGGTACACCGCGTACACGCCGTATCAACCGGAGATCGCTCAAGGCCGGCTCGAAGCGCTGTTGAATTTCCAGCAACTGACCATCGACCTCACCGGCCTCGAGTTGGCCAACGCTTCGCTGCTCGATGAAGCGACGGCGGCTGCCGAAGCCATGGCACTCGCCAAGCGTGTGGCGAAGTCGAAGAGCAATCTGTTTTTCGTCGATGAGAACTGCCACCCGCAAACCATTTCCGTGGTGCAGACCCGTGCCGAAGGCTTCGGTTTCGAGCTGATCATCGACGCTGTGGATAACTTGAAACAACATCAGGTGTTCGGCGCATTGCTGCAGTATCCCGACACCCACGGCGAGATTCACGATCTGCGGCCATTGATCGACCACCTGCATGCGCAACAGGCGCTGGCTTGTGTCGCGACGGATTTATTGAGTCTGCTGTTGCTGACGCCGCCGGGCGAGTTGGGTGCCGATGTAGTGTTCGGTTCCTCCCAGCGATTCGGCGTGCCGATGGGATACGGCGGGCCGCACGCAGCATACTTTGCTAGCCGCGAGGAATACAAACGGGCGATTCCCGGGCGGATCATCGGCGTGTCGAAGGACGCTCGGGGTAACGCCGCATTGCGCATGGCGCTGCAAACCCGCGAACAACATATTCGTCGTGAGAAGGCCAATTCGAACATCTGTACCGCACAAGTCCTGCTGGCCAACATTGCCAGTTTCTACGCGGTCTATCACGGCCCGGAAGGCTTGAAGCGCATCGCCCAGCGCACGCATCGACTGACCTGCATTTTGGCGGCTGGGCTTGAGCGCAAGGGCATCAGTCGGGTCAACGCACAATTCTTCGACACGCTGACGCTGGACGTCGGCGGTGCGCAAACGGCGATCATCGAAAGCGCTCAGGCTGCGCAGATCAACCTGCGAATTCTTGGTCGCGGCCGTGTGGGGCTGAGTCTTGATGAGACAACCGATGAAAGCACAGTGGCCAAGCTGTTCGATGTATTGCTGGGTGCCGATCATGGGTTGAACGTCGATGAACTTGACGCTGAAGCCCTGAACTCGGGCATCCCCGACAACCTTCAGCGCAAATCCCCGTACCTGCGCCACCCGGTGTTCAACGCCCATCACAGCGAAACCGAGATGCTGCGTTATCTCAAGCAACTGGAGAACAAGGATCTGGCGCTCAATCAGTCGATGATCCCGCTGGGCTCCTGCACCATGAAACTCAACGCCACCAGCGAAATGATCCCGATTACCTGGCCGCAATTCGCCGACCTGCATCCGTTCGTGCCGCGTGAGCAGGCGGTCGGTTATACGCTGATGATCGAGGAGCTGGAGCGCTGGCTGTGCGCAATCACCGGGTTCGATGCGATCTGCATGCAGCCCAACTCCGGCGCTCAGGGCGAGTACGCCGGGTTGCTAGCGATCCGCAAATACCACGAAAGCCGTCAGCAGGGGGCGCGGGAGATCTGCCTGATTCCGTCCTCGGCCCATGGCACCAACCCGGCCTCGGCGCAAATGGCCGGGATGCGCGTGGTGATCGTCGAGTGCGACGAGGCGGGCAACGTCGATCTGGAGGATCTGCAAGCGAAAGCCGCCGAGGCTGGGGATAAGTTGTCGTGCCTGATGGCGACCTATCCGTCGACCCACGGCGTTTACGAGGAGGGCATCAGCGAGATCTGCGAGGTTATCCACAAGTACGGCGGTCAGGTCTACATGGACGGCGCAAACCTCAACGCGCAGGTCGGGCTGACGCGGCCGGCGGACATCGGCGCCGACGTGTCGCACATGAATTTGCACAAGACCTTCTGCATCCCTCACGGCGGCGGTGGGCCGGGCATGGGGCCGATCGGTATTCGTGCGCATCTGGCGCCGTTCGTCGCCAATCATCCAGTGGTGCCGATCGACGGGCCACTGGCGCAGAACGGCGCGGTCAGCGCGGCGCCCTGGGGCAGCGCGAGCATTCTGCCGATCAGCTGGATGTACATCGCCATGATGGGCCCGCAACTGGCGGATGCCAGCGAGGTGGCGATTCTGGCGGCGAACTATCTGGCGCAGCATCTATCCGGCGCATTCCCGGTGTTGTACACCGGGCGCAACGGGCGGGTCGCTCACGAATGCATTCTCGACCTGCGGCCCTTGAAGGCGCTGACCGGGATCAGCGAAGAAGACGTCGCCAAGCGCCTGATGGATTACGGCTTCCATGCGCCGACCATGTCCTTCCCGGTGCCGGGCACGTTGATGGTCGAGCCGACCGAGAGCGAATCGAAGGCTGAACTGGATCGTTTTATCGGTGCGATGCTGAGCATTCGTGCAGAAATCACCGAAGTGCAAAACGGCAACTGGCCGGGCGAGGACAACCCGTTGAAACGAGCGCCGCATACCCTGGCGGATGTCACCGGGGTTTGGGAGCGGCCCTACAGCATCGAGCAGGGCATTACCCCGGATGCGCACACCAAAGCGCACAAGTATTGGCCGGCGGTGAATCGGGTGGATAACGTTTACGGCGATCGCAACCTGTTCTGTGCCTGCGTCCCGGTGGATGATTACCGCTGACATTCAGACTGTATGCGGTCCTTGTGGGAGCGAGCTTGCTCGCGAAGACGGCGTGTCAGTCGCCGCATATTTCGGATGTGAAATTGCCTTCGCGAGCAAGCTCGCTCCCACAGGGTTTAGTGTTGGGCTCAGAAGACAGGCAAAAAAATGCCGCTCGATTGAGCGGCATTTTTGTTGGCGGATGGCTTACTCGGAAGCCACGGCGTTCTTCGCCAGGATCGCATTCGCCAATTCCATATCGGTCGCCTGCAGGCCTGGATTGTCGGCGCGGACTTTCTGCATCGCCGCTTCCAGATACGGTCCGCGAATGCCGCCATCACTGGCAACGAAGCTGCCGGCATCGTCCTGTGCGGCGATGATCAGCTTGTGATCCTTGAAGGTCAGGTAGGTCGAACCGGTAGTGGCACCGGACGAGATGACGTTACGCCAAAAGCTGTCCGCCATGGCCGAACCAACGGGAAGGGACAGCAAGGCCAGAGTGGCGACAGCAAGTTTGAGACGCATGATGAGATGACTCCAGGGGGTTAACTAGGGCCTTGGATCGCCATTCCCTGATCCGGTTCCGTGGCGGCTTATTTCTGCTCGCTCTGCGGCGTCACCCGCAGCACTTCTTCCACCGTCGTCAGCCCTGCTGCGACTTTCTGTGCCCCGGACAGACGCAAACTGCGCATGCCTTCCTTGAACGCCTGCCGACGAATCGCCGTGAGGTCGGCGTCCGGGGTGATGAACGCCTTGAGGCTGTCGCTCAGTTGCATGATCTCGTAGACCCCGGCGCGGCCGTGATAACCGGTGTCGCGGCATTCCACGCAACCAATGGCACGTTGTGCATTGCCCGGCAGCGGCGCCTGCCACGGGCGGGTCAGGGTTTGCCAGTCTTCCTCTGCCAGCGTCAGCGGTGCCTTGCAATGCGGGCACAGGGTGCGCACCAGACGCTGGGCCATGACACCTAGCACGGTGGCCTTGATCAGGTAATGCGGCACGCCGAGTTCGAGCAGACGACTTATTGCGCTGGGGGCGTCATTGGTGTGCAGCGTCGACAAGACCAGGTGCCCGGTGAGCGCCGCCTGAATCGCCATTTCAGCGGTTTCCAGGTCACGGATCTCGCCGATCATGATGATGTCCGGGTCTTGCCGCATCAGCGCGCGCACCCCGGCGGCGAAACTCAGGTCGATGTTGTGCTGCACCTGCATCTGGTTGAACGCCGGCTCGACCATCTCGATCGGGTCTTCGATGGTGCAGAGGTTCACTTCCGGCGTCGCCAGTTTTTTCAGCGTGGTATACAGCGTGGTGGTCTTGCCCGAGCCGGTCGGCCCGGTGACCAGAATGATGCCGTTGGGCTGGCGGGTCATGTCTTGCCAGCGGCGCAAATCATCGGCACTGAAACCCAGCTGGTCGAAATCCTTGAGCAGCACTTCCGGGTCGAAAATCCGCATGACCATTTTTTCGCCGAACGCGGTGGGCAGCGTCGAAAGGCGCAGCTCCACTTCACCGCCGTCCGGGGTCTTGGTCTTGACCCGGCCGTCCTGGGGTTTGCGCTTCTCGGCGACATTCATCCGCCCGAGGCTTTTCAGGCGACTGACAATTGCCATGGTCACCTGCGGCGGGAATTGATAGACGTTGTGCAGCACGCCGTCGATGCGAAAGCGCACCGTGCCTTGTTCACGCCGAGGCTCGATGTGGATATCGCTGGCGCGCTGCTGGAAGGCGTACTGGAACAGCCAGTCGACGATGTTGACGATGTGCGCATCGTTGGCATCCGGCTCCTGATCGCTGGCGCCGAGGTTGAGCAGTTGTTCGAAGTTGCCAAGGTTACCGCTCTGCTGATCGGCATTGCTGGCGCCGCTGACCGATTTGGCCAAGCGGAAGAACTCGACGCTGAAGCGCTGGATATCCGCCGGGTTGGCCACCACCCGTTTGATCGGCAGCTTCAATACGTGGGTGAGATCGGCCTCCCAGCCGGTGACATAAGGCTGGGCGCTGGCCACGGTCACCGAATCGCGGTCGACCGCCACGGCGAGAATCTTGTGCCGTTGCGCAAAGGCATAGGACATCAACGGCGTGATCGCGGCGACGTTGATCTTCAACGGGTCAATACGCAAGTACGGCTGGCCGGCCTGTTGCGCCAGCCACAGGGTCAGGCTTTCCAGGTCGAGGTGTTTGCCCGGACGACTGAGGTCGTCCAGTTGCTGGCTGGCGATGAATTCCAGTGGATGCATCTGGCCATGGACGGCGTGGCGACGACGGGCATTCAGCGCCTGCTCGGCCGCGTCCTGGCCGATAAAGCCTTGGGCGACCAGTTCACGCAGCACCTCGTTGAGTTCCAGCCAGCGGTCCTGAGTGGCAAGTTGAACGGACATGCGGGCTTCCTTTTGAGCGACAGTGCGCAAAAGGATAGTCGCGGCCCCGCAGACCGTTGGGCCACTACCCGATGAAGCCGTTGCCGGATTTGTCAGCCAGCGGCTTGCGCGGGGGCATCCCAAGCGCTGTCGGCGTTTTGCAGATTGACCGAACAGACGCTGATCAGGTTACGAAGTTTTTCCGCGATCACTTGCGCGCGATGCCAACTGAGACCGCCCATGACCAGGTCGATCGACAGCAGATCATCCATGCGTTGCACATTGACCTGCTCGGGCGTGAGGAACTGCAGTGCGAACAGGTTGAGCACCCGCACCAGCAGATCCGGCTCGGCCTCGGCGAGGATCTGATACTGCGCCAGGCAATGGGCGTTGCTGACGTTCCAGACGTCGGCGCGGGTAGGCGAGGTGGTTACGGCTTCGAGGTGCGGCATGGCGAGTCTCCAAAATCTCTGGAGGAATTTTTACATTCGTTGACGGGTATTTCTTGGCTATGATCGGCGTTATTGGCGAATGATCGAAACGATCAATTCGAAAGATCGTGGATTAGAGGTTTTTCTATGCACAGTGAGCTGGACGGCTACGACCGCAAGATTCTCGCCCTGCTGCAGGAGGATGCTTCCCTGTCGAGCGCGCAGATCGCCGAGCAGGTCGGCCTGTCGCAATCGCCGTGCTGGCGGCGGATTCAGCGGATGAAGGAGGAGGGGATCATTCGTGGCCAGGTGACCTTGCTCGATCGCAAGAAGATCGGCCTGAACACGCAGATCTTTGCCGAGATCAAACTCAACGCCCACGGGCGTTCGAACTTCACTGAGTTCACCGAAGCGATTCGCGGGTTCCCGGAGGTGCTGGAGTGTTATGTGCTGATGGGCGCGGTGGACTTTTTACTGCGCATTGTCGCGGCGGACATCGAGGCGTATGAGCGGTTCTTCTTCGAGAAACTGTCGCTGGTGCCGGGGATTCAGGAAGTGAATTCGATCGTGGCGTTGTCGGAGATCAAATCCACCACAAGCCTCCCTGTCTGAGGTCAGGCAGTTGGCCTCTTCGCGAGCAGGCTCGCTCCCACAGGGGATTGCATTCCAAAGTGGGAGCGAGCCTGCTCGCGAAAGCGGTGTTACATACGCAGGAGCATTTTCCACGCGCGATTCTGGTAAACCGCAATCGCCTGTTGCTTGCGCGCGTCGAGCAGTTCGTCAGTGATCGTCGGCTCGTTGGCCAGTTGCGCCAGTTTATTCAGTTCGCCGTACAAACGATCCATTTCCGGGATTTCCAGCACGTTGCGCGCGTGGTGCAGCCAGACCTGAATGCGCTCGATACGCGGCAGTTGCTCAGCCAGATCTTCTGGCTGCTGCTGATAACGCTGCAGTTGCAGAGCAGTGGCTTCTTCGCCCAGCAGACGCGGCAACCAACTGTGCAACTGCGCACCGCCCTGACGATTGCCACGCACGTTGCGCTCGGCGGTCCAGGTGCGAGCCAGCAACCAGCGTGACGTGCTCAGCGAGAACAGACCCCAGCGCGGATCTTCCAGTTCTTCGAGGAACTGCTCCGGCGCAGCCTTGCGTACGTCTTCATCTTCGATGCCGGCCTGTACCAGCGGACGCCAGTCTTCCAGCAATGCATCAAGCGCGACGCGCAAATCGTGAGTCGACTGACGCGGCGCGGCCTGGCCGAGGCTGCTGAGCAGGGCGCGCATTTCCGCGAGGTTCTCGACCCAGTCGAGCAACAGGCGCCAGTGGCCGTTGAAACGGTACTGTTCAGCCAGACGCTGGCTGCTGCCGAGCAAATGCCAGCTCAGCGCGGCGAAGGCGTCGTCGAGTTGGGTTTCCGGGGTCAGCTCCGGCGCCGGCAGGCTCAACGAGTAGCTGTTGGCGTCGTATAGACGGTAGCCGCGCTCAGCCTTGCTGATGTCACACGGCATCAACGCCAGGGTTTCAGCCAGTTCGGCGGCCAGTTCCAGCAGCGCGGCAGGCTCGCCTTCGCGCAGCTCCAGTTCCAGCTCGCAGATTTCTTCTTTCTGCTTGCCGACGACAACGTGGCCGAGATCCAGCGCGGCTTCGATGACCACTTTGCTCTTGCCACGGCCCCAAGCGATTTCGGCGCGTTCGCGGACGAAATCGGTGGTGAAGATCGGCTTGAGGGTTTTCTTGTCCAGCTCGGCCAGCGACTCGGGCCAGCATTCGCCGTCGAGTTTTTTCACGTCGAGCTTGGCTTTCGGCAACTTCCAGTCGTATTCATTGCGTTCGGACAGACCAGCAACGCTTTGGCCACGGGTCTTGAGGGTTTGAATGACTTCGTCACCGTCCTTGCGCAGGCGCAGGGCGACTTTGGCCTGGGCCAGATCGCGCTCAGGGGTGTCGAAGTACTGGTTCATCAACTCACGGCGTTCCCAGCCACTTTTGTTGCGTTTTTTCAGTAACGGGTGCTCGCGCAGCGCAGCGAGGGTTTCGCGGCTGACGCGGAGTTTGATTTCGGTTTCTTTCTGCATGGCCGGAAAATCCAGGATCGGGAGCGCAGCCGGGGAATATGTGGCTGCCAAGGCCGTGCAGTGTACAGGACTGATTCGTCCTACGCCCTGCGGCGGTTTATTCCTGACGCCGGATGGTTCTATGATGGACTTCAATTCGGGAGTTGGAGTCAGCGATGCCTTTGCCGTCCATGCAAGACCAGTTCGCTGCGCTGATCGCCGCGCCATCGGTCAGCTGTACCCAACCGAACCTCGACCAATCCAACCGCGCGGTGATCGATTTGCTCGCCGGCTGGCTGGGGGATCTGGGTTTCAACTGCGATATCCAGCAGGTCAGCCCCGGAAAATTCAATCTGCTCGCCAGTTTCGGCAGCGGCCCCGGCGGGCTGGTGCTGGCCGGGCACAGCGACACGGTGCCGTACGACGATGCGTTGTGGCAGACCGACCCGCTGAAACTCACCGAAGTCGATGGCCGCTGGGTTGGCTTGGGCAGTTGCGACATGAAAGGGTTCTTCGCGCTGATCATCGAAGCGGTGCGGCCGCTGCTCGATCAGCCGTTCAAGCAGCCGCTGCTGATCCTCGCCACCTGCGATGAAGAAAGCTCGATGTCCGGCGCCCGCGCACTGGCCGAGGCCGGGCGTCCAATCGGCCGCGCGGCGGTGATCGGCGAGCCGACCGGGCTCAAACCGATCCGCATGCACAAAGGCATCATGATGGAGCGCATCGACATCCTCGGGCAGAGCGGCCATTCGTCGGATCCGCGCCTGGGCCACAGCGCCCTCGAAGCGATGCACGATGCGATCGGCGAACTGCGCGGCCTGCGCCTGCTGTGGCAGCGCGAATTCAACAATCCGCAGTTCAGCGTGCCGCAACCGACGATGAACTTCGGCTGCATCCATGGCGGCGATAATCCCAACCGTATCTGCGGCCAGTGTTCGCTGGAATTCGATCTGCGGCCATTGCCGGGCATGGACCCGAAAGTCTTGCGTGCGGAGATTCTGCGCAAACTCAACCCGGTCGCCGAACGCCACCAGGTGAAGATCGACTACAAACCTTTGTTCCCGGAAGTGCCGTCGTTCGAGCAGGATGAAGACGCTGAACTGGTGCGCATCGCCGAAAAGCTCACCGGTCACAGCGCTGAAGCGGTAGCGTTTGGCACCGAAGCGCCTTATCTTCAGCGCCTTGGTTGCGAAACCATCGTGCTTGGCCCCGGTGACATTGCCTGTGCGCATCAGCCCGGCGAGTACCTTGAAATGTCACGTTTGCAGCCTACCGTGCATCTATTACGGCAACTGATTGAACATTACTGCCTGAAGAATTGAACGCATCCCTTGTAGGAGCTGCCGAAGGCTGCGATCTTTTGCCTTTGTTTCAGATGATCAAAAGATCGCAGCCTGCGGCAGCTCCTACAGGGGCAAGTCGTTAAATTAGTGGGAATCCAACCCGTATTCATGAGGAGAGCACGCGTGTCGCCAAGCCTGTTCCGACGATAACCATCAGCCCGCTGTGCGTTTTCCGTTTCGCCCCTTTTTCGGCTGCTATTTATTACAGGCCCAGGTTCATGCCCGAATACGTCAATTGGCTTCGTCACGCGTCTCCTTACATCAATGCCCACCGCGACTGCACCTTCGTCGTCATGCTGCCTGGCGACGGCGTGGAGCATCCTAATTTCGGCAACATCGTCCACGACATCGTCCTGCTGCACAGCCTCGGCGTGCGCCTGGTGCTGGTGCACGGTTCGCGCCCGCAGATTGAAACCCGCCTTGCCGCCCGTGGCCTGACCCCGCATTACCACCACGGCATGCGCATCACCGACGCCGCAACCCTGGAATGTGTGATCGACGCGGTCGGCCAATTGCGCATCGCCATCGAAGCACGGCTGTCGATGGACATGGCTTCGTCGCCGATGCAGGGCTCGCGTTTGCGTGTGGCCAGCGGCAACCTTGTTACCGCGCGGCCGATCGGTGTGCTGGAAGGCGTCGACTATCACCACACCGGCGAAGTGCGCCGGGTCGACCGTAAGGGCATCAATCGCCTGCTCGACGAGCGCTCGATCGTGTTGCTGTCGCCGTTGGGCTACTCGCCAACCGGTGAAATCTTCAACCTCGCCTGCGAAGACGTCGCCACCCGCGCTGCTATCGACCTTGGCGCTGACAAGCTGCTGCTGTTCGGTGCTGATCTCGGTCTGATCGACGAGAACGGCAAACTGGTGCGTGAGTTGCGTCCACAGCAAGTGCCAGCGCATTTACAGCGTCTGGGCAACAGCAACTATCAGGCAGAGCTTCTGGATGCCGCTGCCGAGGCTTGCCGTGGCGGCGTGGCGCGCAGCCATATCGTCAGTTACGCCGAAGACGGCGCGCTGCTGACCGAGCTGTTCACCCGTGACGGTGGCGGTACGCTGGTCGCGCAAGAGCAATTCGAACTGGTGCGTGAGGCGGCGATTGAAGACGTCGGCGGTTTGCTCGACTTGATCAGCCCGCTGGAAGAGCAGGGGATTCTGGTGCGTCGTTCGCGCGAAGTGCTGGAGCGTGAGATCGAGCAGTTCAGCGTGGTCGAGCGTGAAGGCATGATCATCGCCTGCGCGGCGCTGTATCAGATTGCCGATTCCGATGCCGGTGAGCTGGCGTGCCTGGCGGTGAATCCGGAGTACCGCCATGGCGGCCGCGGCGATGAACTGCTGGAGCGCATCGAAACCCGTGCGCGGGCGCAAGGTTTGAAGACGCTGTTCGTCCTCACCACACGCACCGCGCACTGGTTCCGTGAGCGTGGGTTCGAGCCAAGCAGCGTTGAACGCCTACCAGCGGCGCGGGCTTCGTTGTACAACTTCCAGCGCAATTCGAAAATCTTCGAAAAAACCCTTTAACCGAGTTGCTCCATTCGCGAGCAGGCTCGCTCCCACTCCTGTGGGAGCGAGCCTGCTCGCGAAGCTTTTATTGCGCCACAAACTTCGCGCTGACATACGGCGAATAATCCGGCAGCACCGTTTCAACCTTGCCCTGCTCCTTCAAAAACTTCGCCGTCTCGCCAATCGCTTTCGCCGTGCCGCCATCCAGCAGCGCCGTGGTTTGCTGCGCCTTGGCGTCCGGGAACGCCGACCCTGCGAGCAATTCCGGCACATCAGCGGCATTGGCACCGGTCAGTTTGGCGATTTTCTGTACCGGCACCGAGTCAGCCGTCCAGCTGTCTTTATGCGCCGCGTAATCGGCAAATGAATCCAGCGTAACCTTGGCGAACTTCGCGACAACGTCAGGATGCTTCTCGGCGAAGTCCTTGCGCGCGACCCAGACCTCGAAGGTCGGCGCGCCCCATTGGCCCACTTGCGCCGCATCGGTCAGGGTCTTGCCGGTCTTGCGAATTTCCCCAAGCGCCGGCGACCAGACAAACGCACCATCGATATCCCCACGTTTCCACGCGGCAGCGATTTCTGCAGGTTGCAGGTTCACCACTTTGACTTTCGAGGCGTCCAGGCCCCAGTGCTTGAGGGCGCCGAGCAAGCTGTAGTGTGAGGTGGAAACGAAAGGTGTGGCGATGGTTTTGCCGACCAGATCCTGCGGTGTGTTAATGCCGCTGCCATTGCGCACCACCAAGGCTTCGGCGGCATTGATCTGTGCCGAAACGATGAACGCCACAATCGGCAGATTGCGCGAAGCGGCAGCGGCCAACGGGCTGGAGCCAAGGTTGCCGATCTGCACATCACCGGAAGCAATGGCTGTCACAACTTCCGGGCCACTGTTGAAGCGGCGCCAGTCGATTTTCTCGCCGATGGTCTTCTCGTAGACGCCGTCGGCTTGGGGGACTTTGCTCGGGTCGATACCAGTTTGATAACCCACGGTGAGGTTGGCGGCATGGGCCGAAAAAGAAATCAGCGCTGACACACAAACTGTAACAAATTGACTAGATAGTGCGCGTTTGGCCATCATGGCGTCGCCTTTTCGATAGGGTTTGACGAATTGCGGTTGCGCCAAAGCTAATCGATATAAAAAAAGGCCAACAAATACCATTTAGGAATGAGCTTAGTCGCCGATACGCTGTTTCCCGGCGGAGGTGGCAAGATACTGGCCATATTCCGAAATGGTATGAAAAAGAATGAATAAATTCTTTTTGGGTTTATCAGGAAATCTTTACTCTGCACGGACCAAATCACTGCGATTAGACCTTGGTCGTAGACACACAAGGTTACGATTGACTTGTCAGTCACGGTCTGGCGCTAATCGCGCATCTTAGGACCCAGGGCATCAGACCCAGGGCCAGGAACACAAGAATTAGAAACGAGAGGAGCTTTACATGAACAAGTCCACCTTGGCCCTGGCTGTGGCCGTAGGGGTTATGGCGCAGCAGGCAGGCGCCGCCGGTTTCATCGAAGACAGCAAAGCTACTTTGGGGCTGCGTAACTTCTACATCAACACTGATAACCGTGATGGCGATACCAAAGCTGCCAAGGCTCAGAACAAGCAAGAAGAATGGGGCCAAGGCTTCGATCTGCGTTTCATCTCCGGTTACACCCAAGGCACCGTAGGCTTCGGTATCGACGCCATCGGCCTGGTGGGCGTGCGTCTGGATTCGGGTGGCGGCACCAACGGTGCCACGTCGACTTCCTATGGCGGCACTGTATTCCCGAGCAAGTCCAACGGTGAAGCGGTCGACAACTACTCCAGCCTGGGTCTGACTGCCAAAGCCAAGATCTCCCAGACCGAACTGAAGCTCGGCACCCTGCAGCCAAAACTGCCGGTTATCGTGACCAACGACGGTCGTCTGTTGCCGCAAACCTTCCAGGGTGGCCAGATCACTTCCAACGAGATCAAGGATCTGACGCTGGTTGCTGGTCAAATCGAGCACGCCAAGGGCCGTAACTCCAGCAACAACGAAGAGTTGTCGATTGCTGGCTCCAACGCTCACACCGCTGCCGGTCGTGACAGCAACAAGTTCATCTACGGTGGTGGCGACTACAAAATCACCAAAGACCTGACTGCCCAGTACTACTACGGCAACTTGCAGGATTACTACAAGCAGCACTTCCTCGGTCTGGTACACAACTGGGCAATCGGCCCGGGTGTATTGAAGTCTGACTTCCGTTACTTCAACAGCCGTGACGATGGCGCCAACGGTAACGACCCGGCTTACTACACCACGGGTGACTACGGCACTGGCATCACCAAAGGTAAAGTCGACAACAACCTGTACAGCGGCTTGTTCCTGTACACCGTTGAAGGTCACACCTTCGGTGGCGGTTATCAGGTCAGCAACGGCAACAGCGACTTCCCTTGGCTGAACCAGGGTGACGGCTCGTCGGCGTACATCACCACCGACATGCAGATCGCCAAGTTCGCTCGCGCAGGTGAGCGTACCTGGCAAGCTCGCTACTCGTACGACTTCGCCAAAGTTGGCGTACCTGGCCTGACCGCCGGTGTGGTTTACCTGCGTGGCGATAACATCGACACCACCGGTAAAGTCGGCGACCGCCAAGTCAGCACCAACGCGACCGGCCGTTCCGAGTGGGAACGCGACCTGACCATCGGTTACGTCGTACCGGAAGGCCCGCTGAAAAACGTTGGCGTGATGTGGAAAAACGCCATGTGGCGCAACGACATCCCAGGTCAGCGCGACCAGGATGAAAACCGCCTGATCGTCAGCTACTCGATCCCGCTGCTGTAATAGCGCGCCTCGATTCGCTGATGTAAAAAAGCCCCGTCCGGCATCACGCCGGACGGGGCTTTTGCTTTTTCGAGTCAGGCTCACCCCCGTAAGCCATCCCCGAAACTTCCCTCTTTAAAGCAACTCAAGGCCTTCTCGAACCTTGCGACCGATGGTCGTCGGGATGCCTGCCAGCGTCCAGTGAACAGATATTTAATATTCAATAATGATCTAGATATCTAGTTATTTATTCTTTTTAATGATGTCGAATCCCGAGCTACAGTTGAGGTCTCGAACAACTCATCAGGAGCAGCACCATGAGCCTCAGACTCGGCGACATCGCCCCCGATTTCGAACAGGATTCCAGCGCCGGCAAGATTCGTTTTCACGAATGGCTGGGCGATAGCTGGGGCGTGCTGTTCTCCCACCCGGCGGACTTCACCCCGGTGTGCACCACTGAGCTGGGCTTCACCGCCAAGCTCAAGGATGAGTTCAGCAAACGCGGCGTCAAAGCCATCGCGCTGTCGGTCGACCCGGTGGATTCGCACCACAAGTGGATCGAAGACATCAACGAAACCCAGAACACTGTCGTCAACTTTCCGATCCTCGCCGATGCCGATCGCAAGGTTTCGGATCTGTATGACCTGATCCATCCGAACGCAAACGACACGCTGACCGTGCGTTCGCTGTTCGTGATCGATCCGAACAAGAAGATTCGTCTGACCATCACGTATCCGGCGAGCACCGGGCGTAATTTCCACGAGATTCTGCGGGTGATCGATTCGCTGCAGCTCACCGACAACTACAAGGTGGCTACGCCGGCCAACTGGCAGGACGGTGAAGAGGTGGTGATCGTGCCTTCGCTCAAGGATGAAGAAGAGATCAAGCAGCGCTTTCCGAAAGGCTATCGCGCGGTGAAACCGTACCTGCGCCTGACGCCGCAGCCGAACAAGTGATCTTCTTGGGCAGATCGTTCCCGCGTCGAGGCGTCGAACCCCACAGTGGACGCGGAGTTCATGGATTCATTCCCACGCAGAGCGTGGGAACGATCAGTGGTTGCTACTAAGCAGGGGATTTCAGGCCGTTTCGACGGCCTTTTTTTTCGCCCGAAACAAAGCGAATCGCATATCTCCAAAATGCATAACCAAATGAATAAATATGATTTATAGATATATAAATCAGCTGGTAAGGTCACTCCATCGAAGCGAGATTGCAACCCGCGAATCGCCTGAAACGCTTAAGGAATTGTCTCAATGCTGGTCGTCTCACTCGGTGGCAGTCCCAGCCTGCGCTCCCGTTCCGGGGTGCTGCTGGAACGCTCGCAACGTTGGTTGCAGGCGCAAGGGGTGGAAGTGGTGAGTTATCAGGTGCGGGACTTCCCGGCTGAAGATTTGCTTCACGCCCGCTTCGACAGCCCGAAGGTGCTCGACCTGCTGCAACAGATCGAAAACGCCGACGGCCTGTTGATCGCCACGCCGGTGTACAAGGCTTCGTTTTCCGGCGCGTTGAAGACGTTGCTGGATCTGCTCCCGGAGCGCGCCCTGAACCACAAGATTGTTTTGCCAATGGCCACCGGCGGCAGCATCGCCCACATGCTGGTGGTCGATTACGCGCTCAAGCCTGTGTTGTCCGCGCTGAAAGCCCAGGAAATGCTCCAAGGGATTTTCGCCGAGGACAGCCAGATCGCTTACGGCGAAGGCAGTGCCGCAGCACAACTGGCACCGGCGCTGGAGCAGCGACTGCATGAAGCGCTGGATCAGTTTGTCGGCGCCATGGCCCGCCGGCCGAAACCGCTGGAACCGGGCCTGTTGAACGAACGTTTGTTGAGTGCTCGCTGGAGCATTTAAGCCACACCCGCATTTGATGTAACTCACCTTACTTCGCCGCTAACGGTCAAGCAGGTGCAGCCAAAACCCAACAGCAAAAAGGAGAGCGCTATGCGCACTGTATTTTTGCGTCGTGGTCTGGTCGCTCTGTTTGCTGCGGCTGTCACCTTCGGCGCCATCACTCAAGCTCAAGCCGAGACTCTTCGGATCGGTTATCAGAAGTACGGCACGCTGGTGCTGCTCAAGGCCAAGGGCACTCTGGAAAAACGTCTGGCCGCCCAAGGCGTCGACGTGCAATGGACTGAATTCCCCGGCGGCCCGCAACTGCTGGAAGGCCTGAACGTCGGCTCGATCGACTTCGGTGTCACCGGCGAAACCCCGCCCGTCTTCGCTCAGGCGGCCGGCGCCGATCTGCTTTACGTTGCCTACGAACCGCCAGCGCCGAACAGCGAAGCGATCCTTGTGCCGAAAGACTCGCCGATCAAATCGGTGGCCAATCTGAAGGGCAAGAAAGTCGCCCTGAACAAAGGCTCCAACGTCCACTACCTGCTGGTGCGCGCACTGGAAGACGCCGGCCTCAAATACTCCGACATTCAAACCGTCTTCCTGCCGCCAGCCGATGCCCGCGCTGCGTTCGAACGTGGCAGCGTCGACGCTTGGGTCATCTGGGATCCATACCAGGCTGCCGCCGAGAAACAACTGCAAGCGCACACCCTGCGCGACGGTAAAGGCATCGTCGACAACCACCAGTTTTACCTCGCGACCAAGCCTTACGCCGAGAAAAATCCTCAGGTGATCAAGACCCTCGTGGAAGAAGTGCGCGCAGTCGGCGAGTGGTCGAAAGCCAATCCTGAAGACGTGACCCAACAGGTTGCGCCACTGCTCGGTCTGCCGGCGGACATCACCCTGACCTCGGTGAAACGCCAGGGCTACGGCGCGCTGTTCCTGACCCCGGAAGTGGTCGCCGCGCAGCAAAAGATCGCCGACACGTTCTTCCAGCTCAAGCTGATTCCCAAGCCATTGAGCATCAAGGATGTGATCTGGACACCACCGGCCGCTGTGGCTAAAGCGCAGTAATTCGAATTCCTAAGGAGACCACTCCATGAGCCTCAATATCTTCTGGTTCCTGCCTACCCACGGCGACGGCCATTACCTTGGCACCGCCGAAGGCGCTCGCGCCGTCGACCACGGTTATCTGCAACAGGTCGCGCAAGCGGCGGATCGTCTGGGCTTCGGCGGTGTGCTGATTCCTACCGGCCGTTCTTGCGAAGACTCATGGCTGGTGGCAGCGTCGCTGATCCCGGTGACCCAGCGCCTGAAATTCCTCGTGGCTCTGCGCCCCGGGATCATTTCCCCGACGGTGGCGGCGCGGCAGGCAGCCACGCTGGATCGTCTGTCCGGCGGCCGTGCGCTGTTCAATCTGGTCACTGGTGGTGACCCGGAAGAATTGGCCGGCGATGGTCTGTTCCTCAGCCACGAAGAACGCTATCAGGCTTCGGTGGAATTCACCCGCATCTGGCGTCGTGTGCTGGAAGGCGAAACCGTCGATTACGACGGTCAGCACATCAGCGTGAAAGGCGCGAAGTTGCTCTATCCGCCGATCCAGCAACCGCGTCCGCCGCTGTACTTCGGTGGTTCTTCGGAAGCGGCGCAGGATCTGGCTGCAGAACAAGTGGAAATGGTTTTGACCTGGGGCGAGCCGCCCGCAGCGGTTGCGGAGAAGATCGAACAGGTGCGCGCCAAAGCCGCCAAGCTCGGCCGCACCGTGCGCTTCGGCATTCGTCTGCATGTGATCGTCCGTGAAACCAACGCTGAAGCCTGGCAAGCGGCGGATCGGCTGATCTCGCATCTGGACGACGACACCATCGCTCGTGCTCAGGCTTCGCTGGCGCGGTTCGATTCGGTCGGCCAACAACGCATGGCCGCCCTGCACGGCGGCAGCCGCGACAACCTCGAAGTCAGCCCTAACCTCTGGGCCGGCGTCGGTCTGGTACGCGGCGGTGCCGGTACGGCGCTGGTCGGTGATGGCCCGACCGTCGCGGCACGCGTGAAGGAATACGCGGATCTGGGTATCGACACCTTTATCTTCTCCGGTTATCCACACCTCGAAGAGTCGTACCGCGTCGCTGAACTGCTGTTCCCGCACCTCGACATCGAGCGCCCGGAACTGCCGAAAAGCGCCGGTTATGTCAGCCCGTTCGGCGAGATGGTCGCCAACGACATTCTTCCCAAAGCCGCGTCGCAGAGCTGAGGCGCGCCATGAAGAAAATCATCCACAGCCTCGCGCCCTGGGCGTTGCCGGTGTTGTTGCTAGCGGTGTGGCAGTTGTCGGTGTCGGCGGGTTGGTTGTCGACACGGATCCTGCCGGCACCGGTGGCGGTGATCGAAGCCGGCGTGAGTCTGGTGCGCAGTGGCGAGATCTGGACGCACCTGGCCATCAGCGGCTGGCGTGCGGCCCTCGGTTTCACCATCGGCGGCAGCATCGGTCTTGCCTTGGGTTTCATCACCGGTCTGTCGAAGTGGGGCGAACGCCTGCTCGACAGTTCGGTGCAGATGATCCGCAACGTGCCGCACCTGGCACTGATTCCGCTGGTGATCCTCTGGTTCGGCATCGACGAGTCGGCGAAGATTTTTCTGGTGGCGCTGGGCACGTTGTTCCCGATTTACCTGAATACCTATCACGGCATCCGCAACGTCGATCCGGCGCTGGTGGAGATGGCGCGCAGCTATGGCCTGAGCGGTTTCAGCCTGTTCTGGCAGGTGATTCTGCCGGGTGCGCTGCCTTCGATTCTGGTCGGCGTGCGCTTCGCCCTGGGCTTTATGTGGCTGACGCTGATCGTCGCCGAAACCATTTCCGCCAGCTCGGGCATCGGCTACTTGGCAATGAATGCCCGGGAGTTTTTGCAGACCGACGTGGTGGTGCTGGCGATCCTGCTTTACGCAGTGCTCGGCAAACTCGCTGACCTTGCGGCACGTGGACTTGAACGTGTGTGGTTGCGCTGGCACCCGGCTTATCAGGTTGCCAAAGGAGGTGCGGCATGACTGCTCAACAACCTCCACGCCTGCTGCGCGGGATTCCGCTGGCGGTGCGCAACCTGCAGAAAACCTTCGGCGCGCGGCAGGTGTTGCGTGACATCGATCTGCATATTCCGGCAGGGCAGTTTGTCGCCGTGGTTGGGCGTAGCGGTTGCGGCAAAAGTACCTTGCTGCGCTTGCTCGCCGGGCTCGATCAACCGACTGGCGGCGACTTGCTCGCCGGTTCTGCGCCGCTCAGCGATGCGCGGGAAGACACCCGATTGATGTTCCAGGAAGCACGTCTGCTGCCGTGGAAAAAGATCATCGACAACGTTGGCCTTGGGCTCAAGGGCAACTGGCGTCAGCAAGCACTGGATGCGCTGGAAGCAGTCGGTCTGGCGGATCGTGCCAATGAGTGGCCGGCAGCGTTATCTGGCGGACAGAAGCAGCGCGTTGCACTGGCGCGGGCGCTGATCCATCAACCGCGTCTGCTGCTGCTCGACGAACCGCTCGGCGCACTGGACGCACTGACCCGCATTGAAATGCAGCAACTGATCGAGCGTCTCTGGCAGCAACACGGCTTCACCGTGCTGCTGGTGACTCACGACGTCAGTGAAGCGGTGGCGATTGCCGACCGGGTGATTCTGATCGAGGACGGCGAAGTCGGCCTCGATCTGCATGTGGAACTGCCGCGGCCGCGAGTGCGTGGTTCGCACCGACTGGCAGCGCTGGAAACCGAAGTGCTTAACCGTGTTCTCTCCCTGCCCGGCGAACCGCCGGCGCCGGAACCTGTTTCACCACTGCCTACGCAACTGCGTTGGGCTCAATAACTCAAGCAAACGACAGGAATCATTGCCATGACTATCAAAGCCATCAACGTCCGCAACCAGTTCAAAGGCTCGATCAAAGAAATCGTCCTCGGTGACGTGCTGTCGGAAATCGACGTGCAGACCGCTTCGGGCATCGTCACTTCGGTGATCACCACCCGCTCGGTCAAGGAGCTGGAACTGGTGGTCGGCAGCGAAGTGATCGCCTTTGTAAAATCCACCGAGGTGTCGATCGCCAAGTTGTAAGCCGGTGAGTAAAAAACAACCCCGGAGGGCGTGAGCCCTTCGGGGTTTTTTGTGCCTGATCTGAAAACTGCGGTGCGGCCTTCGCGAGCAGGCTCGCTCCCACAGGTTCGGTGTTGCCCACAGATGTTGTATTCACTACAAATCACTGTGGGAGCGAGCTTGCTCGCGAAAGGGCCAGTCAGAGCACTAGAGATCTTTTGGGTAGATACGGCGGCAGATACAGGCCGATATAGGCATCAAACACGCGCATGCCTTCCTCGGCCATGCGCGGCGTGATCTGCCCATGCTGCTGCACCGAACGCGCATATACCCGATCACCCAACTCCATCGCCAGGGCGAACACATCGACATCCTTCGGCAGCCTAGGCAATTCGAAGTGATGATCGAACAGCTTGTGCATCAGGTCGCCCAGTTCAATATCGTGCTGACGGTCAGCCTGAGTGACTTCGGTCAGACCATGCTGGGCAAGGATCAACTGCCGTGCCGCCGCGTCTTCATCGTAGATCTCCAGCATCCGTTGCTCAACCAGCCGCGACAGATCGCGCCAGTCGCGCAAGGCGTCATGATCAATCGGCGCTTGCAGGCAGGCGCGAAACGCGGCGTGCACATCTGCCGTCAGTGCCTCAAGCAACGCCGGGACGCTGGCGAAGAAGTGGTACACGGAGGAGGGCGGAATCTGCGCGCGCTCGGCGACGCTGTAGATCGACAGACTCGCCACACCCTCGGCGGCCAGCAATGTACGCGCGGCGTCGAGTATCGAATCGATGCGCGCCTGACTGCGGGCACGGGGTTTGCGGACGGGGGCGGGTCGCGTCATGGAAGTCTCCTGCGGGGCAGCGGGCATTGTACGAGCCGGCTTGTGTGTTGTCTTGTCGACCGCTTTCGTCGGAACGCCGCCCGGAGCAAGCTCGCTCCCACAGGGGATCTCCTGTGTACACACAACCCATGTTCACTGAAGATCTCTGTGGGAGCGAGCTTGCTCGCGAACCGCCGCAGGCGACCATTCACCCCCACCCTTGGGATCTGAGTCCGGGCATAAAAAAAACGCCGCCGGCTGCAAGAGCCGACGGCGTTCTGTTTGGCGCTACAACCGCTTACACGGTATGCAGATACCAGTTGTACTCAAGGTCGGAGATGGAGTGTTCGAACTCCTCCAGCTCGCTTTCCTTGCAGGCGACGAAGATATCGATGTATTTCGGATCGATGTACTTGGCCATCACCTCGCTGTCGTCCAGCTCACGCAGGGCATCGCGCAAGTTGTTCGGCAGGCTTTGCTCGTTCTGCTCGTAGCTGTTGCCTTCTACAGGTGCGCCCGGTTCGATCTTGTTGGTCAGACCGTGGTGCACGCCGGCCAGTACCGAAGCCATCAGCAGGTACGGGTTGGCGTCGGCACCGGCCACGCGGTGTTCGATACGCACGGCATCGGCAGAGCCGGTCGGTACGCGAATCGCCACGGTGCGGTTGTCCAGACCCCAGCACGGCGAGTTCGGCACGTAGAACTGTGCGCCGAAACGACGGTAGGAGTTGACGTTCGGGCAGAGGAACGCCATCTGCGCGGGCAGGGTCTCGAGCACACCGCCGATCGCGTGACGCAGCGCGGCGTTCTGCTCGGGATCCTCGCTGGCAAAAATGTTTTTGCCTTCTTTATCCAGAATCGAAATGTGTACGTGCAAACCGTTACCTGCCTGGCCCGGATACGGCTTGGCCATGAAGGTGGTGTCCATTTCATGGTCGTAGGCGATGTTTTTGATCAGACGCTTGAGCAGTACCGCGTAGTCGCAGGCCTTGATCGGGTCGGCTACGTGGTGCAGGTTCACTTCGAACTGCGCCGGGGCACTTTCCTTGACGATGGCGTCGGCCGGAATGCCTTGCTCTTTGGCGCCTTCCAGAATGTCCTGGAGGCAGTCAACGTATTCGTCGAGGTCGTCGATCAGGTAGACCTGCGTCGAGTGCGGACGTTTGCCGGAGATCGGCGAGCGTGGCGGCTGAGGACGGCCGTTCACGTTTTCCTGGTCGATCAGGTAGAACTCGAGTTCAAATGCGGCGCAAATGGTCAGGCCCAGTTCGTCAAACTTTGCAACAACTTGACGGAGCACTTCGCGCGGATCGGCGAAGAACGGGTCGCCTTCGAGTTCGTGCATGGTCATCAACAGTTGCGCAGTCGGGCGCTTCTGCCATGGCTCGTTGCACAAGGTATCGGGGATTGGATAGCAGATACGATCGGCATCGCCGATGTCCAGGCCCAGGCCGGTGCTTTCCACCGTAGAACCATTGATATCCAGAGCAAATAGAGAGGCCGGCAGGTTGATGCCTTTCTCGTAAACCTTGTGGAGGCTGGTGCGTTCAATGCGCTTGCCGCGCACCACACCATTCATATCCGCAATCAGAAGGTCAACGTACAGAACCTCAGGATGTTCCTTAAGGAACGCGTTCGCTTCGTTAAGCTGAACGGCACGCGGGGGTACCGACATGATGCAACACCTTTGTTGTTAAAAATATCAATCATTGATCTTTTCTGGTTTCAGTCAACCCGAACGGCCTGCCGAAGTCAAGCGAGGCCTTTTTTGCCCTAAAAAAGCGCTGCGAGGGCATTTATGGGGCATTTTTGGGCAGTTTTCTGTGCTGAGGGAGCTTGCCACCCGCGGGCTTGAGCAGGCCGTGTTGTATTTTTTACGGGGGTGTTGTGTAAAAAAATGAACAAGGCTAAGCTCCGATCAAACCCATAACAGCAATAATACCGGGGTGCTTCATGTCTCGCCTGCCGTTAATCGGCATCACCGACTGCTCGCAACAGTCCGGTCTGCATGCTCATCACATCAGTGGCGAAAAATCCGTCCGTAGCGCAGCCAGCATGGCTGAACCGTTGCCGACGATGTTCCCGTCCATGGTCGCTCAAGCGCAAGCGTCCGATATTCTGGACGTACGGGACAGCATCCTGTTTATGGCGTCCCCTTCCAATATAGATCGCTTTCACTCCCAAAGCCTGTGTCGCGTGCCCAGCCGTGCTCATGATTCTGCACGCCTCGTCTGTGCACAGGAAATGCAACGCCAGCGTAAAGGGCAGGTAAGCTCCTCTTTCATTGTCTATGCGCGGTGCCAGGCGTAAGCCGGTACTGCGCGAGCAAGCCCCCTTTAACGCGACGCTCAAAGCGTCAAACTTTGCCTGACATCCTGTCAGGAGACTCAGCCCAGAGGCATTTATGAGTAACAACCTCGACCAGCTCACCGATTGGTTGAAAGACCACAAGATCACAGAAGTCGAATGCATGATCGCCGACTTGACCGGTATCACCCGGGGCAAGATTTCGCCGACCAACAAGTTCATCGCCGAAAAAGGCATGCGCCTGCCAGAAAGCGTGCTGTTGCAGACCGTAACCGGCGACTACGTCGAAGACGACATCTATTACGAACTGCTCGACCCGGCCGACATCGACATGATCTGCCGCCCCGACCAGAACGCCGTGTACCTGGTGCCGTGGGCCATCGAGCCGACCGCCCAGGTAATCCACGACACCTACGACAAGCAGGGCAACCCGATCGAGCTGTCGCCGCGCAACGTTCTCAAGAAAGTTCTGAAGCTCTATGCCGACAAGGGCTGGCAGCCGATCGTCGCGCCGGAAATGGAGTTCTACCTGACCAAGCGCAGCGACGACCCTGACTATCCGTTGCAGCCTCCGATTGGCCGCTCGGGCCGTCCGGAAATCGGGCGTCAGTCGTTCTCCATTGAAGCGGCGAACGAATTCGATCCGCTGTTCGAAGACGTCTACGACTGGTGCGAACTGCAGGAGCTGGACCTCGACACGCTGATCCACGAAGACGGCACGGCGCAGATGGAAATCAACTTCCGTCACGGCGACGCGCTGTCGCTGGCCGACCAGATTCTGGTGTTCAAACGCACCATGCGCGAAGCCGCACTCAAGCACGACGTGGCCGCGACTTTCATGGCCAAGCCAATGACCGGCGAGCCGGGCAGCGCGATGCACTTGCACCAAAGCATCATCGACATCGAAACCGGCAAGAACGTCTTCTCCAATGAAGACGGAACCATGAGCCAGTTGTTCCTGCACCACATCGGTGGCCTGCAGAAACTGATCCCGGAATTGCTGCCGCTGTTCGCACCCAACGTCAACTCGTTCCGCCGCTTCCTGCCAGATACCTCGGCACCGGTGAACGTCGAGTGGGGCGAAGAGAACCGCACCGTTGGCCTGCGCGTACCGGATGCCGGCCCGCAGAACCGCCGTGTGGAAAACCGCTTGCCGGGCGCCGACGCCAACCCGTACCTGGCGATTGCCGCGAGCCTGCTCTGCGGCTACATCGGCATGATCGAAGGCCTGAACCCGAGCGCGCCGGTAGTGGGGCGAGGCTATGAGCGCCGCAACCTGCGCTTGCCACTGACCATCGAAGACGCGCTGGAACGTATGGAAAACAGCGCGACCATCGAGAAGTACCTGGGCAAAACCTTCATCACTGGCTACGTCGCGGTAAAACGGGCCGAGCATGAAAACTTCAAGCGCGTGATCAGTTCCTGGGAGCGTGAGTACCTGCTCTTCGCCGTCTGATACGCCGGGCGCGGCTGGCAGCAGCCGCGCCTTCACCGATAACAAGGAGAATTGGCATGACCAGCAACAACCCGCAAACCCGCGAGTGGCAAGCACTCAGCAATGATCACCACCTGGCCCCGTTCAGTGACTTCAAACAACTGAAAGAGAAGGGCCCGCGGATCATTACCAACGCCAAGGGCGTTTACCTGTGGGACAGCGAAGGCAACAAGATTCTCGACGGCATGGCTGGTCTGTGGTGCGTGGCTATCGGTTATGGTCGTGATGAGCTGGCCGATGCCGCCGCCAAACAAATGCGCGAACTGCCGTACTACAACCTGTTCTTCCAGACCGCGCACCCGCCAGCGCTGGAACTGGCCAAGGCAATCGCCGACGTGGCGCCGGAAGGCATGAGCCATGTGTTCTTCACCGGTTCCGGCTCCGAAGGCAACGACACCATGCTGCGTATGGTTCGCCACTACTGGGCGATCAAGGGCCAGCCGAACAAGAAAGTCATCATCAGCCGCAAGAACGGTTATCACGGTTCGACCGTAGCCGGCGCGAGCCTCGGTGGCATGACGTATATGCACGAACAAGGCGACTTGCCGATCCCGGGCATCGTTCATATCGCGCAGCCGTACTGGTTCGCCGAGGGTGGCGACATGTCCCCGGAAGAGTTCGGTATCTGGGCGGCCAACCAGCTGGAAGAGAAGATTCTCGAAGTCGGCGTCGACAACGTCGGTGCCTTTATTGCCGAGCCGATCCAGGGCGCCGGCGGCGTGATCATTCCGCCCGATACCTACTGGCCGCGCATCAAGGAAATCCTCGCCAAGTACGACATCCTCTTCGTCGCCGACGAAGTGATTTGTGGTTTCGGCCGTACCGGTGAGTGGTTCGGTAGCGATTTCTACGACCTTGCGCCCGACATGATGACCATCGCCAAAGGCCTGACTTCCGGCTACATCCCGATGGGTGGCCTGATCGTTCGCGACTCCGTTGTGGCGGTGCTCAACGAAGGCGGCGATTTCAACCACGGCTTTACTTACTCCGGTCACCCGGTGGCAGCAGCAGTGGGCCTGGAAAACATCCGCATCCTGCGCGACGAAAAAATTATCGAGAACGCGCACAACGAAACGGCACCGTATTTGCAGAAACGTCTGCGGGAACTGAACGATCACCCGTTGGTGGGTGAAGTTCGCGGAGTCGGTCTGTTGGGCGCGATCGAGCTGGTGCAGGACAAGGCCACGCGCAAGCGTTATGAAGGCAAGGGCGTCGGCATGATCTGCCGCCAGTTCTGCTTCGACAACGGCCTGATCATGCGCGCTGTGGGCGACACCATGATCATCGCGCCGCCGCTGGTGATCAGCAAAGCCGAGATCGATGAGCTGGTGACCAAGGCACGCAAGTGTCTGGACCTGACCCTCAGTGCGTTGCAGGGCTAAGTGCTAGGCTTTGAGCGGGGGAGCCGTGGCGCTCGCGCTCAAAGCTGTCAGAAAGGCTGGTCTTTTCTTGAAAGACCGCCTCGGATCTTGCCAGACTAACCGCGGTTCCAGTTGTCCGGGTTCGGCCGCTGAACAAAGTGGTTCAAAAAAGAAAAATTTGGAGCATTAACGCATGAAGGCATTAGGCAAAAAGCTCGCTGGCAAGACTCTGCTCGCCATGTCCCTGATGGGAGTCATGGCGGCTGCGGCTCAGGCGGACGACAAGGTGTTGCACGTCTACAACTGGTCCGACTACATCGCCCCGGACACTGTGGCCAACTTCGAAAAAGCCACCGGGATCAAAGTCGTCTATGACGTCTTCGACAGCAACGAAACCCTGGAAGCCAAGCTGCTGGCCGGCAAGTCCGGTTACGACATTGTGGTGCCTTCCAATAACTTCCTCGCCAAGCAGATCAAGGCCGGTGTTTACCAGGAGCTGGACAAGTCCAAGCTGCCAAACTGGAAGAACCTCGACGAAGACCTGCTCAAGGCTGTTGGCGATGCCAGCGACCAAGGCAACAAGCACGCGTTCCCGTACATGTGGGGCTCGATCGGCATCGGCTACAACCCGGCCAAGGTCAAGGCAGCGCTGGGCATCGACAAGATCGATTCCTGGGACGTGGTGTTCAAGCCTGAAAACATCGAGAAGCTCAAAAGCTGCGGCGTAAGCTTCCTCGACGCACCGACCGAAATGATTCCGGCGGCGTTGCACTATCTGGGCAAGCCGACCAACAGCAAGGACAAGGCTGACCTGAAAGCCGCCGAAGACTTGTTCCTGAAGATTCGTCCTTCGGTTGCCTACTTCCACTCCTCCAAGTACATCTCCGACCTGGCCAACGGCAACATCTGCGTCGCCGTCGGTTACTCGGGTGACCTGGAACAATCCAAGACCCGCGCCCAGGAAGCCGGAGACAAGGTCAAGCTGGCCTACACCATTCCAAAAGAAGGTGCTGGCACGTTCTACGACATGGTCGCCATTCCCAAGGATGCCGAAAACGTCGAAGCCGCCTACAAGTTCATGAACTACCTGCTTGAGCCACAAGTGATGGCCGGCATCACCAACGCCGTGCGTTTCCCGAACGGCAACAAAGCTGCCACGCCACTGGTGGACAAGGACATCACCAGCGATCCGAGCATCTACCCGTCGGCTGAAGTGAAGAAACAGCTCTATGCGATCAGCGATCTGGACGCAGCGACCCTGCGCCTGATCACTCGCAGCTGGACCAAGATCAAATCCGGTAAATAAGCCGGTTTGACGCAACAACCGCTGGCCGTCGTCCCCGCGAGGGCGGCCAGCGGATTAATTAAATGACAGGAAGTTTTGCAGGAACGGTTTTTCGAGGGTAAGTTGCGCGCCGGTTTTGTTGCCGGGCAGCCATGGCTGTCATGCAGCGCGGGGCAACTTGGGCCCAACTAATTTAGAGGACCTCCACTTGCCTATTTTTTCTTCTTTGCGCAAAGCCCTGCTGGCCACTGCCGGCCTGACGATCGCTGTCGGAGCCCAGGCCGCCGGTACGGTGCATATTTATAACTGGTCCGATTACATCGGCGAGACCACGCTGGCCGATTTCCAGAAAGAAACCGGGATCAAACCGGTCTACGACGTCTTCGATTCCAACGAAACCCTGGAAGGCAAGCTACTGGCCGGGCGTACCGGTTACGACGTGGTCGTGCCGTCGAACCACTTCCTCGGCAAGCAGATCAAGGCGGGGGCGTTCCAGAAGCTTGACCGTGCGCAACTGCCGAACTACGCCAATCTCGACCCGGCGCTGCTCAAGCGTCTGGAGCAGAACGATCCGGGCAACCTGTACGCCGTGCCGTACCTGTGGGGCACCAACGGCATTGGTTACAACGTCGATAAAGTGAAGGCTGTACTGGGTGTCGACAAGATCGATTCGTGGGGCGTTTTGTTCGAGCCTGAGAACATCAAGAAGCTGCAAAGCTGCGGCGTGGCATTCCTCGATTCGGCGGATGAAATGATGCCGACCGTGCTCAACTATCTGGGCCTGAATGCCAACAGCACCAATCCGAAGGACTACGAAAAAGCCACCGACAAATTGCTCGCGGTGCGTCCTTACGTGACCTACTTCCACTCGTCGAAATACATCGGTGATCTGGCCAACGGCGACATCTGTGTGGCCATCGGTTTCTCCGGCGATATCTTCCAGGCGAAGAACCGCGCAGCCGAAGCCAAGAAGGGCGTGAACATCGCCTACACGGTGCCGAAAGAGGGTGGCGCATTGTGGTTCGACATGCTGGCAATCCCCAAGGATTCGTCGAACGTGAAGCAGGCCCATGCCTTCATCAACTATCTGCTGAAACCTGAGGTGATCGCTCAGGTCAGTGATTACGTCGGTTACGCCAACCCCAACCCGGGTTCGGACAAGTTGATGGAGCAATCCATCCGCACCGATGCGTCGGTGTATCCACCGCAGGCCGTTATCGACAAGGCCTACGTATCGACCGAGTTGCCACCGAACATTCAGCGTCTGATGACCCGCAGCTGGACCAAGGTCAAGTCGGGGATGTAAGGCACACACTATCCTGGGTTCGCCTTGCGGGGCGAACTGCATTGTTTTTTTCTGGGAGTTTCGTAAATGGCAGTTGCCTCCGGCGCCTATAAGAAAGCCCTCGAGGGCGACCAGACACCGAAACAGGTGTTGGTCAAAATCGACCGGGTCACGAAGAAGTTCGACGAGACGATTGCCGTGGACGATGTGTCCCTGGAAATCAAGAAGGGCGAGATCTTCGCCTTGCTCGGCGGCTCGGGATCGGGCAAATCCACTCTGCTGCGGATGCTGGCAGGGTTCGAACGGCCCACGGAGGGGCGCATTTTCCTCGACGGCGTCGACATCACCGACATGCCGCCGTACGAACGTTCGATCAACATGATGTTCCAGTCGTACGCTCTCTTCCCGCACATGACCGTGGCGCAGAACATCGCCTTCGGCTTGCAGCAGGACAAGATTCCCAAGGCCGAGGTCGATGCCCGTGTGGCCGAGATGCTCAAGCTGGTGCAGATGAGCCAGTACGCCAAGCGCAAGCCGCATCAATTGTCGGGCGGTCAGCGTCAGCGTGTGGCGCTGGCACGTTCGCTGGCCAAGCGACCGAAGTTGCTGCTGCTCGATGAGCCGATGGGCGCATTGGACAAGAAACTGCGTTCGCAGATGCAGCTGGAACTGGTGGAAATCATCGAGCGCGTCGGCGTGACCTGCGTGATGGTGACCCACGACCAGGAAGAGGCCATGACCATGGCCGAGCGCATCGCGATCATGCACCTGGGCTGGATCGCCCAGATCGGCAGCCCGATCGACATCTACGAAACCCCGACCAGCCGTCTGGTCTGCGAATTCATCGGTAACGTCAACATCTTCGAAGGTGAAGTGATCGACGACGCCGAAGGCCACGCGACCATCACCTGTAAGGATCTCGATCGGCAGATCTACGTCGGCCACGGCATCAGCACCTCGGTGCAGGACAAGTCCGTGACCTACGCGATCCGCCCGGAGAAGCTGCTGGTCACCGCCGACCAGCCGACCTGCGAGTACAACTGGTCCAGCGGCAAGGTGCACGACATCGCCTACCTCGGCGGGCACTCGGTGTTCTACGTTGAATTGCCGAGCGGCAAACTGGTGCAGTCGTTTGTGGCCAACGCTGAACGTCGCGGCGCGCGTCCGACCTGGGGTGATCAGGTCTACGTGTGGTGGGAAGACGACAGCGGCGTGGTACTTCGCTCATGAACATGCGCAAATTCAAACGTCGCATCAACCGAATAATCCCCAATGGCCGGCAACTGGTCATCGGGGTTCCGTTCATCTGGCTGTTTCTGTTCTTCATGTTGCCGTTCTTCATCGTCCTGAAGATCAGCTTCGCCGAAGCCGACGTGGCCATCCCGCCGTACACCGAGATCTACACGTACGCCGAGCAGAAGCTGCAACTGCTGCTGAACCTGGGCAACTACGCGATGCTGGCGGGCGACGAGTTGTACATCGCCGCTTACCTCGGCTCGTTGAAGATGGCGTTCATCAGCACCGTCCTCTGTCTGCTGATCGGCTACCCGATGGCCTACGCCATCGCCACCGCCCGTAAAGAAATGCAAACGGTGTTGGTATTGCTGATCATGATGCCGACCTGGACCGCGATCCTGATCCGCGTTTACGCGTGGATGGGCATCCTCAGCAACAACGGTTTGCTCAATGGTTTCCTGATGAGCATGGGGCTCATCGACGAGCCGCTGCAAATCCTCAACACCAACCTGGCGGTGTACATCGGTGTTGTTTATTCGTACCTGCCGTTCATGATCCTGCCGCTGTACGCCAACCTGGTGAAGCACGACAACAGTCTGCTCGAAGCGGCTTCGGACCTCGGCTCGAGTACTTTCAACAGCTTCTGGAAGATCACTATTCCGCTGTCCAAGAACGGCATCATTGCCGGCTGCATGCTGGTGTTTATCCCCGTGGTCGGTGAGTTCGTGATCCCGGAACTGCTTGGCGGTCCGGAAACCCTGATGATCGGCAAGGTGCTGTGGCAAGAGTTCTTCAACAACCGTGACTGGCCGGTGGCGTCCGCGCTGGCGGTGGTGATGCTGGCGATCCTGATTGTGCCGATCATCCTGTTCAACCGCAGTCAGGCCAAAGAAATGGAGGGCAAAGAATGAAGCGCATCCGTTTCTCCAGCCTGATGCTGGTCATCGGTCTGTTGTTCATCTACCTGCCGATGCTGATCCTGGTGATCTACTCCTTCAACGCCTCGAAACTGGTGACGGTGTGGGGCGGCTGGTCGATCAAGTGGTACGTCGGCCTGCTCGACAACACGCAACTGATGGGCTCGGTGTTGCGCTCGCTGGAAATCGCCTGCTACACCGCGGTCGCCGCGGTGGCGCTGGGTACGCTGGCAGCGTTCGTGCTGACCCGTATCACCCGCTTCAAGGGCCGCACGCTGTTCGGCGGTCTGGTCACAGCGCCGTTGGTGATGCCGGAAGTGATCACCGGTCTGTCGCTGTTGCTGCTGTTCGTGGCCATGGCGCAGATGATCGGCTGGCCGCAGGAACGTGGCATCGTCACCATCTGGATCGCCCACACCACGTTCTGCGCGGCGTATGTGGCGGTGGTGGTGTCGGCGCGTCTGCGTGAGCTGGACCTGTCGATCGAAGAAGCGGCCATGGACCTCGGTGCACGGCCGTGGAAGGTGTTCTTCCTGATCACCATCCCGATGATCGCGCCGTCGCTGGCGGCGGGCGGCATGATGTCGTTCGCGCTGTCGCTGGATGATCTGGTGCTGGCGAGCTTCGTCTCCGGTCCGGGGTCGACAACCCTGCCGATGGAAGTGTTCTCGGCAGTGCGTCTGGGCGTGAAGCCTGAGATCAACGCGGTGGCCAGTCTGATTCTGCTGGCGGTGTCGATCGTGACCTTCATGGTCTGGTTCTTCAGCCGCCGTGCCGAAGAAGCGCGCAAGAAAGCCATCCAGCAAGCCATCGAAGAAAGCGCAGCCGATTCGTGGAAGCAGCCGGACGTGCGTCGCGCCCCGGCGCCGGAAGCGGCGTAAGCAATATCGGGTTGGCCTTAACCTAGAGGCCAACCCAAATTCAAATGTAGGAGTGAGCGTGCTCGCGATAGCGGTGTATCGGCCAGGAAGTTTTCAGCTGACACACCGCTATCGCGAGCAGGCTCACTCCTACAATGGGATTTATGCCGTCCAGGGAGATTGGCGGATGACTTCAACAAAGTTCATCGGCTTGAACCCCGGCTGCTGATCCTTCAGGACATCAGTCTTCACATTGCCAAACGTCGTCTGCGGACGATGCCGCAAGCCATCGGCAAACGCGCAGATAATGCACTCCTTGAAACCGTCCCCACGCGGGTGCGCATGCACCACCGCTTCGCGCTGCACAGTGCTGAACGCTGCGTAATCCATCCCCAGTACATCCATTTCCACACCAGCGGTGACCAGCGCTACGGTCGGGCGCAGATGCTTCGGCACGCCCGGCGTGGTGTGCAGGGCAATCGACAGCCACACCTGTTCGATGTCGTCATCGCTCAACCCGTACGGTTTGAGAAACGCCGCCGCTGCGTTGGCACCGTCCACTTCGAAGCGCTCATCATCACTGCGGTGACCTTCGACCAGACCGAGGTCATGGAACATTGCGCCGACGTACAGCAGCTCCGGGTTGTAGGCCAGTTGCTGGCGCTCGCCGCTCAACGCGCCGAACAGAAAGACCCGGTGCGAGTGGTGGTAGAGCAGGTCGGATTCGATGTCGCGGATGTATTCGGTGGTGGCCCGGGCGAGGGCGCTGTCAGGGATTTTGATGCCGGCGATGGTTGTGGTCATGGCAAGTTTCCTCACTGAAACGCCGTTGTGGCGCTGATGGGGAAAGTCTGTTCCTGGCGCTGGAAGCGGACAATCGATGCATGGCTGCGATCCTTGCCAATCCACCTGCAAATCGTGCCAACTCGGGTCAGACCCAAAGGAGCTTTGCCGCCATGACCAAAACCGTCGCCATCGTCGTGTTCCCCGGCGTGCAGTCGCTGGACGTCAGCGGCCCGATGGATGTGTTCGCCGAGGCTAATCGCTTCCTGGCACCCGAGAATCACTATCGGCTCGAAGTAATCGGCGTCGTGCACGGGCCGATGGCCTGCTCCAACGGTTTGACCCTGAATGCCCATCGGCATTTCAGCGAAGCACTCGACGCCTACGATCTGCTGCTGGTCGCCGGTGGGCCGCAATTACCCTTCATGGATTTCGGCGCGACGTTCGACGGTTGGCTGCGTGAGGCCTGTGCACGGGCGCAGCGCTTCGGTTCGATCTGCAACGGCGCGTTCATGCTGGCCCGGGCCGGTTTGCTGGACGGGCGCACCGTCACCACGCACTGGAACGACGCCGTCGCGTTGGCGCAGTTGTGTCCGACGACGCAGGTCGAAGCGGATCGCTTGTATGTCGAGGACGGCACGCTCTACACCTCGGCCGGGGTCACGGCGGGGATTGATCTGTCGCTGTACCTGCTGGCGCGGGATCATGGCGCTGAAGTGGCGCTGAGCGTGGCCAAGCGTCTGGTGGTGTTCACCCAGCGTTCCGGTGGGCAATCGCAGTTCAGCCCGTTCCTCACACCGCACGCGGAACCGACATCGGCGGTGGCGCTGGTGCAGTTGTATGTGCTGGCCAATCTGACGGGCGATCTGACGATTGCCGATCTGGCCAATGCGGCGAACATGAGTGCGCGCAATTTCTCGCGGGTGTTTGCCCGGGAAGCCAAAGTCACCCCGGCGGAGTTCGTCGAGCGGGCGCGGGTGGATGCGGCGCGGGTGATGCTGGAAAGCACGGCGGCGCCGTTGAAGACGGTGGCGTATCAGTGCGGGTTTCGGGATGCGCAGCATATGCGCGGGGTGTTCAACCGGCGGTTGGGGGTTACGCCGCAGCAGTTTCGGCTGAATTTTGCGGTGCTGCTTTAACCCTCACCCCAGCCCTCCCGAAACGTCGGACCGCCCATAGGGAGAGGGGGGCCGATTGGGGGATATTGGCGAGATACGCCGACCTGAGCGAGCGGTTGTGAATCCATAATCGACACCGTTCTTTCAGGTCGATGTATGACAAAAGACACCTCGGTCAGTCCCCTCTCCCCCCGGGAGAGGGTTAGGGTGAGGGGCTTTTAAGGCGCTGCCCGCGCCGGCAACAGCTTCAAGGTACTGCGCGTATTCGCCGTCACCTCTTCGGCATTGAAATGCGCCTGCACATAAATCCCGTCGACATACGCCTCAGCCTGATCGTCATAGTGGCTGTCGAACGGCACACCGCTCTGCCCGACCGGGTTGATCGTCAGGCCGTGTGCAGGATCGGCAAAATCCACCAAGCGCCGCGTCGACGGCCCATAAGTCACCGGCCAAGGCGCAGGCCCGATCTTCGCCGACAGGTTGTTCGGCACTTCATGACTGCCCGGCGCCGCAAACGGCCCGACATTGAAAATCCGCTCCAACGGCTTCTGCTGTCCCAACGGATGGCCGTGAGTCAGCGTGTGCGCAGTGCCCCATTTCCACTCGGCAGAGTTATCGCCGAGGGTCAGCTTCAGGTGCTGCATGCTCGCCTGCCACGCCGCGCGCACGACATCGGCGCGGGTCTCCTTGTTCGGCGTGTTGCGGTTATCCCACCACGGTGAATCGGCGTTCGCCGCCAGCTTCGGCAGCGCCGCATCGATCACTCGCGTCGCCAGCAGCGTGTCGAAAAAATCATTGCCCAACTCATCACGCATCGCTGCATCGGCTAGGTCGTAGAGGAACTGGTTGAACACAGTCGCATTGACTGAGTCCAGCGGATAGTCGCCCGGCCACTGCGCCAGTTGCTCGACCAGTTTCAGTTGCGCCGGATCGCTCACCACCTCACGCAGCACCGGCAGCAATGGCGCCAGCAAGCGCGGGCCGTAGCCGGTGGCGGTGCCCAGTTGCAGTTTCTGATTGGCCTCGTTGGTCCACTTCACGCTCTTGTCGCTGAGCTGGCGATTGAGTTGCTGGCCGCGATCGGCGAGGTTGTAGTAACCGGGAATCTCCATGCCGGTCGGCGACAGCGGCTGGAAGTTAGCCGAGACGATATAGCCGCGCGCCGGGTTCTCTTCCTGCGGGTTGGCGCTGAACGGGTAGAAACCGTCCTTGTCGGCCTGATTGCCGCTGCCGTCGAGAATGAATTCCGGCCGCACCCCGGCCGGACGCTTGGGCAGCAGTGCCGAGGCCCACCAGGCGATATCGCCCTTGGCGTTGGCGTAAACCAGGTTCAGCCCCGGTGCCTGCACTTTCGCGGCAGCGGTGCGGGCCTTGGCCAGGGTGTCGGCGCGGTTGAGCTGGTAGAAGCCTTCGAGGATCGGGTTCGGCGTTTCGAGGAAGGCCCACCACATGGCGATCGGCGTTTTGCCGGCAGCGGTGCCGAGGGCATCATTGACGATCGGGCCGTGGGACGATTGGCGCAGGGTGAGGGTGACCGGCGGCTGGCCCTTTACATTGATCTGCTGTTGGGTGACGACCATGTCGGTCCACTGGCCGCGATACCAGACCTGATTCGGGTTATCCGGATTGACCTTCTCGGCGATCAGGTCCAGATCGTCGTTCTGGAACATGGTCAGGCTCCAGCCGAAATCCAGGTTGTGTCCCAGAAACGCGAACGGCACCAGCGCCTGATGATGGCCGTAAAGCTCGAAGCCCGGCGCCGACAAATGCGCCTCGTACCACACCGACGGCACCGAAAAGCGAATGTGCGGATCACCCGCCAGCAGTGGCTTGCCACTCTGGCTGCGGCTGCCGGCGATGACCCAGGCGTTGCTGCCTTCGAACTGCGGCAGGCCTTGGTCGATCAGCGCCTGTTCGCTGAGGCGGGCGAGGGCGTTGAGGTCTTTCCAGTCGCCGGCGGCGAGGACCGGCGCAGGTTTGGCGTGACCGTTGGCCAGCACACCGTTTGGTTGCCAGTCGAGATCGAAGACCTTGAGGTAATCAGCGCCGAGTTGATCGCGCACATAGGTCAGCAACGGCTCGGTGCGAAACGCCGCCGCAAAGCTGTAGGCCATATAGCCGGCGACGCTGATGCTGTCTTCTGCCGTGAACGGTCGTTTGGGGATGCCCAGCACGTCAAACTCGATCGGTGCGGCGTGGGTGTCCTGATATTGGTTAATACCATCCAGATAGGCTTGTAGGCCCTTCCACGCCGGTGACTGTTTATCGAGACTGGCGACGTAACTGGCCGCGCGTTCGCGGATGCGCAGGCTGCGGAAGAGTTTGTCGGTGTCGAGCAGTTTCGGCCCGAGCACTTCGGCCAGTTCGCCGCGAGCGAGGCGGCGCATGGCTTCCATCTGGAACAGGCGATCCTGGGCATGCACATAGCCGAGGGCGCGGTAGAGGTCGGTTTCGTTCTCGGCGCGCAGGTGTGGCACGCCCCGCTCGTCATAGCGCACGATCACCGAACCTTGCAGGTTGCGCAGTTCAACCTGGCCCTGGCGTGTGGGTTGTTTGCTGTAGACATACCAGCCGACGCCGGCAAGCAGAACAACGATGAGCAAGCCAAGTACGGTGAACACGCGCTTCATGGTGACTCCTTGTGCATGCGGGAATGCCGCCCGTCGGGCTGCAAACAATTAGCACAGACCTTCTGTGCCGTGCAGCGCTGTCCTTGAAAAGTCCGGAATGCCTTACGGCGTTTCCACCGGCCACGTGCAATAACAACCGACCGCCAGGGTGTGCGTGGCATTGACCGGGCGATCCTCCGTCAGGGCATTCAAAATCGGTTCGATAAAGCTGTTGCTGGAATTGCAGGTCAGGCCTTCACTGTACGGGCCGAAGTACGCCAGTTTGCCGCTGCGATCCCAGATCGCCACGGCCGGGCTGGCCGGAACCTGTTCGGAGCCGGGCAATATCGTGATGGTTTTCAGACTGCTGAGGGTCGCGGGCAACTGACCGTGGCTGCCGGTTTTCTGCACGGCGAAGAACTCCACGCCTTTGGCGCCAAACCGCTCGACCATCTCGGTCAGGTGCTGTTGATTGCCGACGTTGCACGGGCAGGCCGGGTCCCAGAAGTGCACCAGACGAATCTTGCCGGGGCCGGCGAGACTGTCCGGCAGGCGCAGCGGATCACCGGAAAACACCGCCGTGTGTTCGCTGAACGCGCGCAGATAACGCCCCTGAAACCAGTCGTACGCCGCCCACAATACCCCGGCGCAAATCAACGCGAGCAGGCTGGCAAACAGTGCGGTGCGGTAGGGCGAACGCATGGTTTTCGTTCCAGAAGAGGTGGGCTAGCTTGCCATGCTTGCTCCGACAGATGAATATCGCAGGCCGATAAAGTCTGTTTACCGCTTTGGAATTTCCGCATGCCTGCCACTTTCGACTCCGATCAAATCCGCGCCAGCCTCAAGCCTTTGGCCGAGTGGCAGCCGTTGTCGGACGAGGCCAAGGCCTACCAGCGCTTCTACCAGACCGACTTTCCCCATCGCGATGTCTGGCGTGGCATGGGCCGTTTCGAGGTCGATGGCTATGAAGTGGTCAGCCATTGCTGGTGGCCGGAGAAGGTCAAGGCGACGCTGTTTTTGCTGCACGGTTACTACGATCACACCGGGCTGTATCGGCATGTGATCGAGTGGGCGCTGGATCAAGACTTTGCGGTAATCGCCTGTGATTTGCCGGGGCATGGTCTGTCGAGCGGGCCGCGTGCGAGCATCCGCGATTTCTCTGAATACCAGGACGTCCTGCAAGCGTTGTTCGCCGAGGCGCAGTCGATCGCGTTGCCGCAGCCGTGGCACTTGTGCGGGCAAAGCACCGGCGGGGCGATTGTGGTTGATCACCTGCTCAACCATGGCGAAAACAGCCCGGCGCAAGGCCAGGTGATTTTGCTGGCGCCGCTGGTGCGTCCAAGGGCATGGGGCTGGTCGCAATTCAGTTATTACCTGCTCCGGCCTTTCGTTCGGGGGGTCACGCGACGCTTTAGCGAGAATTCCAATGACCCGGATTTCCTGCCGTTTCTCCAGGCCGATCCGTTGCAGCCACGGCGCTTGCCGACCAAATGGGTGGGCGCGCTGTCACGCTGGATCATCCGCGTCGAGCACGCGAAAAAAAGTCCGCGACGGCCGCTGATCATTCAGGGACAGGCGGACATGACGGTGGACTGGCAGCACAATTTGCAGGTGATGAAGTGGAAGTTCGACCGGCCGCAGATCCTGTTGCTGGCCGAGGCGCGGCATCATCTGGCGAATGAAACGGCGGAGATGCGGGAAGAGTATTTCGAGTTTCTGAGCAAGCGCATCAGGGGCCGGAATCTCTAGCGCCTGTTAGGGCCCCTTCGCGAGCAAGCTCGCTCCCACAGGGGGGCAGGATGCTCACAAATTTTGTGTCCGCTGAAGATCCAATGTGGGAGTGAGCTTGCTCGCGAAGGCGGTTTGTCAGGCAACAAGGATCATTGCCCGACCGCCAACCCCGCGCGAATCGCCGCCAACGCTGCCTGGTAATAAGCCTTGCCCTCAGTCGATTCGGCAAATGTCGCAAACTCCTCCAGCTCTTCATCCGACAAGTCGCGATACACGTAGAGCAGCGTGTTGTTCATGTCCGCGCCAATCTGATCCATCAAACGCTGGCGCTGACCATTGAGCATGCCCTGCGCCTGACCGCCACCGAGCAATCCCGGGATCATCGAACTCAAACTGTCCGCCGCCACGCCGGCAATCGCCAGGCTCACTTCGGCGCCGGCCTCACGCGCCGGCAAGGCCTGAGCGAGGTGGCCAATGATCAGCAGACGGCTGTCGCTGGCCTGCATCTTCGGCAAGCCCTTGGCATTTTTCGCCAGTTGATCGCGACGGGTGGCGAGCAATTCAGCCGCGACAATTTTCTTGCCCAGCGGCGATTGAAAGAAAGTCAGGGCCGGTTTTGGATCAGCGAGCTTTTGCCGCAGTTGCGCCTCGGCGCGTTGATCCACAGCTTGCGGGGCGAAGCGCTGGTTGCTGTTGTTCACCAGTGCCTGAAACACGGCGGGCGGCAGGCTGTTCTGGTAGCGCTGCTGCGCGGCGGTCAGGGCGTCATTGAAATGCGCACGTTGATCTGGCCAGCCGGCGACCTTGTACAACTGATCGTGGCCGTCCGCCCAGGCGGGCAAAACGCAGAACATCAACAGTGAAAAAAGCAAACGGCGCATAGGGACTCCTGTCAGCAGCGGACTATTCTCCGTGCGGTGCCGGTACTTGTCGAGAATTCGTAGCAAGCCGCCGCGTGGCTCTGTCGGATTTCTTGCCGCCGACATACTATGCGCGCCATGCAAATATCCTCTGAACACCCACTGCTGTTACGCATCGTCGACGACCTGGCCGACCACGGCTGGTCGCAGCAGAACATATTCCTGCCCGCCGGTTTGACCCGTGAGCTGGCAGCCGAGTGCCGTAAACGTGAGGCCGAAGGTGAACTGGCGCCGGCGGCGGTGGGGCGTGGGCCGTTTTCGGAGATACGCGAGGGGATTCGTGGCGACCACATTCAGTGGATCGACCCCGGCCAGGCCGAGGCCAGCGACCGTTATCTGAACTTGATGGAAAGCCTGCGTGAGGCGCTTAACCGTGGCCTGTTTCTCGGGCTTGAGGATTTTGAATGCCATTTCGCGCTGTATCCGCCGGGCGCGTTCTATCGCAGGCATGTCGACCGTTTTCGCGACGATGACAAGCGCATGGTGTCAGTGGTGGTCTACCTCAATGATGCCTGGCTGCCGGAGGATGGCGGTCAATTGCGAATGTACCTGAGCGATGAGCGCGTGCAAGACGTGCAGCCTACCGGCGGTTGCCTGGTGGTGTTCCTTTCCGGTGAAGTGCCTCATGAAGTGCTGCCGGCGAACCGCGAGCGCCTGTCGCTGACCGGCTGGTTCCGCCGCCGTGGCAACGAGCCGTTCTGAGATGGAAAAGATTCTGGTCAGCCGCTGCCTGTTGGGCCATCGCGTGCGTTACGACGGTGGCGCGAGCGGGCCGTTCGATCTGCTCGAACAGTGGATTGTTGAAGGGCGTGTGGTGCCGTTGTGTCCTGAGGTCGCTGGCGGATTGCCGACGCCACGGGCGGCGGCGGAGATTCCGGGCGGGCAGGGTGGTGAAGTGCTGGATGGCATTGCCTCGGTCATGACCACCGAAGGCGAGGATGTCAGTGCGCAGTTTCTGGATGGCGCGTGGCAGGCGCTGGAGCTGGTGCAGAAGCACGGCATTCGCGTAGCAGTATTGAAAGCCAACAGTCCCTCCTGCGGGAATTTGCTGACGTATGACGGGACGTTCAGTGGCGTCAAAGTCAATGGAGAGGGCGTGACGGCTGCGCTGCTCAAGCGCCATGGTGTGCAGGTGTTCAGTGAGCTTGAATTGCCTGAGGCGGCGGTGGCTCTGGCGGCTTTGGGCTGATCCGGAATCGTTGCCCTCACCCCAGCCCTCTCCCGGAGGGAGAGGGGGCCGACCGAGGTGTCTGGCGCTGTCCATCGACCTGAAACACCTTGTCGATTATGGATTCGACACAGCCATGACCGATCGACTATGGATTCGACACAGCCATGACCGATCGATTATGGCTTCGACAAAGCCATGACCAGTCGATTTCGGATTCGGTATAGCAATCCCAGGTCGGCGTACCTCTAAAGCATCCCCCAATCAGTCCCCTCTCTTTCTGGGAGAGGGCCAGGGTGAGGGGCTTTAAGGTTTCAACCACTTCTCAGTCAGCGCCGCCAAACGTCCATCCGCCTTGATCCGCTCCATCGCGCTCGCAAGACTGGCCTGAAACGCCGGATTACCCTTCTGGAACGGAATCGCCAAATCCACCGGCGCTGCCGCTTTCGGCTTCTCTTCCGTCAACGCCTGCACCAGCACCATCGGCCGTGGCTGCTCATCCTTCTTCGCCAGCAGCTGCGAATCGACCTTGCCGTACGGCTCGCTGAAGTCGAAACGATCCTTGAGTTCGGGTGTCAGTGCTATGTGGTTGAGCGCAACGTCGTACTTGCCGCTTTCAACGCCCTGGAGCAGGTCGGCTTCGTCAGTGACGATGAAGTCGGCGCGCACATCCAGCTCGTTGGCCAGCAGTTGCCCAAGCTCGACCTCGAACCCCGTGAGTGTGTCGCCATCCTTGAAATTGAAGGGCGGTGTATTAGCCTCAAGGGCAATGCGCAGCTCGCCACGGTCATTGACGTCATCAATCAGTTCGGCGTGAGCCAAAGGGCTCAGAAGGGGTAGCAGGCAGATCAGGCCAGGCAGAAAGCGCATGGTCACTCCTTTGAAATCATTATCGCGACGCTCTGAGTGAGGCTCGCTTTGCTATGGTTGTCGAGTGCCTTCGACAACGAATGGTCATGAAGTTGTCATGACCCTGCGGATTTTACGGAAAAACTGGAGAAGAAAATGAAAAGCTTTATGTCACGTGCAGCGCTGGCGGGTGTGCTGATGGGTGTTTCGGTACTGGCCAGTGCGGCTACTCCGGCCCCGAAGGGCGCCGAAGTGTTCATCGTTTCTCCCGAAGACGGGGCCACGGTTTCGCAGACCTTCACCGTCAAATTCGGTACCAAGGGCATCGCACTGGCGCCGGCCGGTGACGTCACCAAGAACACCGGTCACCATCACCTGCTGATCGACGCCAAGGAAATTGTTCCTGCCGGTTCGGTTGTCCCTACCGATGCCAACCATATGCACTTCGGCAAGGCGCAGACCCAGGCTGACATCAAGCTCGCCCCTGGCAAACACACCTTGCAGCTGGAACTTGGCGACAGCGGTCACATGGCATTCGATCCGCCAATCGTCTCGAAGAAAATCACCGTCAACGTCGAATAACGTTTCGGCGTGCATGAAAAAGGGAGCCCGAAGGCTCCCTTTTTTTGTCGCTCAACGCTTGATCAGAACAACACGCGGCTACGGATAGTGCCGTTGATGTGCTGCAGCTTCTCTTGCGCCAGATCCGAGTACTCGGCGTCGACGTCGATCACCACGTAGCCAACCTTCTCGTTGGTCTGCAGGAACTGACCGGAAATGTTGATGCCGTTTTCGGCGAAGACCTTGTTGATCTCGCTCATCACACCCGGGATGTTCTCGTGGATGTGCAGCAGGCGGTGCTTGCCAGGGTGAGCCGGCAGGGCCACTTCCGGGAAGTTCACCGACGAAACGGAGGTACCGTTGTCGCTGTACTTGACCAGTTTCTCTGCCACTTCCAGACCGATGTTGGCTTGCGCTTCGGCGGTCGAACCACCGATGTGCGGGGTCAGGATCACGTTGTCGAGGCCACGCAGCGGGCTTTCGAACTCTTCGTCGTTGGAGCGTGGCTCCACCGGGAACACGTCGATGGCCGCGCCGATCAGGTGCTTGTCCTTGATCGCGTCCGCCAGGGCGTCCAGTTCGACCACGGTGCCGCGCGCGGCGTTGATCAGGATGCCGCCCTTCTTGATGGCGCGGATTTCCTTCTCGCCGATCATCCACTGGGTCGCAGCGGTTTCCGGAACGTGCAGGGTGACGATGTCGGACATGCCCAGCAGCTCGGTCAGGCTGCCGATCTGAGTCGCGTTGCCCAGCGGCAGCTTGGTCACGGTGTCATAGAAGTACACCTGCATGCCCAGGCCCTCAGCCAGAACCGACAGCTGAGTACCGATCGAGCCGTAGCCGACGATTCCGAGTTTCTTGCCACGGATCTCGAAGGAGTTGGCTGCGGACTTGATCCAGCCGCCACGGTGGCAGGAAGCGTTTTTCTCAGGGATGCCGCGCAGCAGCAGGATCGCTTCGGCCAGCACCAGCTCGGCAACGGAGCGGGTGTTGGAGTATGGCGCGTTGAACACGGCGATACCGCGCTCGCGGGCAGCACTCAGGTCAACCTGGTTGGTGCCGATGCAGAAACAGCCGACCGCTACCAGCTTCTTCGCGTGATCGAAGATCTCTTCGGTCAGTTGGGTGCGCGAACGAATGCCGATGAAGTGAGCGTCAGCGATCTTTTCCTTGAGCTGGGCTTCCGGCAAGGAACCTGTCAGGTATTCGATGCTGGTGTAGCCCGCCGCCTTGAGGACGTCGACAGCCGATTGGTGGACGCCTTCGAGAAGAAGGAACTTGATCTTGCTCTTATCGAGAGAAGTCTTGCTCATCTGCGTAAACCTGTATCCCGGAGAAAAATGGCAGGGAGGGGAGCAGCCTGGAGCTGACCCAAACGGCAGGAAAGCCGTTACCGCAGAACTGGCCTTGGGCACTGGCCTGCGGGGTCGGTATGCTAGCATAGCCTCCCCGCTAAACACTCATTCCTGCGACGTGAAGCGTTCTCAGGATGACCATGAATTGTTCGAGAGTTCTGTCGATGACCAATCCTGCCCTGATTGATGAACTGAAGACCCTGGTCGAGCCTGGCAAGGTCCTGACCGACGCCGACTCCCTGAATGCGTACGGCAAGGATTGGACCAAGCACTTCGCCCCGTCGCCAAGCGCCATCGTGTTTCCCAAGACCATCGAGCAAGTGCAGGCCGTGGTGCGTTGGGCCAACACCCACAAGATTGCGCTGGTGCCGTCGGGCGGGCGCACCGGGCTTTCCGCCGCTGCGGTGGCGGCCAACGGCGAAGTGGTCGTCTCCTTCGACTACATGAATCAGATTCTCGACGTGAACCTCACCGACCGCACTGCCGTGTGTCAGCCGGGCGTGGTCACCGAGCATTTGCAGAACGTTGCCGAAGAAAAAGGCTTGTACTACCCGGTCGACTTCGCCTCGGCAGGTTCCAGTCAGATTGGCGGCAATATCGGCACCAATGCCGGCGGAATCAAGGTGATTCGCTACGGCATGACACGCAACTGGGTGGCCGGCATGAAAGTCGTCACCGGCAAGGGCGATGTGCTGGAACTGAACAAAGACCTGATCAAGAACGCCACCGGTTACGACCTGCGTCAGCTGTTCATCGGCGCTGAAGGCACCCTCGGTTTCGTCGTCGAAGCGACCATGCGTCTGGATCGTGCGCCGAAAAACCTCACCGCGATGGTCCTCGGCACCGCCGATTTCGACTCGATCATGCCGGTGCTACACGCTTTCCAGGGCAAGCTCGACCTGACCGCGTTCGAATTCTTCTCCGACAAGGCCCTGGCCAAAGTCATGGGCCGTGGCGACGTGCCGGCGCCGTTCGAGACCGACTGCCCGTTCTATGCATTGCTGGAATTCGAAGCTACCACCGAAGAAGTGGCCAACAGCGCACTGGAAACCTTCGAACACTGCGTCGAACAGGGCTGGGTGCTGGACGGTGTGATGAGCCAGAGTGAAACCCAGCTGCAGAATCTGTGGAAGCTGCGCGAGTACATCTCCGAAACCATCTCGCACTGGACGCCGTACAAGAACGACATCTCGGTCACCGTGTCGAAAGTGCCAGCGTTCCTGAAGGAAATCGACGCGATCGTCGGCGAACACTATCCGGACTTCGAAATCGTCTGGTTCGGCCACATCGGCGACGGCAACCTGCACTTGAACATTCTCAAGCCGGATAACCTGAGCAAGGACGAGTTCTTCGCCAAATGCGCGACCGTCAACAAGTGGGTGTTCGAAACCGTCGAGAAGTACAACGGTTCGATCTCCGCCGAGCACGGCGTGGGCATGACAAAGCGCGATTACTTGACCTACAGCCGCTCTCCGGTCGAGATCGAGTACATGAAAGCGGTGAAAGCGGTGTTCGACCCGAACGGCATCATGAACCCGGGCAAGATTTTTGCGGTTTGATCGACAATCTTTGATGAATCAATGAAGGCAGGAGTCGGTAAATGAGCTATCAGCACCAGTACGTCGACGGTACGCGCATTCACTTCCCGATCGGGAAAGTCGTGTGCATTGGCCGCAATTACGCCGAACACGCCAAGGAACTGGACAATCCGGTGCCTACCGAGCCGTTGCTGTTCATCAAGCCGGGCAGTTGTGTGGTGCCGCTGGAAGGCGGTTTCAGCATTCCGACCGAACGCGGTTCGGTGCACTACGAAGCGGAAATCGCCGTGTTGATCGGCAAACCGTTGTCGACCAAACCGAGCCGTGAAGAAGTGCTCGATGCCATTTCCGGTTTCGCCCCGGCGCTCGATCTGACCCTGCGCGACAAACAGGCCGAGCTGAAAGCCAAGGGTCTGCCGTGGGAAATCGCCAAATCGTTCGACGGCGCGGCGGTGCTTGCACCGTTCGTGGTCGGCAGCACCTTTGCTGACCTGACCGACATCGGCATTCGCCTGACCATCAACGGCGAAGTGCGTCAGGACGGCAACAGCAGCGCGATGCTCAACCCGATCGTGCCGATGATCCAGCACATGGCCGGCTGCTTCTCGCTGCAGGCCGGTGACGTGATCCTCACCGGCACGCCAGTGGGCGTCGGCCCGCTGAACGTTGGCGATGACATCGTCCTCGAACTGGTCGGCGCGAGCAGCTTCAACAGCAGCGTGCGCTAACCACCACACTGCAAATCCCCTGTGGGAGCGAGCTTGCTCGCGAAAGCATTTTGTCAGTCAACAAAGATGTCGACTGACACTCTGCCTTCGCGAGCAAGCTCGCTCCCACATTGTTTTGTGCTGCCCTGAAGATCGCTGGCAACACACGGCAATCCCGCCATTTGCCGTTTTTTTCACATCCTGTACGGATAATTCCTCTCATTCTGGCGTCTGAGCCGGCCTCTTTGTGCTATTACCCATAGCCTGAATTTTCGGAACGCGTCCCTCGATGTCATCTCAAACTCAGCTCAAACCCACCCGCCGTTCACGTTTCGCCCTGCGCTGGTATGTCTGGCTGTTGCTGGTGCTTGCCGCGGCATATGCCTTGGCGTTTGCCATGCATTGGGATGATCGCGGTGTGCTTTGGCTGCAGGAGCGCTTTGAAAGCCAGGCCGAGCAGAAGGAAAGCATCTGGCTGCCGGACTATCGGGTGGTCATCGATGCCAAACCGCTGAAGAGTATGGAGAAGGACGAGGCTTCGGATCTGGCGTACAACCCGCAGACCAAAACGCTGTTCTCGGTGATGGGCAAGAACCCGTTTCTCGCTGAACTGACGTTACAGGGCGATCTACTGCGCAAAATGCCGCTGGTGGGCTGGAGCAATCCGGAAGGCCTGACGATGATGGAAAACGGCTTGATGGCCATCGTCGACGAGCGCCAGCACATGCTGTCGATCGTCAAAGTCGATGCCGATACTCGCGAGCTGAATATCGCCGACTTCCCGAAATACGACCTCGGCCCGTCGAAAGACCAGAACAAAGCCTTCGAAGCCATTACCTGGGATTCCCACAACCAGCAATTGCTGCTCGGTGAGGAGCGGCCACCGGCGCTGTTCACCTGGAAAAGCGATGGCAGCCAGACCCTCAAGGGCGACAAGCAGAAACTTGCCAGTGATGAACTGGATATTCGCAACCTCTCGGCCTTGGCGATTGACCCGCGCACTCAGCACACACTGGTGCTGTCCGCCGACTCGCATCTGCTGCTGGAACTGGACGAGAAGGGCGAACAGGTCAGCTTCATGACCCTGCTTGGCGGCTTCAATGGCCTGAAAAACACCATTCCCCGCGCCGAAGGCGTGACCATGGACGAGGCAGGTACGCTGTACATGGTCAGCGAGCCCAACCTGTTCTATCGCTTCGAGAAACAGCAATAACTGTCCTCGCGGCAATTTCAGACATGTCTGATTGTCCTGACAGGCAAGTGGCCATTAAGCTTCAGTTCAGACGGGCGTGGTATTTCATCCGCCTGTTTTGATCCCGAGCCATCCACATGCGTCGACTTGCCCGCCCCAAGCCTCTGATTATCTTCCTGTCGGTGATTGCCCTGATCGCGTTGATTGCGATCGGTCAATACATGCGCCTGTTCGAGCGCGCCTGGTTTAACTTGCACACCCTGTGGAAACCGCAGAGTAGCGAGTCGATTGGGCTAAATCAGTATCGCGTGGAGATTGAGGCGCGGGTGATTGACGGGCTGGACGACGATGTTTCGGCGCTGACCTTCGATCCAGTGCGCAAAAGCCTGTTCACCGTGACCAACAAGAATTCCGAGCTGGTCGAATTGTCGCTTGAAGGCAAGATCCTGCGGCGCATTGCCCTGATTGGTTTTGGCGATCCCGAAGCCGTCGAGTACATCAGCGCCGACACCTACGTGATCACTGATGAGCGTCAGCAGCGACTGATCAAGATTCACTTGGAGGCAGGCACCACATTCCTCGACGCGGCGGACGCCGAGCAGATGACCCTCGGCGTGCATATGGCCAGCAACAAAGGTTTTGAAGGCCTGGCGTATGACTCGGTGGGTAAGCGTCTGTTTGTCGCGAAAGAGCGTAATCCGATGCTGATCTACGAAGTGCACGGCTTTCCGCACTTCAATCCGGAAAAGTCCTACGCGGTGCATGTGATCAACGACCCCAAGCGTGACGCCGGGATGTTTGTGCGCGATCTGTCGAGTTTGCAGTACGACGAGCGCAGCGGGCATTTGCTGGCGCTGTCGGATGAGTCGCGGTTGATTCTGGAGCTGGATGTCGGCGGACGGCCGTTGAGCACCATGTCCATCAGTGGCGGCCGGCAGGGTTTGAAGAAAACCGTGCCGCAGGCGGAAGGCATTGCGATGGATGATGACGGGACGTTGTATCTGGTGAGCGAGCCGAATCTGTTCTACGTCTTCAAAAAGCCTGCACAGCCCTAACTCACACCACAAAACACTGTGGGAGCGAGCTTGCTCGCGAAGGCGTCGTGTCAGCCAATGAAGATGTTGGCTGAACTGGCGCTTTCGCGAGCAGGCTCGCTCCCACAGATTTATTCGTCTGCCCATTAATTGCGGGCAGTCTGGGATTACTCAGCCTTGAGGGTTTTCACGCCTTCGCTAGTACCCAGCAGCAACAGGTCCGCCGGACGCGCCGCGAACAAGCCGTTGGTGACCACACCGACAATCGCATTGATCTGCGCTTCCAGCTCCACCGGGTTGGTGATCTGCAGGTTGAACACATCCAGAATGATGTTGCCGTTATCGGTCAAAACGCCTTCGCGGTACACCGGGTCGCCGCCCAGTTTCACCAGTTGGCGGGCGACGTGGCTGCGGGCCATCGGGATCACTTCGACCGGCAGCGGGAACTCGCCCAGCACCGGCACCAGTTTGCTGGCGTCGGCGATGCAGATGAAGGTCTTGGCCACGGCTGCAACGATCTTCTCGCGGGTCAGCGCTGCGCCGCCGCCCTTGATCAGGTTCAGGTGCGCGTCGCTTTCATCGGCGCCGTCGACGTAGAACTCCAGGTCGCTGACGGTGTTCAGCTCATACACCGGAATCCCGTGGCCCTTGAGGCGCGCGGCGGTAGCTTCGGAACTGGCCACCGCGCCATCGAACGCACCCTTGTGCTGGGCCAGGGCGTCGATGAAGCAGTTGGCGGTGGAGCCGGTGCCGACCCCGACGATGCTCTTGTCGTCGAGTTTCGGAAGGATGAAGTCGACGGCGGCCTGAGCCACTGCCTGTTTGAGTTGATCCTGGGTCATGCGGGCTCCGGAAGCGGGCAAGGTGAGAACGGAAAGGCCGGCATTATAGCCGCAAGCGAGGCTAAAACCTCTGGATTCGTGTGGTCGTCCGGGCAAAAGCCGGGTTAGACTCCTTGGCCCTGCCCAACCCGCTCAGTGATGCTTTCCGATGCTCGAACAGTACGTCAAAAAGATCCTCACCTCGCGCGTTTATGACGTTGCCGTAGAAACCCCGTTGCAGAACGCTCGCCAGCTCTCCGAGCGGCTGGGCAATGACATCTGGCTCAAGCGTGAAGACTTGCAGCCAGTGTTCTCGTTCAAGATTCGCGGCGCCTACAACAAACTCACCCAACTGACTGACGAAGAGCGTGCCCGTGGCGTGGTCACTGCGTCGGCGGGCAACCATGCGCAAGGTCTGGCCCTGGCGGCGAAAGTGCTTGGCGTCAAAGCCACCATCGTCATGCCCAAGACCACCCCCGAGATCAAAGTCGAAGGCGTGCGCTCGCGTGGCGGCAAAGTAGTGCTGCACGGTGACTCGTTCCCGGAAGCTCTGGCGTACTCGCTGAAACTGGTCGATGAAAAAGGCTACGTCTACATCCACCCGTACGACGATCCGCACACCATTGCCGGGCAGGGCACCGTGGCGATGGAAATTCTGCGCCAGCACCCGCAGCCACTGGACGCGATTTTCGTTCCGGTCGGCGGCGGCGGCCTGATCGCCGGCATCGCTGCCTACGTGAAATACCTGCGTCCGGACATCAAAGTCATCGGCGTCGAGCCGGACGACTCCAACTGCCTGCAAGCGGCGATGGCCGCCGGTGAGCGCGTGGTGTTGCCGACCGTGGGCATCTTCGCCGACGGCGTGGCGGTGGCGCAGATCGGCCAGCACACCTTCGATATCTGCAAAGACTACGTCGATGAAGTGATCACCGTCAGTACCGACGAGATCTGCGCGGCGATCAAGGATATCTACGACGATACCCGCTCGATCACCGAACCTGCCGGCGCATTGGGCGTGGCCGGGATCAAGAAGTACGTCGAGTTGCGCGGCGTCAGCGGCCAGACCTTTGTGGCCATCGACTCCGGCGCCAACGTCAACTTCGATCGCCTGCGCCACGTCGCCGAACGCGCCGAGCTGGGTGAAGGCCGCGAAGCGATAATCGCTGTGACCATCCCCGAGAAGGCCGGCAGCTTCAAGGCGTTCTGCGAAGCGATCGGCAAGCGCCAGATCACCGAATTCAACTACCGCTACAACACCGGCAGCGAAGCGCACATTTTCGTTGGCGTGCAGACCCATCCGGAAAACGATCCGCGCAGTGCATTGCTGGCGAGCCTGACCGAGCAGGGTTTCCCGGTACTCGACCTGACCGATAACGAACTGGCCAAGCTGCATATCCGCCACATGGTCGGCGGCCACGCGGCGCACGTGATTGATGAAGTGGTGTTCCGCTTCGAGTTCCCGGAGCGTCCGGGCGCGCTGTTCAATTTCCTCAACAAGCTCGGTGGGCGCTGGAACATCTCGATGTTCCACTACCGCAACCACGGCGCTGCCGATGGTCGCGTGGTCGCCGGTCTGCAAGTACCGCACGACGAACGTCATCTGGTGCCGGCGGCGCTTGAGGAAATCGGTTACCCGTACTGGGATGAAAGCGAAAACGCGGCCTATCAGCTGTTTCTTGGCTGAGCGGCTACGCTGATGGGCATGGCCCAAGGAAGAGAATTACATGGAAACCCTGACCACCCTGAAAGTCCTTCACGTCGCGGCGACCGTGGTCATACTCGCGAGCGGGCTGGGGCTTGCCGCCCTGACCTGGCGTAATCGCAGCGAAGGGCCGGCCAGCACGATGCAGCGTCCCTGGCTGTTTATCTGGTGTTTGATGCTGATCGGTATGTTCAGCATGCCTTTCACCGGCTGGTGGCTGGTGCACCTGATTGGCTGGCCATTGGGGCAGTTGTGGATTTTGGGGTCCAGCGTGATTTATGCCGTGGCCACGTTCAGTGCGGTCTGGCTGCTGGTGCGGCTTAATCGGCTGTGGACAACGGGGGTTGGCAACTGGAAATTCAATCTGGCCCTTGCGATTGTCAGCGGCGTCGGGTTTCTCGCCATTGCCGGGTTGATGGGGGCCAAGCCTGTTTAAGGCTTGAGACCGTGTCGACCCCATTCGCGAGCAGGCTCGCTCCCACAGGGGATTTGTGAACGACACAGATCCAATGTGGGAGCGAGCTTGCTCGCGAAGGCATATTCAGTCGCGCAGAGTAATGACCGGCCAGCCACGCTTTTCCGCCTCGGCCCGCAGATTCGGATCCGGATCCACCGCGACCGGATTCGCCACCTGCTCCAGCAACGGCAAATCATTCATCGAATCGCTATAGAAATAGCTGCCTTCCAGCGAATACCCGGTCTCCTCCAGCCAACGGTTCAGGCGCGTGACCTTGCCTTCGCGAAAGCACGGAATATCAGTGCTGCGCCCGCTGTAGCGGCCATCAACCATCTCGCATTCGGTGGCGATCAGCGTTTCAACACCCAGGCGCACGGCAATCGGCGCGGTCACGAAGCGGTTGGTCGCGGTGATGATCACCAGTTTGTCGCCGGCGTCCCGGTGTTTTTTCAGCAGTTCCAGCGCCTTCGGCAATACGATCGGCTCAATGCAGTCGCGCATGTAATCGTTGTGCCATTGCTCAAGCACGGCCATTTCGGTGCGGCCGAGGATCTCCAGGCAGAAGTTCAGGTACGCGGCGTTATCCAGTTTGCCGGCCAGGTAATCCCGATAAAACTCGTCGTTGCGAGCCTTGTACGCAATCGGGTCGAGGAAGCCGCGTTCACACAGATAGTCGCCCCAGGCGTGATCGCTGTCGCCGCCCAGAAGGGTGTTGTCCAAATCGAATAGAGCCAGGCGCATTGCAGTTACCCGCTGAAAAGTCAGTAAAAAGGCGACAAGAATACGGTCTTTTCACAAGAGTGCACATAAGGTAGGAAGCCTCGTTGCCGCCTTATCAACCTTTGTGGAACAATGCGGCGACATGCGTTTGCGAGGTTGTTGCCGTGATCGACCCCGATGGTTTCCGCCCCAATGTCGGGATCATTCTGACGAATGACGCCGGCCAGGTGCTATGGGCTCGCCGTATCAATCAAGATGCCTGGCAGTTTCCGCAAGGGGGAATCAACCCTGAAGAGACTCCGGAAGACGCCTTGTACCGCGAGCTGAACGAAGAAGTTGGCCTGGAACGTGAAGATGTTGAAATACTGGCCTGTACCCGGGGCTGGTTGCGCTATCGTTTGCCGCAACGTCTGGTGCGTACGCACAGCCAACCGCTGTGCATCGGCCAGAAACAGAAATGGTTTCTCCTGCGCCTGATCTCCAACGAGCAGCGGGTGCGGATGGATTTGACCGGTAAACCGGAGTTCGATGGCTGGCGCTGGGTCAGCTATTGGTATCCGTTGGGCCAGGTGGTGACATTCAAGCGCGAGGTGTATCGCCGCGCCCTCAAAGAGCTTGCCCCGCGCCTTTTAGCGCGCGACTGACGACGGAGTTCGACCCCGAGCCATGCTCAATACGCTGCGCAAGATCGTCCAGGAAGTTAACTCCGCCAAGGATCTCAAGGCGGCGTTGGGGATTATTGTGTTGCGCGTCAAAGAGGCCATGGGCAGCCAGGTCTGCTCGGTCTACCTGCTTGATCCCGAGACCAACCGCTTCGTCCTGATGGCCACCGAGGGCTTGAACAAGCGCTCGATCGGCAAGGTCAGCATGGCACCCAACGAAGGTCTGGTCGGTCTGGTCGGCACGCGTGAAGAACCCCTGAACCTCGAAAACGCTGCGGATCACCCGCGCTACCGCTACTTCGCCGAAACCGGTGAAGAGCGTTACGCCTCGTTCCTCGGTGCACCGATCATTCACCACCGCCGCGTCGTCGGCGTGTTGGTCATCCAGCAAAAAGAACGCCGCCAGTTCGACGAGGGTGAAGAAGCCTTCCTCGTGACCATGAGCGCACAGCTTGCAGGCGTTATCGCCCATGCCGAGGCCACCGGTTCGATCCGTGGTCTGGGCCGTCAGGGCAAGGGTATTCAAGAAGCCAAGTTCGTCGGCGTGCCGGGCTCGCCGGGTGCGGCGGTCGGTACCGCGGTGGTCATGCTGCCGCCGGCCGATCTCGACGTGGTGCCCGACAAGACCATCACCGACATCGACGCTGAACTGGCGCTGTTCAAGACCGCCATCGAAGGCGTGCGCGCCGACATGCGCGCGTTGTCCGCCAAACTCGCGACCCAACTGCGTCCGGAAGAACGCGCACTGTTCGACGTCTACCTGATGATGCTCGACGATGCCTCGCTGGGCAGCGAAATCACCACCGTGATCAAGACTGGCCAGTGGGCGCAGGGCGCGCTGCGTCAGGTGGTCACTGAGCACGTCAACCGTTTCGAACTGATGGACGACGCCTACCTGCGTGAGCGTGCGTCGGACGTCAAAGACCTCGGTCGCCGCCTGCTCGCCTACTTGCAGGAAGAGCGCCAGCAGAACCTGGTCTACCCGGAAAAAACCATTCTGGTCAGCGAAGAACTGACGCCGGCGATGCTCGGCGAGGTTCCGGAAGGCACACTGGTCGGTCTGGTCTCGGTACTCGGCTCGGGTAACTCGCACGTCGCGATCCTCGCCCGAGCGATGGGCATTCCGACGGTGATGGGTCTGGTCGACCTGCCGTACGCCAAGGTCGACGGCATCGAAATGATCGTCGACGGCACACGCGGTGAGGTTTACACCAACCCGAGCGAAGTGCTGCGCAAGCAGTTCGCCGAAGTCGTCGAAGAAGAGAAACAACTGGCGCTGGGCCTCGACACCTTGCGTGACCTGCCATGCGTGACCCTCGATGGCCACCGCATGCCGCTGTGGGTCAACACCGGCCTGCTGGCCGATGTGGCGCGGGCGCAGAAGCGTGGCGCCGAAGGTGTCGGCCTGTACCGCACCGAAGTGCCGTTCATGATCAACCAGCGCTTCCCGAGCGAGAAGGAACAACTGGCGATCTACCGCGAGCAGCTCGCCGCGTTCCACCCGCAACCGGTGACCATGCGCAGCCTCGACATCGGCGGTGACAAGTCGCTGTCGTACTTCCCGATCAAGGAAGACAACCCGTTCCTCGGCTGGCGCGGCATTCGCGTCACCCTCGACCACCCGGAAATCTTCCTGGTGCAGACCCGCGCGATGCTCAAGGCCAGCGAAGGCCTGAACAACCTGCGGATTCTGCTGCCGATGATCTCCGGCACCCACGAACTCGAAGAAGCCCTGCACCTGATCCACCGGGCCTGGGGCGAAGTGCGCGACGAAGGCACCGACGTGCCGATGCCGCCGATCGGCGTGATGATCGAGATCCCGGCAGCGGTGTACCAGACCAAGGAGCTGGCGCGGATGGTCGACTTCCTGTCCGTCGGTTCCAACGACTTGACCCAGTATTTGCTGGCGGTCGACCGTAACAACCCGCGTGTGGCCGATCTCTACGACTACCTGCATCCGGCGGTGCTGCAAGCCCTGCAGACCGTGGTGCGCGATGCCCATGCCGAAGGCAAACCGGTGAGTATCTGCGGCGAAATGGCCGGTGATCCGGCGGCCGCAGTGCTGTTGATGGCGATGGGCTTCGACAGCCTGTCGATGAACGCCACCAACTTGCCGAAAGTGAAGTGGATGCTGCGTCAGGTCAATTTGAGCAAGGCTCAGGAATTGCTGGCGGAGCTGATGACTATCGACAACCCGCAAGTTATCCACAGCTCGCTGCAATTGGCGCTGAAGAACCTTGGGTTGTCGAAGATGCATCCGCCGGCGGTGGTCAAGGCCCTCTGAATCAAAAGCCCCTCACCCTAGCCCTCTCCCAGAGGGAGAGGGAACTGATTGGGGGATGCTGCAGAACTCCGCCGACCTGAAAGTGCTGTGTTGAATCCATAATCGACTCACCCGGACAAGAAGGTGCTGTGTTGAATCCATAATCGATTCACACGGACTAGAAGGTGTTGTGTTGAATCCATACTCAACTCGGTCTGTCAGGTCGATGTATGGCTTAAGACACCTCGGTCGGCCCCCTCTCCCTCCGGGAGAGGGCTGGGGTGAGGGTTGGCTTTTAAGCTGTTATTTCCACTTCACCCAAATGCCCGCCATACGGCCCAAAACTCCGCTCCACCATCCGCCGAGTCCCGTCCGCCTGAACGATCAACGCCGTACTCGCCCGCGTCCCATAACTCTGACTGGCAATAAACACACTCGACAACAAAGTCTCAGTCGCCAACCCCACCCCTGTATCCGGCAGCTCAGCCGACGGCGCAACCTGCGCATCACTCAACAACCCCAACAACCGCGCAGGCGTCGGATCATCCAGCACTGCACCTAACGCTGCCTTGGCCTTGAGCAACTTCGGCCACGGCGTATCCAGCCCGGCATTGGATAATCCGTAAACCCCCGATCCCAGCATCACCGGTTCCGACATCCGCGCATTGAAGTGCCACAGCTCATGACTATTACCGAGCAACAGATTAAACCCGGCATATTCCGCCGCACGCCCGACCACTTCGCTCAAATAATCATCAATCGACGCATCGCCGGTCAGAAACCGCGCCACCAACTCACCCCGCGACTTGCGCGCTGGCGCCTGCTGCGGATCGCGGATATTGGTCAGCGCGGCAAAGCGCCCGTTGGCGCCGATCCCCAGCCAGGTGCCGCCTGCTTCAAGATCACGCCCCGCGTGCACATGCGGCGCCTCCGGCCACTGCGCCATTGGCAGGCTTGGCCGGGCGTAGAACTCGTCACGGTTGGCCGCGACGATCAGCGGCTGGGCATGGCCTGGGCGCCAGGCGAAAACAATCAGGCACATAAGGTGGTCCTTGTGTGTTTTTTGCTCACTCTACGCATCCGGCGTCCGTGCATCCATCGCCAGTGGAGCCAAAGGGTGTGCATCCGTTACCATGCCGCTCCGGTTTTGCGGATGCGGTCTGGGGAGACGGTCATGGAATTTCTGCTCTATCTGGCGCTGGGCGCCTGTGCGGGCGTGCTGGCCGGGCTGTTCGGGGTTGGCGGCGGGATCATCATCGTGCCGGTGCTGGTGTTCAGTTTCACCTTGCAGGGCTTTGATCAGTCGATCCTCACCCATCTGGCGGTCGGGACGTCGCTGGCGACGATCATCTTCACCTCGGTCAACGCCGTGCGTGAGCATCACCGTCGAGGCGCAGTGCGCTGGCCGATCTTCATGTGGATGGCCGTCGGCATCCTGCTCGGTGCAGGTTTCGGCGCGCTGACTGCGGAAGCGATTTCCGGGCCGCACCTGCAAAAGATCATCGGCGTGTTTGCCTTGATCATCTCGGTGCAACTGGCGCTGGACATCAAACCCAAGGCCAGCCGAACGGTGCCGGGTAAACTCGGTCTGACCGTGGCCGGTAGCATCATCGGATGGGCCTCGGCGATTTTTGGCGTGGGCGGCGGTTCGCTGACCGTGCCGTTCCTGACCTGGCGCAGCGTGCCGATGCAGCAAGCGGTGGCAACCTCATCGGCCTGCGGTCTGCCGATCGCCCTGGTCAGTGCATTAAGTTTCATGATTCTGGGGTGGCACGATCCGTTGTTGCCACCGCATAGTCTCGGTTTTGTTTATTTACCGGCGCTGCTGGGCATCGCCCTGACCAGCATGGTTTTCGCCCGCATTGGCGCGCGTTTGGCACATCGGTTGTCGCCGCGCTTGCTGAAACGGCTGTTCGCCGCTTTGCTGTTCAGCGTGGGTCTGAGCTTCTTGCTTTAACCACTTCGCAATCCTGGCTTAATCCTGTGGTGGCAGCGTCGCCCGGGAATTTTGGTTTCAACTCTAACGAGGAGTCGCAATGCTGCCTTACCCGCAGATCGACCCGGTGGCCCTGGCCATCGGTCCGCTGAAAATCCACTGGTACGGTCTCATGTACCTCGTCGGCATCGGCGGTGCGTGGCTGCTGGCGTCGCGCCGGCTCAACCGTTTCGACCCGACCTGGACCAAGGAGAAACTCTCCGACATGGTCTTCTGGATGTCGATGGGCGTGATCGTTGGCGGGCGCCTGGGCTATGTGCTGTTCTACGATCTGAGTGCCTACCTGGCCAACCCGACGCTGATTTTCGAAGTGTGGAAGGGCGGCATGTCGTTCCACGGCGGGTTCATTGGCGTAATGCTCGCAGCCTTGTGGTTCGGCAAGCGTAACGGCAAGTCGTTCTTCCAGTTGATGGACTTCGTCGCACCAATGGTGCCGATCGGCCTGGGCGCCGGGCGTATCGGTAACTTCATCAACGCCGAGTTGTGGGGTAAGGCCACCGACGTGCCGTGGGCGATGGTCTTTCCGCCGTTCAGCGATCCGGCGCAACTGCCGCGTCACCCGTCGCAGCTGTACCAATTCGCGCTGGAAGGCGTGGCGCTGTTCCTGATCCTGTGGATTTTCTCGCGCAAACCGCGTCCGACCATGGCCGTTTCCGGCATGTTCGCGCTGTTTTACGGCATCTTCCGGTTCATCGTCGAGTTCGTCCGCGTCCCGGATGCGCAACTGGGCTATCTGGCCTGGAACTGGCTGACCATGGGCCAGGTGCTCTGCGTACCGATGATCGTCGGCGGGCTGTTCCTGATCTGGCTGGCCTATCGTCGCGCACCGGCAGCACCGCTCGCGCCGACGGCTTAAACTACGAACCCCGGCGCGCGACGCCGGGGCTCAAAGGACACAGGTAACTCATGAAGCAATATCTCGAACTGGTCTCGCACGTCATTCAGAACGGCACCAAACAAGCCAACCGCACCGGTATCAACACCATCAGCTTCCCGGGTGCGATGCTGCGTTTCGATCTTCAGGAAGGTTTTCCGGCGATCACCACGCGCAAAATGGCCTTCAAATCGGCCATCGGCGAGATGTGCGGGTTTCTCCGTGGCGTGAACAACGCCGCTGAATTCCGGGCGCTGGGCTGCAAGGTCTGGGACCAGAACGCCAACGAAAACGCGCAGTGGCTGGCCAACCCGTTCCGTCAGGGCGACGACGACCTCGGCGAAATCTACGGCGTGCAATGGCGCAAATGGCCGGCGTACAAGCAGATCCCGCTGAGCAACAGCGCCGCCATCGAACAAACCCTGGCCAACGGCTACAAGCAGATCGCTCAAGGCGAAGAAGACGGCCAGGCCTACGTGGTGCTGTACAAAGCCATCGACCAGGTGCGTCAGTGCGTCGACACGATCATCAACGATCCCGGCAGCCGCCGCATCCTGTTCCACGGCTGGAACGTCGCCCAGCTCGATGAAATGGCCCTGCCGCCATGCCATCTGCTGTACCAGTTCCACCCGAATGTCGAGACCAAGGAAATTTCCCTGACCCTGTATATCCGCTCCAACGACCTGGGTCTGGGTACGCCGTTCAACCTCACCGAAGGCGCCGCGCTGCTGAGCCTGATCGGTCGCCTGACCGGCTACACGCCGCGCTGGTTCACCTATTTCATCGGTGATGCGCACGTCTACGAGAACCACCTGGACATGCTCAACGAACAGCTCAAGCGCGAGCCGTTCGCCATGCCGAAGCTGAAAATTTCGGATCGTGTGCCGGAGTTTGCCAAGACCGGTGTTTATCAGCCGGAGTGGCTGGAGCTGGTCGAGCCGAGCGATTTCTCGCTGGAAGGCTACGAACATCACGCGCCAATGACCGCGCCAATGGCGGTCTAGTCAGCAGGATCGTTCCCACGCTCTGCGTGGGAATGAATCCCGTGACGCTCCGCGTCACTTTGGACGCGGAGCGTCCATGGCGGCATTCCCACGCGGAGCATGGGAACGAGCGCCAACGTCAGTGGCCGTGGCTGCGGCCTACGTGGGAGTGTTCGACTTCGGTTGCGACGACTCCGCCGCTGACCTCCAGCCGCTGCAAAATCCCGCATTGATCGGCCATCGGCCCTTCGCCACAACGTTGGCGCAGGTCGAGCAGTTGTGTCTGCAACGCCAGCAACCCATCAATCCGCGCCTTCACATGCTGGATATGCTCGTCGATCAGCGTATTCACGCTTTCACACTGATCCTGCGGGCTATCACGCATGGCCAACAGACTGCGAATCTCTTCGAGGGTCATGTCGAGGGTGCGGCAGTTGCGGATAAAGGTCAGGCGTTCGGCGTGGGCCTGGGTGTAAACGCGGTAGTTGCCGTCGCTGCGAGCCGGTTCCGGCAGCAGGTTTTCGCGCTCGTAGTAGCGGATGGTTTCCACGGCGCAGTCGGTGAGTTTGGCCAGTTCTCCAATCTTCATGACGACAATCTCCAAAAGGGTGCTTGACCCTATAGTGGCTACAGGGTCTTTACTTGGCAACAGGCACCTTCATGGACGCGACCAATGAGCGATTCCCAGCACACCCACAAGCCCGGCGACGGCCACGATCACAGTCATAAATTGCAGCCTGTGCATAAACATTCACAGGGTGGCGATGCTTGCTGCGGATCGAAAGTCGCTGCGCCGGCACCGGTTCATGCGCACGAAGATTCCTGCTGCTCGTCGAAAGCCGCCGCGCCTGCGCTGGTGCAACTGAGCGAAAAGACCAGCGCCGATGCGCGACTGAGCAGTTTCCGTATCGAGGCGATGGACTGCCCGACCGAGCAGACGCTGATCCAGAACAAGCTCGGCAAACTCGCCGGCGTGCAGCAACTGGAATTCAACCTGATCAACCGCGTACTCGGCGTGACCCATAACCTGCCGGGCACTGAGCCGATCACCGAAGCGATCAAATCCCTCGGCATGCACGCCGAGCCCCTGGAGGCGGGCGTCGAAGCACCGGCCCCGGCGCCATTGAAAAAGCACTGGTGGCCCTTGGCGCTGTCCGGTGTCGGCGCCCTCGCTGCCGAAGTCATCCACTTCACCAACGCCGCGCCCACCTGGGTGGTGGCGATCATCGCGCTGGTGTCGATCCTCAGCGGTGGCTTGAGCATCTATAAAAAGGGCTGGATCGCCCTGAAGAACCGCAACCTCAACATCAACGCGCTAATGAGCATCGCCGTCACCGGTGCCATCCTCATCGGCCAGTGGCCGGAAGCGGCGATGGTGATGTTCCTGTTCACCGTCGCCGAGTTGATCGAAGCGCGCTCGCTGGACCGTGCGCGCAACGCGATCAGTGGTCTGATGCAGATGACGCCGGAGCAAGCCACGGTGTTGCAGGCTGACGGTTCGTGGATTGAGCAGGACGTGAAGAGCGTCGAGCTCGGCGCCCGCGTGCGAGTGAAACCCGGCGAGCGCATCGCGCTGGACGGCGAAGTGGTCAGCGGCAGTTCGACCATCGACCAGGCACCGATCACCGGGGAAAGCCTGCCGGTGGAGAAGACCGTCGGCGATAAAGTCTTCGCCGGCACCATCAACCAGGCCGGTTCGCTGGAATACGCGGTGACCGCAGCGGCGAACAACTCGACTCTTGCGCGGATCATCCACGCCGTCGAGCAGGCCCAAGGCGCGCGTGCGCCGACCCAGCGCTTCGTCGATCAGTTCTCGAAAATCTACACGCCCGTGGTGTTCGTATTTGCCTTGGCCGTGGCGATCATTCCGCCGCTGTTCATGGGCGCTGTGTGGTTTGACTGGATCTACCGTGCGCTGGTGTTGCTGGTGGTCGCGTGCCCATGTGCATTGGTGATTTCCACCCCGGTGACCATTGTCAGCGGCCTTGCGGCAGCTGCGCGCAAAGGCATTCTGGTCAAGGGCGGCGTGTACCTGGAGGGCGGCTTCAAACTGGATTATCTGGCGCTGGATAAAACCGGGACGATCACCCACGGCAAACCGGTGCAGACCGATTACCTGTCGCTCGATCCAACCGCCGATGCCACCGCACCGGCAATTGCCGCTGCCTTGGCCGGTCGCTCCGATCACCCGGTGTCGCTGGCCATCGCCAATGCCGCTGTGGATAAAAACTTCGCGGCGCTGATTGTGGATAACTTCGAAGCGCTGGGCGGGCGGGGCGTCAAAGGCGACATCAACGGCCAGACCTACCACTTGGGCAACCATCGTCTGGTCGAAGAACTCGGCCTGTGCTCGCCAGCACTGGAAGAAAAACTCTTCGCGCTGGAGAAGCAGGGCAAATCCGTGGTGTTGCTGCTCGACAGCTCTGGCCCGCTGGCACTGTTCGCCGTGGCCGACACCGTCAAGGAGACCAGCCGCGAAGCGATCCGCCAATTGCATGAACTCGGGGTGAAAACCCTGATGCTCACCGGCGACAACGTCCACACCGCCCAAGCGATTGCCGCACAGGTCGGGATCGACGAAGCGCGTGGCGACTTGCTGCCGACCGACAAGCTGCAAGCCATCGAAGAGCTTTATGCACAGGGCCGCCGAGTCGGCATGGTCGGCGACGGCATCAACGACGCGCCGGCACTGGCCCGCGCCGAGATTGGTTTTGCCATGGCCGCGGCCGGTACCGACACCGCGATTGAAACCGCCGATGTCGCCCTGATGGACGACGATCTGCGCAAGATTCCGGCGTTCATCAGCCTGTCGCGCAATACCGCAAGCATCCTGAAACAGAACATTGCGTTGGCACTGGTGATCAAGGCTATCTTTCTTGCGGTAACCTTCGCCGGGCTCGCCACCATGTGGATGGCGGTGTTCGCCGACATGGGCGTAAGCCTGTTGGTGGTGTTCAACGGTTTGCGCCTGCTGCGCAAATAGATGAGGAAAGGTTGTGCTGAGTGCCGAGCTGAAAGCGTTTTACATGGTCGCCCGCCTGGGCAGCATCACGCTGGCGGCGAAAAAACTCGGTCTCAGCCAACCGACCGTGACCACGCAGATCCGCAATCTGGAAAGCCAGTATTCGGTGGAGCTGTTCTACCGTGGCGGCCGGCGTCTGAGCGTCAGCGACGAAGGTGCGAGGTTGCTGCCGATGGTCAAGACGCTGTTGCAGCAGGAGGCCGACATCGAGTTCTTCCTGCGCAACAGCGGTCAGGTGCAGGGTACTTTGCGCATTGCCGCGACGGCGCCGTATTACATCCTCGATCTGGTGAAGACCTTCCGCGAGCGCTTGCCGCAGGTGGAAGTGTCGGTGGAAATCGGTAACTCGCAGCAGGTGCTCGAAGCGCTGGAGGATTACCGAGTGGACGTCGCCGCTTCGTCACAGTTGCTCGACGATGCGCGATTGATTCGCCGGGTGCTCGGTACTGATCCACTGGTGCTGGCGGTGCATCGCAACCATCCGCTGGCGGCCCATGATCATGTGACATTGAGCGCACTGGCCGGGCATACCTTGTTGATGCGCGAAACCGGGTCAACGACGCGGCGGCTGACTGAAGAGTTGCTGGCCAGCGCCGGGGTGAGTTTCGGTCCGTTGCTTGAGATTGGCAGCCGTGAGTCGATCCGTGAGGCGGTACTGCGCAATATCGGCATCAGCATCATTGCCCGTCAGGAAGTGCCGCATGACCCGCAGTTGCGCGTGTTGACGATCGAGAATGCGCCGCAGATTCCTGAATATCTGTATTGCCTGAAGGAGAGGAAGGGCGCGCGGTTGCCGGCGGCGTTTCTTGGGTTGGCACAGGAAATGTCCCCTGCGTAATGATCGTTCCTACGCTCCGCGTGGGAATGCAGCCTGGGAAGCTCTGCGTCCCAAGAGCCGAACGCGGAGCGTCCGATGAGGCATTCCCACGCAGAGCGTGGGAACGATCGGTAGTGAACCAAAATCCCCGAATACCACTATCGGCCGTTTTTGCCTCACTGCCACATGACGGACGCATTACAACTCTAGGATTGGCCCCATCTGCTTGATGAGGTCTGTCCATGAATCCTGCCATCGCAACTGCCCTGACCAACCCCGGTGCGCCGATGAAAGTGCGCGGCGTACAGAAACGCTTCGGCGCGTTCACTGCGCTGGATAACGTCTCCCTCGACGTCGCCGCCGGTGAGCTGGTGTGCCTGCTCGGCCCGTCGGGCTGCGGCAAGACCACGTTGCTGCGCTGCATCGCCGGTCTGGAAAAGCAGGACAGTGGCGAGCTGTACCTCGGCGACCGCGACGTTTCGCACCTTGCCCCGCAAGCCCGCGACTACGGGATTCTGTTCCAGTCCTACGCGCTGTTCCCCAATCTGACCGTCGAAGCGAACATTGCCTACGGCCTCGCTGGCAGCGGTCGTGATGAAGTACGCCGTCGCGTCGGCCAGATGCTGGAACTGGTCGGCCTCACTGGCAGCGAGAAAAAATTCCCCGGCCAATTGTCCGGCGGCCAGCAACAGCGCGTTGCTCTTGCTCGGGCCTTGGCACCAGCACCATCGCTGCTGTTGCTCGATGAACCGATGTCCGCCCTCGACGCCCGCGTCCGCGAGCATCTGTGCACCGAACTGCGCCAGCTGCAACGCAACCTCGGCATCACCACGCTGATGGTCACGCACAATCAGGACGAAGCCATGCTGATGGCCGACCGCATCGCCGTGATGAACAACGGCCGCGTCGAGCAATACGCCACCCCGCAGGAAATCTACAACCGCCCGGCCACGCCCTTCGTGGCGGAGTTCGTTGGTCAGGGCAACTGGCTGCCGTTCCAGCGCAGCAGCGACACTCACGCGCAGGTCGGCGGAATGAACCTGCGCCTCAGCGACGGCAGCATCCAGCGCGCCTCGGGCCGGTTGTTCTGCCGCCCGGAAGCGATAAACGTCAATCCGCCAGTGCATGAAGAAAACCTGTTCCCGGCCAAAGTCCGCGAGATCACTTTCCTCGGCAACCGCTGCCGCATGAGCTTCGAACTCGATCAACTGCCGGGCCACGCACTGCTCGCCGAACTCGCCCCGGAAGCCATGCCGCGCCTCGGCGCCCAGCAAATCATGGTCGCCTTGCCGCCGCGCAGCCTGCAGGTGTTTGCCTGATGAACAGCAACCTCGCGCTGCCGCTACCGCACAAGCAGGTGCGACAGTCCTCGAAAGCCGAGATTGGCGACCGCATTTTTGTCGTCGGCGGCAAAGTTGTCTTGCTGCTGTTGCTCGGCGTCGCAGTGTTGCTGCCGTTGCTGGCGATCTTCTGGCGCGGCTTCAGCAGTGAAGCCGGGCAGGGCGGTGGCTGGTTCGCGGCGAAGGAACTGGTTAGCAGCGAGAATTTCCACTGGCTGCTCGGCAACAGCCTGAAAGTTTCCCTCAGCGTCGCGGCCATCGTCGTACCGCTGGCCTACCTGTTTGCCTACGCGCTGCAACGCACGCTGATTCCGGCGAAGGGCATCTGGCGCGGGATTTCCTTGCTGCCGCTGATGGCGCCGTCGATGCTGCCGGGGATTGCACTGGTTTATCTGTTCGGCAATCAGGGCATGTTGCGCGGGCTGCTCTCGGACAACATCTACGGGTTCTGGGGGATTGTGCTAGGCGAGGTGATCTACACCTTTCCCCATGCGCTGATGATTTTGCTCTCGGCGTTGTCGCTGGCTGATGCGCGATTGTTCGACGCTGCGTCGAGCATGGGCGCCAGTCCCGCCAAGGCGTTTCGCAGCATCACCTGGCCGGCCACTCGCCAAGCGGTGTTTGCCGCGTTCTGTCTGGTGTTCACCCTGACCATCACCGATTTCGGCGTGCCGGTGGTGGTCGGTGGCGACTATCAAGTGCTGGCGCTGGAAGCCTACAAAGCCGTGGTCGGCCAACAGCAATTCGGTCGCGGCGCGTTGATCGGCATGGTGCTGTTACTGCCGGCGCTGTTCAGCTTCGGCGTCGATGCGTGGTTGCGTCGGCGACACGGCGATTCCATGAGCGGGCGTGCGCAGGTGTTCAAACCGGCACCGTCGAAACTGCGCGATGGCTGCTATCTGGCGATTGTTGTGCTGATCAGCGCCGCGTTGATTCTGGTGTTCGGCATGGCGGTGTTTTCCTCGCTGGTGAAGTTCTGGCCGTACAACCTGTCGCTGTCACTCAATCATTACCAGTTCAACGAAACTGCTGGCGGTGGCTGGCTGGCCTACAGCAACAGTTTGAAGATGGCTTTGGGCACGGCGTTGATCGGCAGCGTGCTGATTTTCACCGGCGCTTACCTGATGGAGAAAACCCGCAGCCAACGCGGCCTCAACCTGGCCCTGCGCATGCTCAGTTTTGTGCCGATGGCGGTGCCGGGGCTGGTGCTCGGTCTGGGTTACGTCTTCTTCTTCAACCTCACGGGTAATCCCCTGCATGTGCTCTACGGGACGATGACGCTGCTGATCGTCTGCACGATTGCGCACTACCTGACCACCGCACAAATGACCGCGACCACCGCGCTGCGCCAACTCGATGCCGAGTTCGAAGCCGCCGCGCTGTCGCTCAAAGCGCCGCTGTACCGCCACTACCTGCGTGTCACTGTGCCGATCTGCCTGCCGGCGCTGCTCGACATCGTGCGCTACCTGTTCGTCTCGGCGATGACCACGGTTTCTGCTGCGATCTTCCTCTACAGCCCCGACACCATCCTTGCGGCGGTCGCGGTGCTGAATATGGATGACGCCGGCAACGTCGGCGGTGCGGCGGCGATGTCGACCCTGATTCTGTTCACCTCGGCGGGCGTGTCCTTGCTGCTGGCGTGGGCTTCGCGCGGCTTGCTGCGCCGTTCTCAAGCCTGGCGGCAAACCGCGCCCGGTCACTGATTCCAACCCCGTTCAACTCATTACAGGAAAACGATCATGTTCAAGCCTATGGCCCTGGCCGCTGCTGTGCTCGCTACTTTCAGCCTGAATGCCTTCGCGGCAAAAACCGAGTTGACGGTGTACACCGCCCTCGAGGCCGAGCAATTGAAGTCCTACAAAGAAGCCTTCGAAAAGGCCAACCCGGACGTCGAGATCAAGTGGGTGCGTGATTCCACCGGGATCATCACCGCCAAGCTGCTCGCCGAGAAGGCTCGTCCGCAGGCTGATGCGGTGTGGGGCCTCGCGGCTTCGAGCCTGGCGATCCTCGATCAGCAAGGCATGCTGCAAAGCTACGCGCCGAAGGACCTCGGCAAGATCGGCGCGAACTACCGCGACGCCGAGAACCCGCCAGCGTGGGTCGGCATGGACGTCTGGGCCGCGACCATTTGCTTCAACACCGTCGAGGCCGAGAAGCAGGGCCTGACCAAGCCCGTGAGCTGGCAGGATCTGACCAAACCTGAGTACAAGGGCAAGATCGTCATGCCCAACCCGGCGTCGTCCGGCACCGGTTTCCTCGACGTCAGCGCCTGGCTGCAAACCTTCGGCGAGAAGCAGGGCTGGGCCTACATGGACGGTCTGCACCAGAACATCGGCCAGTACGTTCATTCCGGTTCCAAGCCTTGCAAGCTGGCAGCGGCGGGCGAGTTCCCGATTGGTATTTCCTTTGAATACCCGGCGGTACAGCTCAAGCGTCAGGGCGCGCCGCTGGACATCATCCTGCCGAAGGAAGGCCTGGGTTGGGAGATCGAAGCGACGGCGGTGATCAAAGGTACGCCGCATGAAGAGGCAGCCAAGAAGCTGGCTGACTTCTCGGCGAGTGCTGAGGCGATGGATCTGTACAAGGAGAACTTCGCTGTCCTCGCGCAGCCAGGGATCGCCAAGCCGCAGACCGAATTGCCGGCGGATTATGAGCAACGCCTGATCAAGAACGACTTTGCCTGGGCCTCGAAGAACCGCGACGAGATCCTCACCGAGTGGCGCAAGCGTTATGACGGCAAGTCCGAGAAAGTCGCCGCCAAGTAACCGTTGCCGATCGTTCCCACGCTCCGCGTGGGAATGAATCCCGTGACGCTCCGCGTCACTATGGACGCAGAGCGTCCTTGGCTGCATTCCCACGCAGAGCGTGGGAACGATCATTGAGGTAGCTTCATGACACAACAACAAGACTTGCTGATCGTCGGCGCCGGCATTCTGGGCCTGTCCCACGCCTACGCCGCCGCCAAACGCGGTCTCAAGGTCGCCGTCTTCGAACGCACTGCCACCCCCCTCGGCGCTTCGGTGCGCAACTTCGGCCAGGCGCTGGTCACTGGCCAGCCTCCGGGCACCATGCTCGAACTGGCCAAGGCCAGCCGCGAGATCTGGGGTGGCTGGGCGCAGCTCGCCGGTTTGCAAATCAAACGCAACGGCTCCTACTTGTTTGCCCGCACCGAAGCCGAAGAACATCTGCTCGAAGCCTTCTGCAACGGTCGCGCCGTGGAACACGGTTACAACATCCAGTTGCTGCGCGGCGCTGCCTTGCGCGATCTGTATCACGGTCAGTTCAGCCACCACCGTGCCGCTTTGCACGGTATGGACGATCAACAGGTGTATTCGCGCGAAGCGATTCCGGCACTGATCGATTATCTGCGCCGCGACCTTGGTGTGGAGTTTCATTTCTCCACGCTGGTGCGCGACGTCGAACCGGGGCGTCTGCACAGCACCGTCGGCAGCTTTACGGCGAAGCAGATTATCGTCTGCTCCGGCCACGATTATCAGACTTTGCTGGCCGAGCCGATTGCCGCACTCGACCCGCAAATCTGCCGCCTGCAAATGCTCCGCGCCAAACCGCAGACCGAACTGAATCTGCAACACGCCTTGCTCACCGGCCTCAGCTGTGTGCATTACGGCGCCTTCGCCGATCTGCCGGAAGCGGCGGCGGTGCAGGCGCAAATCCTCCGTGAGCAACCGCACCTGCACGACAACGGCATCCACCTGCTGATCAGCCCGACGCCGTACGGCGAGCTGATCATCGGCGACTCGCACCATTACGACAGTGACCCTTCACCGTTTAACACCGAGCAAGTGGACAACTGGATGCTCGAGCTGGCCGAGCAGACGCTGGGCTGCAAGGTGCAAGTGGTCGAGCGCTGGCAAGGCGTCTATGGTTCCCGGGGGCCGGGGCCGTTCTCGTTCCTGCGCCCGGCACCCGGGTTGAGTGTGGCGCTGATGCACACCGGCGTCGGCATGAGCGTCGGCCCGGCGTTGGGGGAGCGCAATATCGCGCAGTTGCTGGAGGAAGATTGATGACAGATCACGAGCAAGTCGTCGCCCGGGTGTTCGGCTTGTATGAACGCTTTGGCACTAGCGATTACATCGGCGAGCCGGTGTCGCAGATCGAGCACATGTCCCAGGCCGCTGAGTTGGCGATGGCCGAAGGCTTCGATGACGAAGTGGTGCTGGCGGCGTTCTTCCATGACATCGGCCACCTGTGTGCCGAGGGCGCGGAGAACATGGGCGGCTTTGGCGTGGTCAGTCATGAACGGCTGGGTGCGGACTATTTGCGTGAGGCCGGTTTCAGCGAGCGCATGGCGCGGCTGGTGGAATATCACGTGCAGGCCAAGCGGTATCTGACGTTGCGTGAGCCGGGGTATTACGAACGCTTGAGTGAGGCGAGTCGGCGGACCCTGGAATATCAGGGCGGGGTGATGACCGAGGCTGAGGCGGATGCGTTTGCGCGGGATCCGTTGTGTGCGGTCAGTCTGCGGATGCGCCAGTGGGATGAGTTGGCCAAGGAGACGGCGGTGCCGGTGATGGATCTTGGGGTTTTGAAGCGTAAGGCTGCGAGATTGTTGTCTACTGTGTGATTGTCGCCCTCACCCCAGCCCTCTCCCGGAGGGAGAGGGAGCCGATTTTCATGCCTTTCAAACCTGAGTTCGACTGGATATCTCAGGTCGACGTATGACGGAAGAACAACACGGTCAGCTCCCTCTCCCTCTGGGAGAGGGCTGGGGTGAGGGTCGGCGTCTACAGCTCAAGCACCTTCCCCACCAACGCCTCAATCTGCTCCTGCCGTTCCGCTTGATTCAACTTCGCCTGCGGATTCAACGACGACCACTGCGGATGCGCCCGCGCCTTGCTCAATGCCTCCGGCAACTTGCCCTCGCGCCAGGTCTTGTCCTGCGGTGTCGCCACCTGAACCGTATCCATCGCCGCATGCCCACGCTGATCCAGCGCCAACACCAGTTGCCGCTGACGCAACGCCAGCAGCCGCAACACCCCGTCATTCACTGTCAGCTCACGCTGCCCTTTGATCTTGCCCAGCAAGCGACTGCCATAACTGCGCGCCGTTTGTAGCGCACCACCGGCAATTGCACCCGCCAGCGCCGCCGCGCCAAGGGTAATCCCGCCGACCAGCAAATCCACACCAGCCCCCGCCGCCGCACCGGCAGCAATGCCGCCACCCACGCGCACGCCGAGTTGCTTTAAGGTCTCAGGGTTGAACAAATCATCGCCCCAACGTCCATCCAGCAACGGCAAATCACTCGCCGCCGCATCTTGCGGGCGGAACGCATACAGCTTGAGCAGCGCCTCAACACACTTCTGCTCACGCTGGCGCACAGCTTTGCGCAGTTCACTGATCGCCTGCTGTTCCTGCTCGGCTTCACTGACCACACTGCGCCGACACGCGGCGCAGTCGATCAACAATTCAGCAATCAATCGCGCCGCACTTTGCTGACGGGCAAGGCGCTGAGCCTGCTGATCGGCAATCAACCGCTCCAATTGTGGCCGAGCATTCTCCAGCAACAACGCGAGACTTTCGTACAGCCGTCGCTCGCCATCCTCCGGCGGCGCCACGCTGTCGAAACGCACCAGAGCATGCAGACCAAGCCGCGCCAGCGCTTCACGCCAATCTGGCTCGCGATGGTTGGCGCTGCTGACAAAATTCAGTACCGGCAGCAGCGGTTTGCCGCAACTGGCGAGTACTTCCAGCTCATCGCGATACTTGGCCAACACCGGTTCGCGGGCGTCGATCACATACAAACCGGCGTCGGAAGTAAGCAGTTGCCGTAGCACTTTCGCCTCCTGCTCGAAACGCTGGCGCGCTTCGCTGCCGTCGAGAAACCGCGTCAGCCGCGCAGGGCCATCGAGGCGTTCGCCGGGTCGCTCCAGTCGTTCGAGAAAATCCAGCAGAGCGATCGCATCTTCCAGGCCAGGCGTGTCGTAGAGGTCGAGTAACGGTTCGCCGTCCACCGACAACCGCGCGCCTTCGACATGCCGCGTGGTGCTCGGGCGATGGGAGACTTCGCCGAAGCCGACATCGCGGGTCAGCGTGCGTAGCAGCGAGGTTTTGCCGACGTTGGTGTGGCCGACCACCGCGAGTTTCAGCGGCGCTTTCCAGGCATCAGTCATGGCCACTCTCCAGCCAGTTCAACGGCGCGCAATCGGCAAACGGCAGATCCAGCTGTTGCAGCGCGGTGTGCCAGTCGCCGAGGCGCTCGGCATCCAGTGCTTCGCCCGGTGGCGCTTGCAGCAGCCACACGCGGGTCTCGCCCGCGCTGCGCGCCAGTTCAGCGATCAAGGCGAGGCTGCCGCGATCCGGCGAGCGCCGTGGGTCGCAGGCAATCGCCAGACGTGCCGGTGGAAAACGGCTGAGTTGTTCGAGGAGTTTGTGGCGTGATTCGCGGCTGTCGAGGATGCCGGCGTTGCTGACATTCTTTGGCAGCGCGGGCGGCCATGGGCGTTGTTCGTCAAGTTCGATGGCCACCAGCAATGCGCCTTCACTGGCGAATTCGCCGACGGCGCTTTCGACGCGGTGCAATTGTGCCGGCTCCGGGTCGTTGACGCCGAGGCGTTCGCTGGTTGGCATCAGACGTTCACGCAACTGCGCGTAGCCGGGCAGGTTCAGCTCCAGACGCAAGCGATCCCGACCACGCTTCCAGCGCCAACGGCAGAACAGCATCAGCAGCAGACGGGGTAGCACGCCATAGATCAGCACCGCGCCGACCAGCCATATCGCCCACATCTGGCGAACCAGGACGCGGTTGTAATCGGTGTCCAGCGTCACGCGAATCATGTCCACGCTCGGCGCACTCCAGCCCAGCGCATGGGGAATGACCGTCAACGCATCTGTCAGTGCCGCGAAGAAGTCTGCGCCCAGCAGCGTGCTTTCCCAGATGAAGTCATATTGCCGAGTGGCCATCATCAATATCAGCATGCTTAGCGCGCTGAACATGATCAGCAGCCACAGGCCATTGACCAGCGTGCCAATCGCCCAGCGATTGAGTTTGTGGCGTTGCAGCAAGACCAGTAATGCGGGGGGTAACTGCGCGGCCTTGGCGTCCCGGGCAAATTTTTCGCTGAGCCACAGCCACAGGCGGCCGAGCGCTGCTCCGTGTTCGCCAGCGAAAAGCAGACCCAGCGCCCAGCTCAGCAGGAGGATCAGATTGACCCCGAGCAAGGTGCCCAGCGCCCAGAAAATATTGACCGCTCGTGTGCCGTCGCCGAGCGCAGAAAATGCCATGCCTGCGCCAGTGACGCAGGCCAGTAGCGCCATTAGCACCAGCGCCAGACGCGCGCCTTGCAGCCAGTGTTTGAGGGCTGCCGTCAGCCCGTCACGCTCGGCCAGCCATAAAGCCCGGCGTTGAATGCGGCTCGGCAGATCGCCGCCGGCCGTGCGCGCCAGTCGGTTGGCTTCCAGATCTTCCAAGGGGCCTGCGTGTTCTTCGCGCAGGCGCACGGTCTCGGTCAGCCAGAGGTTTTGCAGTGGAGTCAGTTCAGTCACGCGGCGTCCCGTCGCTTAAATGAGCGCTGAGCATAACCGCTGTGGCGCTTATCGGGGTAAGCGCGGCTCTGGTATCCTCGCCGGCATGACTAAATCACTCCCCCTCAGCCTGATCGCAGCCCTCGGTGAAAACCGCGTGATCGGCGTCGACAACAGCATGCCCTGGCACCTGCCGGGGGACTTCAAATACTTCAAGGCCACCACCTTGGGCAAGCCGATCATCATGGGTCGCAAGACCTGGGATTCGCTCGGCCGGCCATTGCCGGGGCGCTTGAACATCGTGGTCAGCCGTCAGGCCAGTCTGGTACTCGAAGGTGCGGAAGTTTATCCGTCGCTGGAAGCTGCCGTGGTTCGCGCCGAGGAATGGGCGAAGGAGCAGGGCGTCGATGAGCTGATGCTGATTGGCGGCGCGCAGTTGTACGCGCAAGGGCTGGCGCAGGCGGATCGTCTGTATCTGACTCGCGTGGCGTTGAGCCCGGAAGGGGATGCGTGGTTTCCAGAGTTTGATTTGGAGCAGTGGAAACTGGTCTCGAATGTGCCGAATCCGGCTGAGGGCGACAAACCTGCGTACAGCTTTGAGGTTTGGGAGAAAGCCTAAGAGCTTCGTCGGAACGCCGCCCGGAGCAAGCTCGCTCCCACAGGGGAAACGCATTCCTATGTGGGAGCGAGCCTGCTCGCGAAGAGGCCAGATCAGGCAAAGATGAGCTTAAGCCTGAGCCAGCTCCGCATGCTCATCCGCATCCAGCAATTCTTTATCAGTCTGCTGCATCACCTGACTGGTAATTGCCCCAGCGGTAATCGAGCCACTCACGTTCAACGCCGTGCGGCCCATGTCGATCAGCGGCTCAACCGAAATCAGCAACGCCACCAGTGACACCGGCAACCCCATTGCCGGCAGCACGATCAGTGCCGCGAACGTCGCGCCGCCACCGACACCGGCAACACCCGCCGAACTCAAGGTCACAATCGCCACCAGCGTCGCGATCCACAGTGGATCCAGCGGATTGATGCCTACGGTTGGCGCAACCATCACCGCCAACATCGCCGGGTACAGACCCGCGCAACCGTTCTGGCCGATGGTCGCACCGAACGAAGCAGCAAAACTCGCCACCGATTGTGGAATGCCCAGACGACGGGTCTGCGCTTCAATGCTCAGCGGAATGCTCGCGGCGCTGGAACGGCTGGTGAACGCGAACGTCAGCACCGGCCAGATCTTGCGGAAGAAGCGCAGCGGGTTGATACCCGCCGCCGAAACCAGCAAACCGTGCACGACGAACATCAGGCCCAGACCGAGGTACGACACCACGACGAAACTGCCGAGTTTGATGATGTCTTGCAGGTTGGAACCGGCGACCACTTTGGTCATCAGCGCCAGCACGCCGTACGGGGTCAGTTTCATCACCAGACGCACCAGACGCATCACCCAGGCTTGCAGGGTGTCGATGGCGTTGATCACTTTCTGACCTTTCTCGACGTCATCCTTGAGCAGTTGCAGCGCTGCGACCCCGAGGAACGCGGCGAAAATCACCACGCTGATGATCGAGGTTGGCTTGGCCCGCGCCAGGTCGGCAAACGGGTTTTGCGGGATGAACGACAGCAGCAGTTGCGGCACATTCAGGTCGGCGACCTTGCCGGCGTAGTCGGTCTGAATGGTTTGCAGACGGGCCATTTCCTGGGTGCCAGCGACCAGACCTTCAGCGGTAAGGCCGAACAGGTTGGTCAGGCCGATGCCGATCAGCGCCGCAATCGCGGTGGTGAACAGCAGGGTGCCGATGGTCAGGAAGCTGATCTTGCCCAGCGACGAGGCGTTGTGCAGACGCGCCACGGCGCTGAGGATCGAGGCGAACACCAGCGGGATGACGATCATTTGCAGCAACTGCACGTAGCCGTTGCCGACCAGATCGAACCAGCCGATCGACGCTTTCAGCACCGGGTTGCCGGCACCGTAAACGGTGTGCAGGGCCACGCCGAACGCAACACCCAGCACCAGCGCGAGCAGGACTTTTTTCGCCAGGCTCCACGTGGTGTGGCGGGTTTGCGCCAGACCGAAGAGCAGGGCGAGGAACACCAGCAGGTTGAGAATCAACGGTAGATTCATGAGATCTCCAGGAAAGACTGTGCCAACAGCCTTCCGGGGCTGCTGCGAACCGGCAAGCCTAACAGCTTGATTTGCAATGATTTAATACCGAAATCTTAGGGCGTCCGTCGTTTTTGGAATAAGCCCGTGTCGCTCTCGGCAATGCATCTGGCGCAAACAGGGACGAGGGCGGTCGCTGACAGACGAGGACTGTCACACATATTTGTTAGCGTCGATCTCTTTGAATCAGGGAGAAGACGCTTATGAAGTTCGCACCGAAATTTCTGGCTGTCGCACTGGCTGTGGGCATGGGGCTGGCCACTCAGGCGTTCGCCACCGACCTGAAACACTGGCCGGCCGATCAGGCCAAGGCGCTGGACGCGATGATCGCCGCCAACGCCAACAAGGGTAACTACGCGGTGTTCGACATGGACAACACCAGTTACCGCTACGACCTCGAAGAATCCTTGTTGCCGTTCATGGAAAACAAGGGCCTGATCACCCGCGACAAACTCGACCCTTCGCTGAAACTGATGCCGTTCAAGGACACCGCCGACCACAAGGAAAGCCTGTTCAGTTACTACTACCGGCTCTGCGAAGTCGACGACATGGTCTGCTACCCGTGGGTGGCGCAGGTGTTCTCCGGTTTCACCCTCAAGGAACTCAAAGGCTACGTCGATGAGCTGATGGCTTCGGGCAAGCCGGTGCCGGCGACTTACTACGAAGGCGATGTGGTCAAGAAACTCGACGTCAATCCGCCGAAGATCTTCACCGGCCAGCAAGAGCTTTACAACAAGCTGATGGAGAACGGCATCGAGGTCTACGTGATGACCGCCGCCTCGGAAGAACTGGTGCGTATGGTCGCGGCGGATCCGAAGTACGGCTACAACGTCAAACCGCAGAACGTCATCGGCGTGACCACCCTGCTGAAGAACCGCGAGACCAACGAACTGACCACGGCACGCAAGCAGATTACCGCCGGCAAATATGACGAGAAGGCCAACCTTGGGCTCGAACTGACGCCGTATCTGTGGACGCCGGCGACGTGGATGGCCGGCAAGCACGCAGCGATTCTGACCTACATCGATGAATGGAAAAAACCGGTATTGGTCGGTGGCGATACCCCGACCAGCGACGGTTACATGCTGTTTCACGATGTTGATGTGGCCAAGGGCGGGATTCACTTGTGGGTCAACCGCAAGGACAAGTACATGACGCAAATCAACGGCATGATGGCCAAGCATGCGGCGGCGCAGGCGAAAGAAGGGTTGCCGGTGACGGCGGACAAGAACTGGGTGATCGTTAAACCAGAAGAGATTCAGTAAGCCAAACCGATCCAATGTCGGAGCGAGCCTGCTCGCGAAAGCGTAGTGTCAGTCACCTTCTTCGTTTCTGACATACCGCATTCGCGAACAGGCTCGCACACAGTTTGATCTGCAGTGACTTTGGGATTTCGGCCAGACAAAAAAATGCCCCGCACTTGGCGTAATGCTGTTCACTTAAGCATTTGAATCCTCGCCGGGCTTCTTCGAAAATCCGATGTCAGATCTCTGGCATCGGATTTTTTATGTCTGTTCAACAGGACTTGCTCGACCTCGGCGACCTTTTCAACGTCTGTGACTTGAGCACTTTCACTCAAAATATTCCCATCGAGTGGGTCGCGTCTGCGCTGGATTTGTCCAGCCAGGCCACTATCCGGCGGCGTCGCTTGCCTGCCGACCAAGTGCTCTGGCTGGTGCTAGGCATGGCATTGTTTCGCGACGAACCTGTTCATGAAGTCGCCCGACGTTTGAACATCTGCGCCCAAGGTCTGGCTTCTGACCATCTGTTGGCCCGTAGCGGTGTGACCGAGGCCCGTAAGCGGCTGGGGGCCGACCCGGTTGAGTGGTTGTTTCGCAAAACGGCTACTCAATGGGGCGCGCAGCGCTATCCCGATGATGCCTGGCAGGATCTGCAAGTATTTGCAGTCGATGGTGCGCTTCTGC
>NZ_JBQYFW010000018.1:0-117213 GCF_056313565.1 Pseudomonas sp. 3B-A001-10F
GATCGATCCGGGCGCAGCGCCTACGGTTTGCTTCGCTGCACCTCCTCTCGCTGTGTTTGGCTGCGCCAAACGGTCGCTGCGCTCCCACGCCCGGATCAATCCCTCCGCTCAGCCTTCCGACGTCGCCCGTGGATCAAGATCAAGAGCAGGCGAGCTGACACTCGGCCTATTGAGTGGTGAAAAGCGGGTGTTCGGCTTTGGGTTTGTGGTGGACTCGCCCCTCACCCCAGCCCTCTCCCCGAGGAGAGGGAGCCGATTTGTGGGCCTTTCAGAATCTGAGTTCAACGCGGAATTGCACGTCGGCGTAGTTCTACCAAACAACTCGGTCAGTCCCCTCTCCCTCCGGGAGAGGGTTAGGGTGAGGGGCTTTTGATCTGTTTCAGAATCTGAGTTCGACTCGATATTGCACGTCGGCGTAGCTCTCCCAAACAACTCGGTCAGTCCACTCTCTCTCCGGGAGAGGGCTAGGGTGAGGGGCTTTTGATCTGTTTCAAAACCTGAGTTCAACACGGTATCGCACGTCGGCGTAGCTCTGCCAAACACCACGGTCAGTCCCCTCTCCCTCCGGGCGGTCCGACGTTTCGGGAGGGCTAGGGTGAGGGTTGGCTTTTGGCTGTTTAAATTTGTGTCAAATAACCAGAACCTTCCCACAAACTTTTCAGGTTGTCCGTCGGACGTGCGCTCTCTAGTCTTTGGTTGTCGCCGAAAACTCGGCGATCGGGTGTGAGAACCCGGGTTAAGTATTATTCCACCAGCAGTATCGTCATAATTGCCGCCAGTTCATTGCTGCCTGCATTTCTATGGCGGCTGTGTGCGGGCGGACTTCGGTCCGGCCGGAGGTGGTGGTTCTTGCCCGGTTTCTCACCCTGCACATAGCTGCCACCCAATTCGTCGCGTGAGAAACGGCAATTGGTCGGCTCCGATCAGTGAGAACCGATTCCATGACTAAGCCCGTACCCGATCCCCCCATCGAAACAACCCCACTCGAAGACGCCATCCGCGCCGACGACCAGATCAAAACCCGCGAAGCCATCAAGCGCGCCCTCGATTTCTACCTCTGCCCCGAACCGGTCCAGCCGCGTCAGCCCAGTACGATGTTCCTCATCCACCCGAACATCGACACCGAAAGCCTGCTCGCCCACGCCTGCGAATCGCTGGCTTCAGCCAATGTCATGGCCGGTGATCTGGCTGATCAGCTCAGTCGCCCGCAGCGCAGTACGGCGCTGGCGATCCAGCAGATCGTCATGCTCGCCGAGCTGGCGGTAAACCGGGCGCTGGATCGGGTTGATCCGCAAACGTAATCCGTCTGAGCACCGCGTTATCGTTCTTCGCAAGCAGGCTCGCTCCTACAAGGGGACCGCAATCCAAATGTAGGTGTGAGCCTGTTTGCGATGGCGATTGTTTTGTGGCCGCTGTCTCTGGAAATATTCGTAAGGTTGATAAGTCCCAAAAAGGGACCTATCGTTCCCTTTTTGGGACTCTTTGGCCTTCACAGTGGAAACTATCTCTCTAAGCGAAGCGCTATTTACCACCACTCAACAAAAAGTGTTGGGTCTGCTGTTCGGCAAGCCTGACCAGACTTTCTATGCCAATGAGATCGTGCGCTGGGCGCGTGTTGGCAAAGGCAGTCTCATGCGTGAACTCGACCGTCTGCAGCGAGCCGGTGTGTTGCGCATGACAAGGGTGGGCAATCAGAACCATTACCAGGCCAATTCCGCCTGTCCCATCTATGCCGAACTACTGGGCATCGCCCGCAAGACGTTTGGCATCGCCGAGCCTCTGCGTCAGGCATTGCAGCCCTTTACCGAGCAGATTACTTGGGCGTTTGTCTATGGCTCCATCGCCAAGGACACAGCAAACACACTCAGTGACATTGATCTCATGCTGATCGGCGAAGGCCTGCACTACAGTGACGTCATGGAACGGCTCATGCCCATGGAGGAGCAATTGGGTCGTCCCATCAACCCGACGCTTTACACCCCGCAAGACTGGGCGGCGAAACTGGCTGCGCGAAACAGCTTTGTCGTGCGGGTGGTGCAGCAGGAAAAAATCGATCTGTTAGGGGCAAACCCTTTGGAGTCCAAGGATGGGCAGCAACGAGAGTCTGGAGAATCTTCTACGTAGCGGTGGGCTGAAAGCGGAGCCGCCGGATCGCAAGGAGTGCGAGGGCTTGATGCGCTCGGCCGTGGATCGGCTCAAGGATGCGCAAACTTCTACTTTGTCTTTTTCCAGCCGTTTCGACTTGGCTTATAACGCAGCGCACGCGTTGGCGCTGACGGCGCTCCGATTGAGTGGCTATCGATCGGATAAACGCTATCTGGTCTTTCAGTGTCTGGTGCATACGGCGCATATCAGCAAGGTTCAGGTGCGATTGTTCGCGTTGTGTCATGAGCGGCGCAATCTCGCGAATACGAAGGGTATATGGATGAGGATGACGCGCTTCTGGCGCAGTTGTTGGAAAGCGCCTCGCAATTGTTGAGTAACGTCCAGCAACGAATGAACTGACATCCTGCACGGCTTGCGATCCTGACTAGTCTCTTAAAGATCCGCCTCTATGAGCGGATACAGCTTGTATGGCTCAGGCTGCGCGCGGCGCATATCTCTCTGGGCCGCTCACCCCGGGAGTGTCTTGAAATGAAGCTGAAAACCGCTCTGCCGTATGTGCTTCTCTTGCTTCCACTCGCAGCACTCGCCGCGCCGGCCAGTCAATCCGGCGAGATCCGCTTCACCGGGCAAATAGTTGATTCGGGCTGTCAGATCGGGCCGGTCGGGGCGTTTGCTGCTCGTGAGTCTCGCCAGATTGAAATCAAGCCCGGCGTGAAAGTCGATGTCGACACTGAGCGCAACGCCTGTAGCCATCAGTCGATGCCGATTTCCATGCGCTATGAAGCGCTGAAGACCTCGACCGACAAAGGCATCGTCACCATCACCTACCTGTAAACCGTTCGGCGTGCGCTGCAAATCTTCAGGTGCCGAGCCATGGCGCACAGGTATACTGCGCGCCTTCGCGGCTCACTGATCGGGCCCGACTTTTTGCTTTCCGGAGCTTTTATGACTTCCCCGACCCTGCCGCCGGTTGACGACGCTGTGAGCGATGTCTCGGCTGAACTGGCCGATACCAGCGAAACCAAAGCCGATATCCCGGCGTTCAAATTTCCGTTCAAGCCGGGCGAGCTGGCTTCTGCCAAAGGCTCGAACCAGCCGTGGTACAAGAACGGCGCCAAGAACGGCCACACCAAGACCCCGGGCATGGCGCCGCCGGGCACCCGTCGTTCGATGGGCAAGCGCTGAGTTTTATTCCCGCCTGCGTTCAACGCGGCGATTGATACTGCCTGTGCCGGACCTTTCGCTGGCAAGCCAGCTCCCACAGGGTTCTGTGTCGTACACAAATTACGTGAACGCCCGAGATACCTGTGGGAGCTGGCTTGCCAGCGATGAGGCCAGTTCGGTTTTTGCAAAATCCCGATCAAGCCGCCCGTAGCGAGATAAACGCATACGTCTGCGCCGGCTCCGTCACCACCTGCGCCCCGGCCGCCAAAATCTGCGCGGCAACATCATCGCCCGATAGATGAAACACCCACTCACTGGGTGCAGTCGTCAACGGCTGCGCGGTCACCTGATCAATCACCGCCGCAAACGCATCCATATTCGGCAAGTACGCAGTAAACCCGTCTCCCTTCAGCGCTGTGGTGCGAATCCCGAGCATCGCGCAGATCGCGTCCTTGATGCCGATGTCATCCCGATCGGCCTGGCGCGAGCGCTGAATCAACTCCACCAGTTCCCGATCCACCAACTCACCGCCGGCAATCAACACCGGCCCCTGTTGCCAGGACTCCGGCGGACAATCCTTGGCGGCAGGGTTGAGCGGGATATGCGGATTGATTTCTGCCGGATAAATGCGGCACACCAACGGCCGTCGCTCGTAGATCCGGCACAACTTGTCTTCGTCAAGATTCCGGCAGGGGCCGACGTTGTAAGCGGCGAAGGTGATTGCCACATGGGCGTCTGTCGCGCCGCTGCGAACGAGCGCTGAGCGACGTTCGGCATGTTCACGCTGCTGCGCCGGCAAACCCAGGCCATTACCGAGAAATGCCTCGACCAGCACGATCACCTGACCGCCATCCGCCGCCCACATGCGGGCTTCGGTCAGGGTCAGCGGGACATGGTGATCGGTGCAGCATTTGCCGCAGCCTACGCAGGAAAACGTCGTATTCATTGAGCGATCTGTCTTCAATCAGGGTGTGAAACGGTGGCGGAAAACCACCGCACAGAACTGGATCGAAGCAAGTTATGCGCCACTCACTGGGATTTGGCGGTCGGACGGATCGAGTCCCACTCGGTGACGAAGGCGGTTTTCGATTTTTTGTTGTACAGGCATAGCTCGGTGCCTTGCTGGCCTTTCATGTGTTTTTGCGGGTATTGGCCTTGCAGCAGAACGGCGGTGTAGCCGACGCGGTCATCGAATTGTGCGGGGGTGCCGACCGGTTTGGCGTTTTTCAGGCCGCTGGCTTTGCTGCAACTGGCGAGTACGGTTTTGTCGTAGGCGGCCCAGGCGTCGGGGCTGGAGGCGTGCGCCTGGGAGGCGAGGGCGGTGAGGCAGAGCAGGCTTGCGGTGAAAGTTTTCATGGGGAATCCTTGGTCGTGGGTGGCCAAGGTTTGAGTCTGTCTGAGAAGGGAAGTTGCCTGTGCTGGCCTCTTCGCGAGCAGTCCGGCACCAGCTCGCGGCGGACCACATACATCCCGGCACTTTCATACAAGCGCTGCGCCCGCTGGTTGTCCTCCAGCACTTTCAGATCAACAAACCCTTCCCGGCGCTGCTGAAACACCTTGAATGCATTGAACAGCAACGCCCGGCCTAATCCTCGGCCCTGCATGCGCGGATGCACCACCAGATTCTTGATATACGAGCTGGTCCAGCATTGCGCCACGCCGACCACGCCTTCGCCATCGTGGGCAATAAAGCACAGCGATGGATCGTATTCGGGATCGGTCTCGAACTGCTGCTGCCAAACGTCCAGCGCCGGCACTCGGCCGCCACCTTCGCGGTAGCCGAGTTGCATCAAGTCATGCACGTCCGCCGCCAGTTCGACGGAGTACGTACACAGTTCAATGCCTTGAGGCCAAAGCGCATCCGGCGCGTCCTTGCCCAGGTCGCGCCGCATCAAAAAACAATGCCTCTGGGCCAAGACTCAGTGCCCGTGGGCGGCGACGTGTTTGGCCGCTTCGATCAGGCAGTGGGTCAGTTCCGGCGAGGAGAACTTGGTCAGCACACCGTTCGCCCCGGCCAGCCGCGCTTTTTCGCTGTTCATCGCGCTGTCCAGCGAGGTGTGCAGCAGCACGTACAAATGGGCGAAGTCCGGGGTCTCGCGCAGGGTGCGGGTGAAGGCGTAACCGTCCATTTCGGACATTTCGATGTCGGAGACGATCAGGTTGATCTGCTGCGCCGTGCCTTGCAGGTCGAGCAGGCAGTCGATGGCCTCCTTGGCACTGCGTGCGGTGTGGCATTGCAGGCCGAGGTTGCGCAGGGTGTGTACCGATTGCTGCAGCGCCACCTGGCTGTCGTCGACCACCAGGATGCGTGCGTTGCCGAGCACCTCGGCGTCTTCCATGGTCAGGTCGGTCGGGGCCATTTCGATCTGCGCCGGGGCGATGCTGTGGATAACCTTTTCGATGTCCAGCACCTGCACCAGTGTGCCGTCCACCGAGGTCACGCCAGTGATGTAGGCGCGCGAACCGCCGGAACCGAACGGCGGCGGTTTGATGTCGGTGGTCAGACAGTGGACGATTTTGCTCACCGCTTGTACATGCAGGCCCTGCTTGGAGCGGCTGACGTCGGTGACGATCAGGCAGCCACCGTTCGGGTCTTCCAGCGGGCGTTCGCCGATGGCGCGGCTGAGGTCGATCACCGACAGCGAAGCACCGCGCAGGGTGGCGATGCCTTTCACGTGCGGGTGCGACTCCGGCAGCTTGGTCAGCGGCGGGCAGGGGATGATTTCACTGACTTTCAGCAGGTTGATCGCCATCAGCTTGCCGCTGCGCAAGGTAAATAGCAGAAGCGAAAGTGAGTCTGCGCGGGCTTTGGTGGAGGACATATGAACCTTCTGTGGAAAGGTGGTGGGCGAGGGTGCAAATCGCCAGAAACTATTGATGCCGGGTTATCGGCGTTAAAGGGGTGGGCTTTAGGTTAGTTGTCGGGTGGCGTGCAGATCAAAAGCCAAAGCCCCTCACCCCAGCCCTCTCCCCGAGGGAGAGGGAGCCTACCGCGGTGTCTGGCGTTGTACATCGACCTGAACTACCGAGTCGATTATGGATTCGGCAAAGCAGGGGCACGTCGGCGGAATTCTTGAATATCTCCCAATCAGTCCCCTCTCCCTCCGGGAGAGGGCTAGGGTGAGGGTGTGCTTTTAGCTCTTCATTCCTAGTCGTTTGGCCATGCGGCCGAGGTTGGCTCGGTCCAGCCCCAACTCCCGCGCCGCACTCGCCCAGTTATCCTGATTACGCTCCAGCGCCGCACTGATCAAACGCCGCTGATACTGCTCGGTCGCACTGCGCAAATCTCCAGTGATCAACGGCATCTCAGCCACGACACCGACACCAGCCTCAACCGAGTTATCCACAACCTCGCGCGGCAAATCCAGATCCGCCGCGCTCAAACTGAGAATCTTCGGCCGCACCTTGCAGTTGCCCAGCGCCTTCAACGCACTGCGCCCGATCAAGTGTTCCAGTTCACGCACATTGCCCGGCCACGTGTAGGCGAGCAACGCCTCCTGGGCGTCGCTGCTCAGGCGCAGGCTGTTGAGGCCCATGCGTGAACGGTTCTGTTCGAGGAAGAAACCACTGAGCAGCAACACATCGCGGCCACGATCACGCAGCGCCGGCACGCGCAACGGGTAGACGCTGAGGCGATGGTAGAAGTCGGCACGATAGCGACCGCTGCGCACCTCTTCGGCCAGGTCGCGGTTGGTCGCGGCAATCAGGCGCACATCGACCTGATGCTCCTTGTCCGAGCCCAAACGTTGCAACTGGCCGCTCTGTAAAACGCGGAGCAATTTCGCCTGCACGGTCAGCGATAATTCACCGACTTCATCGAGAAACAACGTACCGCCATTAGCCAGTTCGAACTTGCCGCGTCGGTCGCTGGTGGCGCCGGTGAAGGCACCGCGCACGTGGCCGAACAGTTCGCTTTCTACCAGCGTGTCGGGCAGCGCGGCGCAGTTGAGGCTGATGATTGGTTTTTCGGCACGGGGCGAGGCGGCGTGAATCGCTTGGGCGACCAGTTCTTTGCCGACGCCGGTTTCCCCGGTGATCAACACCGTCAGATCGCTGCCGCCGACCAGATTGATTTCCTCCACCAGTTTTTTCAGCGCCTTGCTCTGGCCGATCATTTCGCGGTTCTGCTGGCCGCTGGCCTGACGATAAACTTCGGCGCGCTGGTGCTCGTCTTCTGCGCGATTGGCCAGACGTTCTATACGTTCGGCGGCGTTGACCGTGGCCGAGGCGAGGCTGGCGAAGGCTTGCAGGGCGTCGAGTTCGATCGGTTCGAAACGCTCGGGGTCGAGGGCGTCGAGGGTGATCAGGCCCCAGAGTTTTTCATCGACAAATAAAGGACAGCCGAGGCAATCGTGAACCTCCAGATGCTCGTCGAGGCCGTCGACCAAACCGTCATAAGGATCGGGCAAGTCGCTATCGGCGGCGAATCGCGTGGGTCCGGCACCGCTGAGGAGAATTTCGAAACGCGGGTGCTCGCTGACCTTGAAGCGCCGACCGAGGGTGTCCGTACTTAAACCGTCCACGGCCAGCGGCACCAGCGATTCACCGTCGAGACGCAACAATGCCGCTGCATCGCAGGGCAGCAGGGCGCGCATGGCTTCGAGCAGGCGTCGATAACGCTCGCCCTCGGGCAATTCGCGGGACAGGTCGGAGACGAGTGGCAATAGGGCGGTGAGCAGGGATTTGGCGGTCATGGTCTTGTAGTCAAAGAGACAAGATGTAGTCGGGATGACTATAAGGGTCTTTGAGTCTTTATGACTACGTTATTCTCAAGCTGTTGATTTATATGGATAAATAAGTTGGCACGAAACCTGATAACCCCAAGGCAACTTTTCAAAAAAGCTCAGGAGTCAACCTTATGCTTAGCGTTCAGGATCGTGCCATCGTTAAATCCACCGTGCCTCTGCTGGAAAGCGGCGGTGAAGCGCTGATCACTCACTTCTACCGCATGATGCTCTCTGAATACCCTGAGGTCCGGCCGCTGTTCAACCAGGCCCACCAGGCCAGCGGTGACCAGCCGCGCGCCTTGGCCAACGGCGTGTTGATGTACGCGCGGCACATCGATCAGCTCGACCAGTTGGGTGATCTGGTGGCGAAGATCATCAACAAGCACGTGGCCCTGCAGATCCTCCCGGAACACTACCCGATTGTCGGTGCCTGTCTGCTCCGCGCTATTTCCGAAGTGCTCGGCGAAGAGATTGCCACGCCAGAAGTGATGAGCGCGTGGGGCGCGGCGTACGGTCAACTGGCGGACATTCTGATCGGCGCCGAAACCGCGATCTATGACCAGAAAGAACAAGCCGTCGGCGGCTGGCGCGGGGCGCGTGAGTTCATCGTCGCGGCCAGGGTCGAGGAGAGCGCGGAAATCATTTCGTTCTACTTTGAGCCGGCAGACAAAGGCCCGATTCTCGCGGCCGAACCGGGTCAATACATCGGCATGAAGCTGATCCTCGATGGCGAAGAAATCCGCCGCAACTACTCGCTGTCGGCACTGGCGAACAACGGTCAGTACCGCATCAGCGTCAAACGCGAACCGGGTGGTCGTGCCTCCAATCACTTGCACGATCAACTGCAGGTCGGCGCGAGCATCCAGTTGTTCCCGCCATCGGGTGAGTTCACTTTGACCGCGAGCGACAAGCCGTTGGTGTTGATCAGCGGCGGCGTCGGCATCACGCCAACTCTGGCGATGCTTGAAGCCGCGCTGGAAACCGAGCGTCCGGTGCACTTTATCCACTGCGCGCGCAATGGCAGCGTGCATGCGTTCCGCGGCTGGATTGATGAGCTGGCTGAACGTCATCCGCAACTCAAGCGTTTTTACTGCTATGCCGAGGATGACGGTGTGAGTCCGGCAGCGGACAAGGTCGGGATCCTGGATCAGGCACAGCTTGGCGAGTGGTTGCCGCAGCAGCGTGATGTCGACGCCTACTTCCTTGGGCCGAGGGGTTTCATGGGGGCGATCAAGCGGCATTTGAAAGCGCTGGGTGTGCCGGAGAAACAAAGCCGTTATGAGTTCTTCGGGCCGGCTTCGGCTTTGGAATGATTTAAGACCGAGTCGCCCCCTTCGCGAGCAAGCTCGCTCCCACAGGATCTTTATTTGACGCAGATCCAATGTGGGAGCGAGCTTGCTCGCGAAGGCCGTTATGCGGTCTGAATTTGTGAAACATGATCCAAGGTTAATGGTTGCTTAACCGCTTTATCGTTTATTCCCCCGGTGTAGACTTGCGACAACCTTCAGCCGCGAGCCGGTTGAACCATGGACATAAAAGGGAAACGCGATGAGCGAGGAAACGATTCGGTTGGGCCGTGAGCGGCGCTTTCTGGTGCTGTTGGGGATCATCTGCCTGGCGCTGATCGGTGGCGCTCTATATATGCAGATCGTGCTCGGCGAAGCGCCGTGCCCGCTGTGCATCTTGCAGCGCTATGCGTTGCTGCTGATCGCGCTGTTCGCGTTCATCGGCGCGGCCATGCGCAGCCGTCGCAGCATCACCGTGTTCGAGGTGCTGGTGGTGATTTGTGCGATTGCCGGGGCCGGTGTGGCCGGACATCACGTGTACACCCAGTTCTATCCGGCGGTGAGTTGCGGCATCGATGTGCTGCAGCCGATTGTCGATGATCTGCCGCTGGCGAAGATCTTCCCGCTGGGCTTCCAGGTTGACGGTTTCTGCTCGACGCCGTACCCGCCGATCCTTGGCTTGTCGTTGGCACAATGGGCACTGGTGGCGTTTGTGCTGGTGGTGATCCTGGTGCCGTTGCTGACCTCGCGTAACCGAAAAGCACTGCGCTGAGTCAACTAATCGGCTGTCTGGCCGATACAGAAAACGCCTCGATTTGCGGATCAGCCAATCGGGGCGTTTTGCTTTTCACGGTGTTTGTGAAGACACCGTGACGGGTGGCAAGGAAGGGTGTGGCAAGTGTGCGACATGTTGTCACACGCGCCGTGTCGCAGGGCTCTTGAGTGACGCGGATTCGGCCGTTGTTACAAAAAAGGATTGGTCAGTTTCGGGGTTTTTCGGCTTTAGCACGCGAGTGCCAGAGCAGGCAGTTTTAACAAGCGCGGGTATATGGCCAAAAGCCTTGGGTTATCGGGCTTTGCGCTGTTCCAGCGTTCGGAAATAGCCTTCGGAGCTGTCTGAACTGACGCGGGTACACCTACATTTTTTGGTGTTTTTGTTGAGAATCTATTTCGATAACATGTGGAACTTTTGCAAAAATGGCGATGCATTGTTGCTCGAACGGATAAAAATTATTTCGGGATAAGACATGGTGTATAGGGCGCTACCTATCTACAATCGCCCGCACTGAATTCCCGGCACTGTTCAGCCTTTATTAAGGAGGCGAGCAGGAAGTCGGGTGTCGAGTGAGTCGAAAGGCTTTCAAGACACCCAGGTGTCGGTGCCTTCCAACTTTCCGCACCAAATGGAATTGGTCTGTAACAAGGCCTTTGACCACGAATTCGAATAAGAACTGACCGCTGTCCCAGGTTTTGTCGAGCGTCTGACGCGCGACGGGCGGCCCTTATTCAATCCAAAGAAAATGCCAACCCTTGGCAGGGTGAAGTGTTGGCGATCAAAACCCAACTGCATTGCGCAAGCTGCTTTAGAGGTCGTGAGATGAGTAAAAACAGGTACCCCAGATTACTAGGCCTAGTGCCGCTGCTCGGCACGTTGTTGCTGGGAGGCTGCAACATGACCTTGCTCAATCCAACGGGCCAGGTTGGCCTGGAACAGCGAAACCTGATCATCACCGCGACCCTGCTGATGCTGTTGGTCGTTGTGCCGGTTATCGTCATGACCTTCCTGTTCGCCTGGAAGTACCGCGCGTCGAACAAGAACGCCGTCTACACCCCGAAATGGTCGCACTCGACCAAAATCGAAGTGGCAGTCTGGACCATCCCGGTCCTGATCATTATTGCCCTGGGTTACATCACCTACATTTCGACCCACGAACTGGACCCGTATCGTCCGATTCAATCCGACGTCAAGCCAGTGACCATCGAAGTCGTTGCGCTGGACTGGAAGTGGCTGTTCATCTACCCGGAACAAGGCATCGCCACGGTCAACAAGATCGTGTTCCCGGCGCACACGCCAATCAACTTCAAGATCACCTCTGACGCTGTGATGAACTCGTTCTTCATCCCGGGTCTGGGCGGCCAGATCTACGCGATGGCGGGCATGCAGACCAAGCTGCACCTGATCGCTGACCGCAACGCTGAAATGGACGGTATCTCCGCCAACTACAGCGGCGCGGGTTTCACCGGTATGAAATTCAAGGCTATCTCCACCACTCAGGAAGATTTCGACGCCTGGGTAAGTGAAGTCAAGAAGTCACCTAAACAGCTTGATCAAGCTGAATACGCGGCCCTTGCCAAACCGAGCCAGAACAACCCAGTCGAGCTCTACTCCTCGGTCACGCCGAACCAGTTCCAGATCATCGTCGACAAGTACGAAGGTATGAAGCCGGGCAAGCCGCTGAAGCACGAGAAGAAAGAGAAAGAAGTGGCGGCCACGGAAATTGACTCGAGTTCGCATTCAGCTGCCGGGGCAGAGGAGTAAACGATGTTTGGTAAATTAAGTTGGGAAGCAGTCCCATTCCACGAGCCGATCGTGATGGTGACCATCGCCATGATCGCCCTCGGTGGTCTGGCGCTGTTCGCTGCAATCACCTACTTCAAGAAGTGGACCTACTTGTGGACCGAGTGGTTGACCTCGGTCGACCACAAGAAAATCGGCGTGATGTACATCATCGTCGCCATGGTCATGCTGCTGCGCGGTTTTGCCGACGCCATCATGATGCGTACCCAGTTGGCCATGGCCACCGAGGGTTCGCCTGGCTACCTGCCACCTGAACACTATGACCAGATCTTCACCGCTCACGGTGTGATCATGATCATCTTCATGGCGATGCCATTCTTCACCGGCCTGATGAACCTTGCAGTGCCGCTGCAGATCGGCGCGCGTGACGTTGCGTTCCCGTTCCTGAACTCCCTGAGCTTCTGGCTGCTGGTATCCGGCGTAGTGCTGATCAACCTGTCCCTGGGCGTCGGCGAGTTCGCCAAGACCGGTTGGGTTGCCTATCCACCATTGTCGGGTCTGCAATACAGCCCTGGCGTGGGCATGGACTACTACATCTGGGCGCTACAGCTATCCGGGTTAGGTACGACGCTAACGGGGGTCAACTTCCTCGCGACCGTACTGAAAATGCGTACCCCTGGCATGAAACTGATGGACATGCCGATCTTCACCTGGACCTGCACCTGGGCAAACGTTCTGATCGTGGCTTCGTTCCCGATCCTGACCGCTACCCTGGCACTGCTGACCCTTGACCGTTACATGGATTTCCACATTTTCACCAATGAACTTGGTGGCAATCCAATGATGTACGTCAACCTGTTCTGGGCGTGGGGCCACCCTGAGGTTTACATCCTGATCCTGCCGGCATTCGGCATCTTCTCGGAAGTGATCTCGGCGTTCACCGGCAAGAAACTGTTCGGCCACCACTCGATGATCTACGCCTCGGGCGCGATCTCGGTACTGGGCTTCATGGTTTGGCTGCACCACTTCTTCACCATGGGTTCGGGTGCCAGCGTCAACGCCTTCTTCGGTCTGGCGACGATGCTGATTTCCATCCCGACGGGTGTGAAGCTATTCAACTGGCTGTTCACCATCTACCAGGGCCGTCTGCGCTTCACCAGCCAGGTTCTGTGGACTCTGGGCTTCATGGTGACCTTCGCCATCGGCGGCATGACCGGCGTACTGCTGGCCATCCCGGGTGCTGACTTCGTTCTGCACAACAGCCTGTTCGTGATCGCGCACTTCCATAACGTGATCATCGGCGGTGCGGTATTCGGTTACATCGCTGGTTTCGCGTTCTACTTCCCGAAAGCGTTCGGCTTCAAGCTGCACGAAGGCTGGGGTAAAGCAGCGTTCTGGTTCTGGATCTCGGGCTTCTTTGTCGCGTTCATGCCGCTCTATGCACTGGGCTTCATGGGCATGACCCGTCGTCTGAACGCCACCACCAACCCTGAGTGGGTACCGTACCTGTACGTTGCCATGTTCGGTGCGGTGATGATCGCTGTCGGTATCGCCTGCCAGCTGATCCAGCTCTATGTGAGCGTGCGTGACCGTAACAAGCCAGAGAACGTTTGCGATCACGGTGACCCGTGGAATGCTCACACCCTGGAATGGTCGACCTCGTCGCCACCGCCGTTCTACAACTTTGCCGTGCTGCCTAAGGCTGACTGCATCGACCCGTTCACCGAAGCCAAGGAAAACGGTACTGCGTACCAGCGTCCGGCCAAGTACGAGCCGATCCACATGCCGAACAACACCGCCACTGGCGTGGTGATGGGCGCACTGTTGACCGTCTTCGGTTTCGCGATGATCTGGCACATCTGGTGGTTGGCAATCGCCAGCCTGGCCGGCACCGTCATCTACTTCGTGATCCACGCTGCACGTGACGACCAGGGCTATATGGTTCCGGTTGAAACGATCGAGCGTATCGAAGCCGAGCAGCACAAGCGTCTGGTTGCGGCAGGGAAAATCCCGGCCGGTGCCACCCGTGTTGAAACCTCGTTGGAACAGGCTTAAACCATGTCGAACTTAGTGACCAATGTTGGACACGCCCATGGTGACCATGGGCACGATGACCATCACCACGACTCGGGCGAGATGACCGTTTACGGTTTCTGGCTCTACCTGATGACCGACTGCATTCTGTTTGCGTCGATCTTCGCGGTGTACGCAGTACTGGTAAACAACGTTGCCGGTGGCCCGTCGGGCCACGACATCTTCGAACTGCCATACGTGCTGGGCGAAACCGCTCTGCTGTTGTTCAGTTCGATCACCTACGGCTTCGCCATGCTGGCGTTGTTCAAAGGCAAGAAGCAGCAGGTTCTGGGTTGGTTGTTCATGACCTTCCTGCTGGGCGCAGGCTTTATCGCCATGGAGATCAACGAGTTCCACCTGCTGATCTCCGAGGGCTTCGGTCCTAGCCGTTCGGGCTTCCTGTCCGCGTTCTTCACCCTGGTTGGTACCCACGGTCTGCACGTATCTGCGGGTCTGATCTGGATGGGCATCATGATGTACCAGGTCAACAAGCACGGCCTGACGGCGACCAACAAGACCCGTCTGAGCTGCCTGAGCCTGTTCTGGCACTTCCTGGACGTGGTGTGGATCTGCGTATTCACCGTTGTTTACCTGATGGGGACTCTGTAATGGCTAATGCACACTCCCATGACAGCCATGATGCTGGCCACGGCAGCGTAAAGTCGTACGCCATTGGCTTCATCCTGTCGGTGATCCTGACCGTGATTCCATTCGGTCTGGTGATGTACCCGAGCCTGCCGAAGGCCACCACGCTGGCAATCGTTCTGCTGTTCGCAGTAATCCAGGTGATTGTTCACCTGTATTACTTCCTGCACCTGGACCGTTCCATTGCTCAGCGTAACAACGTGATTGCATTCGTCTTTACGGCGATCGTGATCGTGCTGCTGGTTGGCCTGTCGTTGTGGATCATGTTCAGCATCCACACCTACATGATGGCGAAGTGAGGTAAGACCCGATGTCGCTCAAGCACTTTATCCAAATCACCAAACCGGGGATCATTTTCGGTAACGTGCTTTCTGTGGCAGGCGGGTTTTTCCTGGCCTCGAAAGGGCATGTGGATCTGGCGGTGTTTCTGGCTGCCATGATCGGTACATCCCTGGTTGTTGCCTCCGGTTGCGTGTTCAACAACTGCATCGACCGCGACATCGACCTGAAGATGGAACGCACTAAAAACCGGGTGCTGGTGCAGGGCTTGATCTCCCTGAAACTGGCCCTGGTCTACGCGACCATCCTTGGTGTTCTCGGCGTTGCGTTGTTGTACAAGGTGGCCAACCCGTTGGCCGCTTTGTTCGCGGTGATCGGCTTCATCATCTACGTCGGCTTCTACAGCCTGTACCTCAAGCGCAAGTCGGTTCACGGCACGCTGGTGGGCAGTCTGTCGGGCGCCATGCCGCCAGTGATCGGTTACGTTGCCGTAACCAACAGCTTCGACATGGCCGCGCTGACGTTGCTGGTGATGTTCAGCCTGTGGCAGATGCCGCATTCCTACGCCATCGCGATCTTCCGCTTCAACGATTACCTGGCCGCATCGATTCCGGTGTTGCCAGTGAAGCGCGGGATCCAAGTGGCCAAGAAGCACATCCTGCTCTACATCCTGGCGTTCCTCGTAGCGACCTTGATGCTGACCTTCAGCGGTTACGCTGGCATGAGCTATCTCGCGGTGGCTGCGGCCATGGGCATGTACTGGTTGTACATGGCCTGGACCGGCTACAAGGCAGTGGATGACACGGTCTGGGCACGCAAGCTGTTCGTGTTCTCGATCTTCACCATCACTGCGTTGAGCGTCATGATGTCCCTGGACTTCAAGGTGCCCGCAGAACTGCTGCTGACGTACGCGCCGTAAGGTTTAAAGGCTGGACGAAAAACCCCGCACATTGAGAGATGTGCGGGTTTTTTTGTTGCCTAGCGTAAAGCCCCTCATCGGAACGCCGCCCGCCCAGCCCTCTCCCAGAGGGAGAGGGGGCCGACCGAGTTGTCTTGAATCCGCCGTCGACCTGAAGAATCTTGGCGATTCTGGATTCGGTAGAGCGCTTTCAGGTCGGTGTATCTCGTCAATATCCCGCAATTAGTTCCCTCTCCCTCTGGGAGAGGGCTAGGGTGAGGGTTGCGAGTGGAGTTCAAAACCCCTAGATTTGGATCCAACCCCGACAGTGATAGCACCAAGCCATTTTTCGGTGTTTTACTGCCGTGATTCGAGCTTCTTCATGCACTGATCAAAAGGCTGGGCGAAATGACTGAGAGGATGACCTGCGACGAGCGTTTTATTGCCCTGGCCCAAGAGCTGAACTACGACATCTATGGTGAGAACACCGCCGGCGGCAATTACGCGCCGCTGATCCGTCATCATGATGAGCTGTACATCAGCGGCATGGTGCCGCGCACTAACGGCAAGATTCAGTATCCGGGTCGCGTCGGACTGGAGTTGACCCTCAAGGATGCGCAAGCCGCCGCGAGCATCAGTGCGATGCGTTGCCTGGCGCTGATCGTCGATGCCGTCGGTTCGCTGGACAAGATCAAGGCGTTGTTGCGGGTCACTGTTTACGTGAAGTCGACGCCGGACTTCGTTGATCTGAGCGAAGTCGCCAACGGTGCGTCGGACGTGTTCAGTCATGTGCTCGGTGATGCCGGCCGGCACACGCGCACCACGGTCGGTGTGTATCAGTTGCCGAAGAACGCAGCGATTGAAGTGGACATGATTGTAGCGTTGCATCCTTCGGCTTGAGGGTGGTTTGACGGCTTGCCCTCACCCTAGCCCTCTCCCAGAGGGAGAGGGGACTGACCGAGGTGTCTTCCGCTATACGTCGACCTGAGAGACCGGGGCGATAGTGGATTCGGCACAGCACTTTCATTTCGGCGAACTTCCACAATATCCGCAAATCGGCTCCCTCTCCCTCGGGATAAGGGACTGACCGAGGTGTCTTGCGCTATACATCGACCTGAGAGATTGAGGCGATTGTGGATTCGGCACAGCACTTTCATTTCGGTGCATCTCTTGAATATCTCACGATCGGCTCCCTCTCCCTCGGGAGAGGGCTGGGCGGGCGGCGTTCCGATGAGGGGATGGGATTTACGCCATTCCACTAATCCCCAGCCGAAAACCAAAAAGCCCTGCACTGAATCTCAGTGCAGGGCTTTTTCGTACACCGCTGCGGATTACTGCGCGGCGATGCTATAGCCATCAAACGCAGTCTGCTGTTGCAATGCGGTGATGATGTTCTTGCGGTTCACTGCCTGCTCTGTACCCGCATTATCAACGAAGACTTCGCTTTCCAGTTCCGCTTCCTCACCTTCACCGACGAAGGTGAAACCGAGGAACTCCAGCGCTGCACGGTCAACGTTCAGGCGCGAGCGTGGTGTGCGCAGTGGCAAGGTCACGCTGATGCCGTCCTTGCTGATGGTGAAGATTTCGACTTCTTTCTTCTTCGCCGCTTTGCTCTTGCCGCCGCTCGGGTTGCTGATTGCCTGGTGGGTCTGGTTCAGCACCTTGAGGGCCAGGCCATAAACGATTTCCTGGAACGCCGGATCGTCCTTGAAGCTGGACAGAATGCGGCCGATCGAGAACTTGCTGCTGAGGTCTTCAAGGGCGGCAAGGTCCGCCGCTTCAGCGTCTTTCAGCGCCTTGAGTTCGCCCATCAGCTCGTAGGCCTTGTCGTCATCGAAGCTGTCGTGAGCCTGACGGATCGCCGCGCGCAGTTCGCGGATCTGGTCGCTTTCGCGGGTCGACTGGAACGCGTCCAGGACCATCTCGCTGATGATTTTGGCTTGTGGCAGGTGTTGTGAAAGATTGATGGAGTTTTCGTATTCCGCTTTGGACGATTCGGTGACTACGGATTCAGCGGTGTTGAAATCGGACATTGAAATTTCACTACTTTTTAACTTGAGTGGAGATGAGAAAACCGAGGGCTTTTTCAGGCCGACTAATTTAGGGGAGCGCGGCGGCGTTGTCACGGAGCAACGGTCTGCCGGTCGAGTTTTTTCCCGGCGTGCGCTATTTCAGGCGCGGCCGTTCCATGGCGATCACCGAGGTCTCGAAACCCAGGCTGGCGAAAAAAGCCTCAGCGCCCTCGCGCCCGGCACGCAGCACCCACGTGATATCCGGGTTGTCGCCCATGATGTGCTCGACCAGTGCGCGGCCAATCCCTGCACGCCGATGCTGGTCATCGACCACCACCATCGACAGGTAGCCGTTGGACAAGCCATCGGTGATCCCGCGAGCGAAACCGATGATGCGCTCACCCTGGACGGCGACGGCCGTGCGCTGAGAGTGCTCGATCAACCGGGCGAAGTGTTCAGCTGAGCCGGTGCGATGGCCCCAGCCATGCTGCCCGAGAAACTGCCACACCGATTGCGTTTCGACGGGCAGCAAATCACGTACGACGAGTGTCTTGTTCATCTGCTGTTCGGGTCCTTGTCAGTGATTCTTCCTGGGAGGCTGGTGCAGGTGACGTCAGGATTTGCCCCAGCGCTGCATGACAAACTCTACGAAACGACGCAGTTTCGGCAAGCGATAGCGATCCGGCGCATACAGCAGATGCATCGGTCTGCTGGGTGGCTGGAAATCGGCGATCACTTTCACCAGTCGGCCTTCGCGCAGGTCTTGCTCCACCAGCGCATCCGGCAGCATCACGATGCCCATGCCGGTGCGGGCAGCCTGATGCAGCCCGGCGGAGCTGTTGATCAGCATAGGCCCGCTGACGTCGACCATGATCTCCCCGTCGGGGCCGCTGAGGCGCCAGCGCTTTTCCACCGATTGCCAGTCGTCACCGGCGGGATAGGCGAACGACAGGCAGTCGTGTTGTTGCAAGTCTTCCGGCGTTTTCGGCATGCCGCGCCGGGCGACGTATTGCGGCGACGCGCACGCGGTCAGGGTGTAGTCGATCAAGGGCCGGGCGATCAGGTTGGACTGCTCGAAATTGCCCAGCCGAAACGCGACATCGAGGCCGCTTTCCAGTAGATCGGGACGGGTGTTGGTCAACACCACATCGAGTTTGACCTGTGGATAAAGCAGTGAAAATTCACTCAGCGCCGGCGCCAGCCGTTCAACGCCGAACGTCAGCGGCGCGGTGAGGCGCAGCATGCCCCGGGGTTGATCGAGGGTCTGTTCGGCGAGGCGTTCGGAATCGGCGACCAATCCCAACACTTCCAGGCATCGCTGGTAATAAACGCTGCCAAACTCGGTGAGCCGCTGACGGCGGGTCGTGCGTTGCAGCAGTTGCACGCCCAGTCGGTGTTCCAGCGCGCGCAAATGATTACCCACCATGGTCGTCGACATGTCGCACTGCAACGCGGCCGCCGTCATGCTCCCGGCTTCGACGACTTTGACGTACACGCTCATCGACTGGAACAGGTCCATTATCAAGCTCTGCTTTTAAATGAATGAAGTTTTACCGAGTTTATCCAGTTTCGGTGGCTAACCATACTGCCAGCACACCGACCTTCACTGGAGTTTGAAGTCATGACCGCCGCCCTGATGAACACCTACCAACCGCTGGCCCTGAGTTTCACTAAAGGCCTGGGCACTCGCCTGTGGGATCAGGCCGGTCGCGAGTATCTGGATGCGGTTGCCGGTGTGGCGGTGACCAATGTCGGCCACTCGCACCCGCGGATCGTTTCGGCGATCAGCGAGCAGGCCGGGTTGCTGCTGCACACGTCGAATCTGTACAGCATTGACTGGCAGCAGCAACTGGCCAAACGGCTGACCGAGCTGTCGGGGATGGAGCGGGCGTTCTTCAATAACTCCGGTGCCGAGGCCAATGAAACGGCGCTGAAACTGGCGCGTTTGTACGGCTGGCGCAAAGGCATCGAACAGCCGCTGGTGGTGGTCATGGCCAACGCGTTCCACGGCCGCACACTTGGCACCTTATCGGCCAGCGATGGCCCGGCGGTGCGCCTGGGTTTCAACGAATTGCCGGGTGATTTCCTCAAAGTGCCGTTCGGTGATCTCGCAGCGCTGGAACAGGTGCAGCAAAAACACGGTGAGCGCATCGTGGCGATTCTGGTTGAGCCGATTCAGGGCGAAAGCGGAGTACAACTGGCGCCGCCCGGCTACCTGAAAGCCCTGCGCGAACTGTGCAATCGTCACGCGTGGCTACTGATGCTCGACGAGATCCAGACCGGTATCGGCCGCACCGGCCGCTGGTTTGCGTTCCAACATGAAGGCATCGTCCCGGATGTCATGACATTGGCCAAAGGACTGGGCAACGGTGTGCCGATCGGCGCGTGCCTGGCCCGGGGCAGGGCGGCGGATCTGTTTACGCCCGGGAGCCATGGAAGCACTTTCGGCGGCAATCCGCTGGCGTGCCGGGTCGGTTGCACGGTGCTGGACATCATCGAAGAACAGGGCCTGCTGGAAAACGCCAGGACTCAGGGGGAACGGCTATTAACTCGCCTGCGCGCAGAGCTGGCGGACAATCCCAACGTCCTGGCAATTCGCGGTCAGGGTTTGATGATTGGTATCGAGCTGAAACAACCGGTGCGTGATCTGACCCTGATCGCGGCGCGGGATCATGGACTGTTGATCAACGTCACGCGTGGCAAGACGATACGGCTGCTGCCACCGTTGACGATTGATGAGCGGGAGGTGGAGATGATTGTCAGAGGTGTGGGATGCGTCGTTCAGTCGTGACGATTTTCACTCTTCGATCAAATGTCTGACTTTGGCTTTTCCTGCGCGCATTTCGCCGATCGATCTGATCAACCGGTCGGCGTTTGCGGTTGAGCGCATTAAGTAGGCTGTTTCTTCGAGTGTGCTGTTCTCGCCAAGAGGCATCATCACGACAGGCTTGGATTCTTGCCGAGATTGCGAAGTTAGCTCTCGATCCTCGCTGGATGCCAAGAACGTATGGAGGTGAGTACAGGATGACAAGGCGACACCTACTAGTGGTTGTTTCGCAGAAGGCTTGCTGCGAGCACGCTCAGTATCACTTAAGAACTCTGGAGACGTTTCTGAGAAGGTTGTAATCCTTGTCCACTGTCTCGGGCAGTGAGAAACCGCCGCGCTGTCGGCATTCGGCATTCTCGGTGTGGGAAAAAACTATGGCTAGTCCGGATAATCCGCCAGATCCGGCGCCAACATCCGCGTCTTCGCCTTGCCATTCGAATTGTGCTGAATGATCTCGCGCGGCTGCCCCTGTTCATTGAAAAACACCTGACCGATCCCCGCCGAATTCCATAAGCGTTCACCTGCCTCAGCATGTTCCGGCGTATACGGCACGATGCGCATGCGTCGGCGTTTGGTGAGCCAGTTCAGCGGGGAGCGTGGCGAGTAGAGCCAGCGGTTGAGGCGGTCGAACCATTCCAGCAGGGTTTTCGGAAACTCGTTTTTGATCCCGCTGCTGGTGATCTGCCAGATTCGCGGCCCGGCCTTGCGGTGTCGGATAAGCACTTCGTAGACGAAGGAATAATGCACATCGCCCGACAGCACCACGTAGTTACCCGGTGTGCGCGAGTGGCGGAAAATGTTCAGTATTACCTGCGCGGCACCGCGATGGGCCATCCAGTTTTCCGCGTCGACCAGCAGCGGATAACCGCACCAACTGAAAACCTTCTGCACGGTTTCAATCAGCTTCACGCCGAAGATCGGCGCGGGGGAAACGATGATCGCTGACGGGTGATCGAGCAGTTCCTGTTGCAATTCGCTCAGCGCCTCCCAATCGAGCAGGCCCGAGGGTTGCTTGAGCGCCATCTCACTGCGCCAGCGGCGGGTACGGGTGTCGATGACTACCAGCGCCGGACTGCTCGGCAGGACGAAATGCCATTGCTGAAAGCGCAGCAAATCATCGATCAGAGCATCTTGCACCGGGCTGTCGAGATACTGGTCATCACCGCTGGCGCTCAGTCCCAGTGTTTTCTCCAAGACATCCTTGAAGGCATCGGGATTGTTGCCCCAGCCCTGACACAACATATAGGCGATCAGCGCGTTGCCGATGATGCGTTTGGAGAACGGATGGCCGTAGGCCGTTTCCTCCCATTGCGCGGACAGGTTCCAGTCATCGGTGATGTCGTGATCGTCGAAAATCATCAGGCTCGGCAGATGCGCGAGCGCGCGGGCGACCTTGTCCAATCCAGCCTTGAACGCGTCGATGCGGGTCTGTTCGAGGGTGTAGCGCTTGAGGCGTTCGGGCGTCAGTTCAGGCGCTTGCGGATTGATCAGCGACCAGGCCGTCGGCGACCACACCAGCAAGTACATCGCCATGACTTCGGCGAAGGTCACCAGGTGATTGTCAGCGCTGCTGCTGGTGAAAATCGGCTTACGCGCACCGCCGAAAAATCGCTCGCGCAATGTCTCGTTGCTCTCCAGCGCCGGTAACAAATCCGCACGGTGGTAGTAACTGGCCGGGTGTTCGTAGAGCTTGGCGCTGTCGCTGACTACCGCGCCTTCGAGGTGTTCGTCGAACAGGCCAAGGCGTTCGATCAAGGCATGAATCGCCCGCAACATCGGGCCGGCCACGTCGTCGGCGTAGACCTGATCGCCGCTCATCATCAACAGGGCGGGGCGTTGTTGTGGATCGGTTTCCGTTGCCAATAATTGGTCGACGCAAAGCAAACCATCCGCCGCCGGGTGATGCGGTTTGCGGCAGGAGCCGTGTAGCAGTTGATCGATCCGTGAGCGCAGGACGAAGCTCGGACTGGTTGCATCGCCGTACAGCAGATGCGGTGCCCAGTCGGCGATGCCCTCTGCATTGTCGATCAGCAGGTCATAGTCGATACGTGTATCGCAGGGCAGGGCGCTGTCGAGAGAAACATCGATGAGATGAACAAACGCCTGACGACCTACGGGAATGACGGCGCATTTCCCGGCGTCGAGAGGAATGTCTCCTACACCTTGCAGGTGCAAGGTCAGCGCCAGTGGCCGCGTGCCGACCAGCCACATGACCACGCGCGTTGGCTCCAGCCGTCGCAACAGCGGGCCGGCCAGGACAGGAGGCAGCGGGATCAGGTCAGCGGGTGTCGAGGACATCGAGGGCAAAGCTCAAGGCGCACAGGCCGGCGATGATAGCGCAGGCGGCGCCTTGATCCCTTAAATAAGCCTTAAGAGTCGGCTTTTTGCACTTTCAGCGCCAACAAACGCCATTGAGCAGGCAGCGCGTCAACTCGCGGCTGCTCTTGCACCGAGCAATCGAAACGGTAGGTGACATCGTCGCCGTTCATGTTGCGCGCGGTGACGGTGTTGTTGAAGGTGTAGACCTGATCCTTGAAGCGGTGGCTGACCAGCGCTTTGCTGTCAGCGAAACGCGCCGAAGCGGGAAAGCGCAACGTGCTGGTCACAAACGGGCTGCACATGACATACGCAATCATCGACTTGTCGGCCTGTGCGTCACCGCGCAATTTCTTGTTCAGCGCTGCCAGGGCCATGCGCCCCTGATAGTCGCTTTGATCCAGCACGGTCTGTAACCCGATCGATTTCGGCGCCCGGCTGGCGTAGTTCGGCAGCAATGCGGAGTCGGCGGGAGAGGGCGTGTCGTCCGGCTCGATGGCAGCAAAAGCCGGCGCATCTTTCAGTTCGGCGGCGGGTGTGACTGCCTCGGCTTCAGGCAATAGAGAGGTCGGCTCGGTGACCTGCGTGTTTTCGGCCTGCGGCGCTGCGTAGTCATGCGACGAAGGGAACAACGACAACGTGATCGACAGTACCACCATCGCCACAATGAAGCCGCCCGCTGCGCCGACGATGTTGCCGTAGAAAATATTCCAGCTACCGCGGTTCTTGACCACCCAGCGCCACATGAACCCCCACACCGCGACAATCGCCAGAAAACGCAGAAACTCCATTTGATCCTTTCCTTAAACCTTCAAAACCTGAAATCAACGCACGCCCAAGGTGAACGCTGACGATGGGCGGCAAGATAACAAAACAGACGTGTAATGCCAGTGGCGATAGCGCTGCTCAGTGAAAATTGAGCGCGAAAAACGCCAGCGTCGTCACACCCGCAGCCAATCCACAGATACCAGCGAAAAGTTGCCGGGCCAACGGATGCTCTGGCCGAGGGCGCCTGACCAGCCACATCCAGACGCCCGCCAACACGCCGAACGTGGTGATCATTTGCAACACGCTACTGGCAAGATTTTCCGGTGAAGGAGAAACGTGCGACGGGAAAAGGCCCGAACAGATCACCGAAAAAATCATTGCGACGATGAAGCCGCTGGCGGCACCCGCCAGGTTGGCAAGGATCAGGTTCCAGGCACCACGGGTCTGCACGACCCAAGCCCAAACGGCTGCCCAGACGAAAAAGTACAACACGGCCATCAAGGTGTTTCTCCCTCTGAAAATTGACTCCATCGAGGCGCTGGCGACCTCGTTACTGGCAGTGGACGGCAAGATAGCAAAATAGTAGCGTCGCGCCATCGCTCTTCTCTGTAATGGACTACCTATGCCTGTCAGAACTCATTTTTTGCGCCTGTTCTGCGCAATCACAATTACCGTCGCAATAACCCCCGCATTCGCCGCCGTGCAAGAACACCCGGAAAACAGCTGGAAGTATTACGCCGGCAACTGCCAGCGCGTGCTGGAAAAAATGGCCGACGTACAAAGCGGTCGGACCACGGCCTACGACGTGATGTTTGCCCTGGAAAGCAACCTGCAGATCATGAATGAACACCGCTCCAACCTGACGCCCAATCACTTGGGCTCGCGAGAATTCGCCGAATGCGAAAACTTTGCGGGCCAGGCTGAAGCAATCATTGCCCAAGGCAAAGCCGAGTTCGCCGCGAAAATGCAAGGTGCTGCGGAGCAAGGTCGCATCGCCCACCAGAACTCCCCCGAATACCAACGCGCCCGCGCCCTCGGCTACAGCGACGTCGGCGACATCTCCTTCCTGAAACTGCACGAAGACACCGACGGCGAAGCACGCCTGAAAACCATGTTGATCACCGTCGACGAAATCTGCGGCCAATACTTCCGCGCCACGCAATACGTGAAGCCGTATGTGATCTATACGGTTCGGCCTTCTGACGGCGGTTGTGGTGAGGTGAAACGCGTGGCGGTGGTTGGCGGCCGATCAGTGGAGAAGGGCGATTACATTGATGAGAAGGGCGAATTTCAGTATCTGGGCTGGAAAAAACTTGTCGGCGCCGATGGCTTCCCGACGGATATCCGCGTGCTGAAAGCCCGTCGTTGAGCCAAACAAATTCCGGGATGTTTTCTTGAAGATGAGGATGGACAGATGATCGACTTCAACAACAAAGGCTTCTTCAAACTCAAGCAGAACGATGAGTACGCCGAACGCGTAAGCGCGCTGCTGCTGGATGGCGAAGAAGTGATCGACTCTTACAAGGCCATGCGTGACGGCGTGGTGTTTACCAACAAACGCATCATCGCGGTCAACGTTCAGGGGATTACCGGCAGCAAGAAGGATTTCACGTCCTTGCCGTACAAGAACATCGTCGCCTACTCCGTGGAAACCTCGGGCACCTTCGATCTGGATTCGGAGCTGGAGATTTACTTCTCGTCACTGGGGAAAGTGAAGTTCGAATTCACCGGGAAGACCTCGATGGTGGAGATATCCAAGTACATTTCCAAGCATCTGCTGTAACGGCAAAGCCCATTACAAGATGTCTTTCAAGTAACCCTTTAGCGCGAGGAGCGGCTGATCCAGCTGCTCCAGCGAACGCGCCTCGCTGAAGTCAGCGGACAACTTGTGCAACTCCCGCCCCAGTGGTTTCTCGACACCGCCCAGCGCGTCCATCGCTAAGCCCAGGCATTCGTTCATCTTGAACTGAATGGTCTCGATATCCCCGCGCCGCACCAATAGTTCGAAAACATCTTTCTGGTAATCACCCATGACCATGTCGTCCCGCAAAATCGGGCTCAGGCCTTCTTCCTCGTAAGCGAGTTTGAGGGAGAAAAGGGCGACTGTTTCCAGTGACGTTTCCATGGGGTGGGTCCTAGGGTTTTCGGTTGACCAAGAAGCGGTGGATCAAAAGATCGCAGCCTAGGGCAGCTCCTACAACAGCAGCCACTTTCCGGCAGACGAAAAAAAAGGCCTTGCTAAGCAAGACCTTTCTTAATTTTGGTGCCCCGAGGGAGACTGTAGTCTTCCATGTAATCCGTGGCCTACAGCCAGATTTCACGGTTCGGGATACACGTAGGGATACAGCTTGCTTGGCCCTATGATCGCACAATCTCAGATGTAGGCTAAAAATCCCCTATCGTTAGTCGAGAATCTAGCTGGTGTGGCAAGGATTGCAGCAATAGTAACAACCATTAATCCTTAGGGTGGGGTTAGCCGCTCGAGCGGCGCTTACAGCACCAAAGCATGATGTATGACTTCCCAGCGATGCCTGATTGGCAGGCAACGGCATGAACTGACAGCCAGTCGACGTGTTGTGCACTTCGTAGTCGCCATTTGCTTGAACGTTTCTATTCACGATAAATGATGGCATATGCTAGTCCTCGCTTCCGTGTGTCGGATCGGTAATGACTCAAGTGTTCTAACCATGTGTGCCGTACGGGCGGAAATCGCGATGGCTAGCCGTGGTGGAGGTTAGCTGCAGCATGGCAGAAAGCAATCAGTCGCCAGAAAGCCGCCGGGGACCCTGGGACTATCTGAAGGACACGGGGTCGGAAACCCGCAGGACTGTGTTAGTGGGAGGATTTCAAAGTTACTGAAATTTCAGGCATTGAAATCGAAAGAATTCTGCTGAAAAAAGGCCATCGTTACCGCAGCGGTAACGATGGCCTTTTGTGTTGATGATTATGGACACCTTGGGCCGTCAACCAAGTCAACCTGTCAACCAATGTACAAAAATCAGCCACTACCAAGATCACGCGGGTTTTATGCCCCGTGTCTTCCAGATTTGCTCAGGGTCCCCGGCGGCTTTCCGAGACACTGTGCATTTGCACTGGTGAACGGTGTGTTCACCCGGTTCACCTGTTCACTAAGCTGGGCACCTGTCCGCTAACAAAGTCCGGCGGGTTTCCGACCCCGTGTCCGTATGCATGAGTCAGGGGCCCCAGCCTATTTTTTAGGGCTCGAACATACCATGTCGTTTCAGAGCTGACGGAGAAGCGTCGTTCGCTGAAGGCGCTTTATAGAAAGGGGAGTGGGGGGGGCTGCGTTCTCTAAGTAAACGGTGTAACAGGTGTAACTGGTGTAACGTATAGTCTTAACGTCTTGTATTTATTGAGAAAAATACGCGTAACACGGTTTTGTGAGTGTTCTCACTACGCGTGTAACAAAGCTTAACTGTGTAACACTGAATTACCTCAAGCAAAGTCCTGGCAGGCTGCTCGTTAGAGTTAATTGAGGGTTAGATGAACCACAGGTTTCGACTACATATCCTCTTTTTCGAGTGTGGAAGCGACCGTGGTGAGATGATTCAAGTGATTTCAAGCATGAACCATGCTGCTAATGTTTGATTGCAAAGCCGAAGCTCGGGAGCTACGTTGTGATGCGGCGCCGAGAGCAGGCGGTATCTTCTTCCGATTTATGCCGACACACGCCGGAAACGACGCGGTGAAGAGCGATGAGATAAGACGTCAAGAATACTACGCTGGAAGCGGGAGGATTCTCCCGTGTAGGTATGTCAAAGTTCGATAGCTTCATTACGTACTTTGCTGTGGATAATTTTAAGAAGGGAAGAAAAATTGCCTAGGATTGACTACGAAAAACTGCTTCAGAATGTCTCAATTGAAGATATAGCCAATCGTCTAGGCATGACGCTTAAGAAAACGGCTGTGAATCAATTCAAAGCTTTATGCCCTTTTCATGATGATAAAACACCCTCTCTATTAATAGACGCTAGACGAGATAGCGGTAGGCAGCATTTCTATTGCTTTTCTTGCGGAGCGCATGGGGACGCCATTGATCTAGTTAAGGAAAAGCTGAATCTTGGTTTCAAAGATGCAGTCGAATGGCTTTCCCCTAGCACGTCGATTGCCCGTAGTGGGGGGCGAAATAAACTAATTGAGAAAAATAGCACTGCCCCTGCTGTTGATCTTTCAGCGCTTCAGTTTGGATACAATTTATACAAAAAGGGATCAGATCAAGCTGCACTAGATGCTTGGATCAATGAGCGTCGACTTGATGCTACTGTTATAAAGCGCGCCGGTTTTGTGTACGCACCACGTAATTTTTTATCCCGAGCGCTTGAGACAGAAACCAATCGATCTGTCAGGCGCGAATACACTGGCGACTTAGAGGATGCGTTTCTCATCCGGAAGTTGATTCCAGGAGTAACTGCAGAGATGCACCTGCCGTTGAATTCCGGTAGTGAGTCAATAAATAGGTATAGTGACTTTTTTATAGCGGACCGAGTAATATTTCCAATCCATGATGAAAAAGGTCAGTTGCTAGGATTGGCGGGCCGAGCTTCGAGAAGTGCTGCTGGATCAACAGTGCCGAAGTACCAATTCACGCGTGAATTTCCTAAGTCAACCGTGCTATATCGAGCAGACTTCGCCTTCAAGCTTGTGAGAAGTGAGGCGAAGAAAGGTAATAAGAACATAGTCGTTTATTTGTGTGAGGGGTTTCTTGATGCACTTCGGTTTGAAAGTCTCGGGTTTCCTGCTGTTGCAATCATGGGAAGCTCAATTAGCGAGCCTCAGGTCAGGCTTCTTCAAGCTTTAAGTGAGTCCCTGCCAAAGGCTACGACTTTAACTGTTGTTGTTAGTTTCGATAGGGATGAGGCCGGCTTGCGGGGCGCGGCAGATGCGTGCTTGAAGCTCATGAATGCTCCAGTCGAGTGTGCCTTCCTATGGCCGACGGATCTCCAGCTTAAAGATATTGGCGTCAGTAGTGAAAGCAGAAAAGATCCAAACGACTACCTTGAGCTTTGCTCCGGTGAGTCGGCGAAAATTTTATTACAGAGCGCAACATATCCCCCCCATCTTTCCATTCTCGCATATTCCTTTAGTACTACTGCTGAAGATATTTTAGATGAAGATGTATGGGGTGCAGCGCCGCGGACTCGTAGGTTTAGGGCCTTCAGTCAAGCGTTTAGTCAGATCGAAAAATCGATAGGGTCTGATTCCAAAGAGTATCTTCTGCGGTCGCTTTCACACACTGGCTCATCAAATAACATTCCTGTTTTCGCAGAGTGGCTGAGCTTCATTAGTGAGTCTGCCTCTGAAATTAATAAGTCGTATTCTGAGGATTTTCTAAACAATGCAGGCGCACGCCTTAACCACTCTCGCATACTTGCATACATGGGGTCGAGACGAGGTGAACTTCCGTGTGACGAACCGCGTTGGGAACGTTTAGATATTGCCGCTACAGCGTTCAATACATTGTTGACGGATCGCTTGAAAAGCATACGAGCCAGTGGGCCGATCGGTCCTTATAACGCAGTCTGGGTGCCTCGCTCTTTCGGTGGTTCAGAGTTCAGGTTGAAGATTATGCCTCTCCCTGAGGACTTGATTGTTCAACAGTATCTACTAAACGAGATTCTTACTGAGCGTTGGGATCATGAAGGTTTTACTGATTTCCCGTTTAGCAGGAGAATACCTGCGGTACGCTACTATCGAGAGAGTCGCAGAACAGTTACTACGGGCTTCGATATCAAAGGTGACGGAAATGGCGAGGCATTAACTTCGCAGACTCTCAGTTTTGCCTATCAGATCGACATGGATGTACTTGAAGGGCGTCAGCCTGCAACAGATCAAGGGATGTATCGTCCGTACGCTGAGTGTTGGCGTGATTTTATGGCCTCCTTAACCAAGCAGGCCACAGATATTGGATATGTTTACTCGATAAGGTTAGATGTAAAACGGTATTATGATCGTCTTCGGCGACATGTCGTTCGCGATCGATTGCTAGCACCGCTTCAATCTGCAATATCATCGGTCTCTGATAATACTCCAGAGTTCGCAGAGCTACTTAAATTTGATACGCAAAACCCAAATGCTCCTGCCAAAGCAGCTTTTGTTCTTGATAGGCTTGACGAGCATCTATTTGGTGTAAATTACGCAAGGCCTGATACGGGGCTTAGTGAAGAGACTAATCCTTTAATGGGGATTCCACAGGGGCCAGTATTATCTGCCTGGATTGGTTCAGTAGCTTTGTTTCCAATCGATGAAGAAGCTTATCGCTTCATGTCCGCGCTAAATGTTGATTCCAAGCGCGTTGGTTATGCTCGATATGTGGATGATATCGTGCTACTCGCAGATGATCCGGAGACTTTGGCTCACTTGAGGGAGGCTGTTGATCGGTGTGCCCGTAAGCTTGAACTGACGCTCCTTGCGAAGGCTGACGAAATTCCGGCGATGAGCGCCGAGGATTTTGCTACATATATTAATCAAGGAAGAGCTCTTGCTGCCTATGGACCAGCATGGGAGCCACCGTTAGTCGGTGATGGTGAGTCAGGTTGGGATTTTTGGTCTGCGGCACCAGCAACTGATCGTCAGTCAGCTTTGCAGTTGCTGCATAACGTAGAACTATACAAGGCATCTAAATCAACACTCTTGCAAACTGTTAAAACTGCGTTTCAGGCACCAGACCTTCGTGCATCAGAGCTACCCAAGGCTGCGAGATTAATTTGGTACTCAATTGCTGTAGAGCAACTTGGGAGTATTGAGGCTGCTGAGGTTTTTTCTCAATATATAGAAACTTGGGATAACTGCGTGCACGATGCAGCTTGGAGCCTTCGACCTGAGGAAAATGAGTGGGAATCACCCGTTTTGTTCGCGCTCGAAGGCCTCGAGCATTTAATTGACAAGCAGACTCGCGATATTGCGGAACTTTCCGCTGAAGAGAACGCACTAAGACGACGTCGTATTGCATGGCTTGCTGATCTAGTCTTAAGCGCTGCATTCGAAGCCTATGTGTTTAATTCAACACCAGGTCCTCAGCATCAACTTGATGTGCGTTTGGAGCTTGTGCGCTGGAAAGCAGCGCGGCTTCTGGGGCAGCATAAAAGCTCAGAAGCACATCTACACGTAGAACGATCTAAACTGGTACAAGTCTGGCAACCATTTGAGTGGATGCATGAAGCAGTAGCATTGCTTTCAGATGCAGACCAATCAGCAGAAGATCCACTAACTCCTTTTGTCGCCCCAACTGAAGATCATGTGCGGAAGGGCACAATTTCAGGTTTCGCCGCCGATGTGTTTATTGCATTACTACCGGGAGACGATATTCGTTCAAAGTTTTTAAATGATGGAAGTCAATCGGCGGCGATAAATATTGCTTTGCAAACCATTGTTAGCATTGTTTCGAAAGAGCAGCTACCAGTGTGCTTGAGTCGACGTAATCACCTCATATGGAACACCACAACAACTAATGTCGTGAATCGGCTAATACTTCCACCTTTGCCAGGTATTAAAACGTACCGTCTTTTGTCATGTCTAGGAAGCAGTGCAAGCGAAGATGGAACGGTATTAGTAGATGCAATCGAGGCTCTCGATTTTTCTGCTGTGGCTGCCGCTCCGGCCTTTATCGGTGCAGATAATGGTAGCGTAGTCCGGTTACTGAATACTGAGTGGATGTCTGTACCGCTAGCTGGCTCTCTGATTCGGCTTCGGAGCGATTTGCCAGCGGAAGATTATATTAATCTGCGCGAGCGGGTCCTACCAGTAAACATCAACGTGTCCACCGAGACTTTGAAGCTTGCTGCGAAATTGTTCAGATCAGTTGCACAAGTGGTCATTTCCTATTCTGAGAATAATGAGGGCAAAGAACTGGTTCCTGCGTGGCCCTACATTGCAACTGATGTCAATAAGCAGATGTATTATCTAATCGCAGAGGGAGTATCACGAGATGAGCTCGGTAACAGAGCTTTTGTACGTGATGGCGGAAGAGCTTTGCGGACGGCTGAAGTACCTATCTATGAAGCAAGTCTTTGGAGGGTCGGCGTTGCGATTTCAGATTATTTGGGCCTTTATGACGATGTCTCCAAATTTGGCGATGCTGAATCGGATGTTACACTTGACGCTGTAGCACTAACAAACCCTGCTCGATACGTTCTTCGAGCGCAACTTCGTAAACTTCGAGGAGCGTATGCTGACTCCCAAATAAGCAAAAGAAGAAGTGATGATGGTTTATTGCCTGCCACTGTCAATCGCTCTCTTCGCTTGTTAGAAACATTTCCAGAGCAACTAGAAGATTCTCTAGATCCGATTCTTTATGTCCTCGCCTCGGAAGCTGAGTCGGCAGGCATGTACCTGGCATTTCGCGAGAGTTGGAAAAGCAGTGATGCCGCGTCATTTCTGGTGCTGTTAACAAACAAAGTTCTAGGGCGCTTACCTCTATCAGTTAGTCAGGTGCTTGCAATAAGTGATGAAGGGTGTACCGGTGTAAGGCGTGATCTCTTTGGTTTACTGTGTTTTTCTAAACGGCTGTTTTCTGTTTCAATAGAGTCCTCGGTCTCTGAAATTCCATCATGGAAGGCATTGCGTGCAGGTGTTATCAGCACAGGTATCAACGTGGCTTTTGAAGGGCTGATCGCTTCTCTACGAAGCCATGGGGCATTTGAACGATATGAGAATTTTGATTTTCCAGAGGCTTGGGGTATTCCTTCAGCTCCGCCTCATCTCTTGGGGGAAAAATCAGCCTCTGACAATGCTATCCAATCAAACAGCAAGGTCTTATTGATTGAACAATGTCGTAGGTTAGTACAGCATCTTGGACATCGATTGGTTCAAGATAATTTAGAACGGCTATCTGACTCCCTATGTGACCAATTAGGGATAATTGCCAAGGCACTTGCTTCAATTGACTATCATGATAATGAGGCCGACTCTTTTCTCGAGTGGCCATTTGAAATGTTGAGTGATAATTGTTTGGGGTTGCTCAGTCTGGAGTTGCTAGAGTCTGTTGTGTTGCTGGTTAGAAGGATAGATGAAGAGCTTGGTTTTGAGTCAATAACAGTAATCGAGAAGTCTTATGGTTATAATCCTCAGACAAAGCGCTTCACCGATTCAAGAAACGGAGTCAGGGATGTCACTTCGTGGATGATCTCCCAGTTTCCCCGGTTCTCTAAGCATATTGAAGAAGTAACTCATGATGGGCGATTTTTGCGAGTTTGGTCAGAAATTTTTGATCGTGAGAGTGGCAAGCTTTTATCTGTCTCCGCGCTTGGTGAGCCATTTGCTTCGATCGCTATTATTAAGCCAGGTATTGATACTTCTCTCCAGGTTGAAGTGGTAGAGGAAGAAAATGGAAGTGGCTCAGTACCAGCGATAAGAGAGGAGGATTATGAATTTCACACAGATTCCATAACTGGGTCTGTCGGGATCAATTCGCCGTCTGTTTTTTCCTTGCCACGAGCTTCCATGTCAACTAATAGTGTTCATGGTGATGAGGAAGGTGCAGTAGGTGGTTTAGTTGAGGATGCTTTATTAGAATTTCAACATTCACCTACCAGCAATGCTGATATTCCAGTGGGAAACGTGGTTGAGCACGGTCTGGGCCGCGACGCTAATGCATTTAGAAAACAGCAGGCAGAGCAGTGGACTCGGCGCGGTGAAGCTTGCAAGCCCAGAGGGCTGGTTCGTATTGCATTGCTTCAGGCTGACTTTGATTTGACGTATCAGCACCCTTTCGTCGAGGCTTGCCCGACGCATTGGCCTTTTGGTTCAAAGGTTAATGAGGGTATCTCCTTGAATCTAAAGGTTAATGCTGACTCGAAATATGGGCGATTGCTGAATGCCGCAGAAAGGCACGATACCGCACATATGTGGACAAAATTAGAATCTCTGCCTAGTTGGTCAGAACACCGCCGTCGCTCGATTCTGAAACGTGTCGTGGATACATGTCAAAATTTCGGGGTGGACTTGCTTGTTCTTCCTGAATACTCCGTAAGACGTGAAACAGTTGAGTGGTTGAAAACGTATATCATAAATAAAGGTGTTTCGGTTTTGGCTGGGACGTACATGAATATATGTGATAAGTCTGATGAAAATCACTTGTCTGCTCCACTGACTTTGCTCTGGCCTTTGCCTAAATCGGCGTCGAAAGTGTTTCTTGCTTCCCTGCGGAAGAAAAAATTGGGTTCCGATAAAGACTATGATGCGTTACAACGGGGGCATGTTCTTGAGTTCTCGAGAAATAAAAAATATCGCTCTATCGCATTAGAAGAGTTTTTTCGACCTTCTGCATTGCCGTTGAAGCCCTTGTTTAATCCAGGGGAACTCGCAAGCAAACTAGAAAGTGTTATCGGATTCGAGCCGTCGGCCGATGTTATTACTCATCTTTTCACAGAGGCAAAGCTCCCTCTCAAGTATCTTTTGGAATTAATATGCTCTGAGGCTTTCTTGGTCTCCAGTCCGGCTAATTACATTCAAATGGGGGAGGATCTTAAGGCAATGTGGCGTAGATTTGGCCGGCCAGCGGAAATTGATGAGGTTTTTAGCGATCTTAAGGCATTGTCCGAGAAACTCTCAATCACTGGTAATGGGGCTGAGGCACGAAGATCAATTCTCGCGGTACCTGCAGCCACATCGCGTTCTGCCGACTATTGGTTCGCAGGACAGTCCGGATTCTTGGCTGCGGGTACAACAACGGTATTCTGCAATAGTATAGATGGTAAAACGCTCGTAGGTGGGAGCTGTTTTATCGGGCAGGGAAGTTGGAAGTCTGAAGAGACTACAATGGGTTATCTTGCCAAGATAACTCCTTATCACGGATGGTCTAAGGGGATTTATTACAACAATAGAGATGATGCTTTAAGTAAGAATGATCAGGCATTGGTGATTGCAGACGTGGATCCGCATAATATGCTCGAAGGTAAACCTCGTGCTCAGACGATGCCGTCTCCACTTCAGCTTGTAGCTTATTTGCCTTTGGTCGAGTCTATTGACTGGGAACGTACGCAATCAAATTTACTTAAAGCTCTTTCCATCTCCCTACCCGAAAGCGTTCTTGCTTCAAAAGAAAAAAGCAAAAAGCGTCCGCAAGACGAAGGTGAATTCTGGAAGGCGGTTGGGCGATCCAAAGACACGCTTGATGAGACAAATCTTGGTGACCTGTGGCGGAAGTTTCCCGATGCGAGTCCGCTTTTGTCTCGCGCAAAGGCTCATCATAATAATGGGGATATGCAACCGAACGCACCAAAAGGCTCTCTTGGGCTATTCGCCGCGCCTGCATTTTATGACTGGATCGATGTGAGTTTAACGTTGACGGAGCATCAGGAACTTCCATCAATCGCTGTCCATCCATGGAAGGCCCCCGAAGATTAAGTGCCTGTTGCGATACCTTGCAACCGAATATAAATCAGCCCGCGAATGCGGGCTGTTTTGGGTTAGGCTGCGAGTAGATCGGCTAAAGAAATTTCACGTGCGGCAGATGCCAGATCGGAATGAGCAAGGCTTGAATGAAACGGACCGAACCGTGGTACGTCGAGTCTGGATAGAGCATCCCCGATCCCACCTTTCTGATAGCTGACGGCAAGTATCCGTGCGCCTATAGCTATGAGTTGATCTGTAACGGCATTCCACTCTTCGTCTAACGTAAGCCCTACAGCCCTCAGGGCCGCATTTTTGGCGTCGTCTGCTCGCTGCTTGGTGTTTGAGATTTGCGTTTCAAGGGAGTCAAGTTCAGCCTGTAAAGCCACGAGGATGAGCTCCTGCCTTCTAACGTGCTCATCTGTGGTTGCGAGTTGCTTGGCCGCCTTCTGAATTTCGCCGTTGGCAGCTTTCTCGCCTTCGCTGTCGCCACTGGCGAGACTTCTGGCATACAGACTCGCAGCGTCTCTTTCTGCTTGCTGCGCTTTTTCCAGGGATTGCTCCGCATCCGTCTGAATCGTCAGAAGGCGCTCATTCAAGTGCGACTGTGTCCGTTGCAACGCTTCAACCTCAGCAGCAGTTTCGGACATGGCTTGGATCGACTTCGTTTTGATCTCGTCAACCTGCTCCATGCGTTCCAAATACGCGATCTTTGTTTCAATGCGTTCAAGCTCGTATGGGATAGCTCGCAAGCGGCTGTTGGCAGATGATAGCCGCTCCATAGCTTCACGCCCCTCAGGGCTTCCTATCATGTTGCCGTTCGGGCTGTAGTTGCTGGGGGCGTTGCGCCACTCGGCCTCCAGAACAGGAAGACTGTTTTCGATAGTTTCGCGCTCAGCGACCAGAGCGGCTCGTTGCTGTTTCAATTCATTCATTTTCATTTTCATTTTCATGTTCATGGTCCTTGATGAGTTTTGATTACATTGATTTGGCTGGCGAGGCCGGGAGTGAGCCGGCGTTACCTCGATCAGCTGAGATGCCCTCAGGCAGCCCGAGCCTCGCTGTCATCCGTTCCCGGAATAGCCTTCACGATGTAGCAGCGCTGTTGGCCTAAGCCGGGCAATCGCACCAGACTTGATGCCTTGCCGTCGCTGCTCGGCTCCAGCACACCGCGTTGCAAGAGTTCCTTGTTTACTGCGGTAAGGTTCATGCCCCGGAAGATCTCCGAGCGCCAAGCCTCGGTCAGCACGTAGTAGGTATTTGTGGTGTGCAGGGTGTCGCCCATGCCGTGCTCCAGCGTCTTGCGAAAGCCGAGGCGGTCGATCGTGCGCGGGCCGTGTTCGTCGATCTTGGCTGCAGTCGATTCCCAGCGGGTGAAGCGGCTTTCGCCGAAGCGCTCAATGAACTGTCGCAGCCTCGCCGATATTGCATCGCCCTCGAAATTACCGGCGCCGCCACGTTCGTTTAGCCAAGCACTCAGGCACACGCGAGCGGCCGTGGTGGCGGTCCCGTCCGGCCAGCCGGTGATACCCATGGCGGTGGCCAGCTCGCCTGCGGCTGCCGCGAGACCGAAACGCGCGGCAGCACGGTGCGCCTGCCCACTCGCGGATGCAGGAAGCGATTTAGCGATAAAGCTTTCCAGCGTGCGGCGCAGGATCGCCGCCCAGCCGTGGCGTCTGCCGGGTTCGCACAGCGCCGTCAGAAATGCAGTGAGCGGGGTGCCGTAGTATTTCGCTACGCGGGCTTTGAGCGCATCGGAGAGCGCTGCCGCATCCTCGAAACCGTTGAGCGTGTCGAACATACCGAGGCCTTTGCTCGCATCGGCCGGAACGGCGAGCATGCGCACCTCCATGCCCGCTTTCAGTTCCTTGTTGGCTTCGGCCATGTGCTGCGCCAAAGTCTTCTCGCCTGTGGAGAGGAACAGCAGGCGCCACTCTTGTACCTGTCGGCCTGCTTGGCCTCGGTCATTGGCGCGAGCCTTCCCGGTGCCGTTGCCGAGCATGTAGACCGTTTCGCCAATGATGCGTGGATCACACATGCCGATTTCATCCAGTACCAGGAGTCCATCAGAATGCGCGGCAGCGATGGACTCCAGCGCGTTGTCAGTCGAGCGCCACGAACGCACCAAGCGCGGTCCGCCATAGATCGAGGTGGCAACTTGCAGGTGAGTGGTCTTGCCGCCGGAGCTGTCGCCGTATAGGTGGAAGCCGCCCGACTCATGGCCGAGCATGTGTAGCAGCGGACCCGCGAACGCCACCCCGACGACAAATGCTAGGCGATGATTGCCAACGCACAGTGCGCCGATCTGCTGTTGCCATTGTTCGAGCGTGCCCGCTTCGCTGATCGGTGGAAGCTGTGCACCGGCGTCATAGAAGTGCAGATGTTCGCTGTGCGTGCCAACCTGGTGCTCGGGCAGGAGAAAGGCGCTGTCATGCCAGCCTAAACGAGTGACCAGACGCGCGCGTTGTGCACTGTCGAAACCACCGAGGTAACTCTGCAGGTCGTTGCGTGCGTTGCGTCCCGAACGACTGCCGGCGAGGCGCAAACCCATGTCTACCAATGGACCGAGCACGTCCTTGCCGAAGTCACCGGTCATGGTGCGCGCCGGGATGTTCCAGCGCTTTTTGGTGCCATCGGGATCGTCGAACTCGACCAGCAAGCCCCAGTTGTGTCCCTTCTCGTCACGGGTGCGGGCGAGAATGGCCAGAGGCGAACACACCGGGCGTGCCTCTCCATCATCACCTGCATAAAACACGCCCTCGGACGTCAGGCGAAAGCCACCCGGCATCAGATCGTTTTTCGATTTGGTAGGGCGTTTTGCCGCTGCTTTAGGCTTCGCTTCTGGCTCGGATTCAACTGGAGCAGCAACCACCTTCTGCTCGATCACGCCGAACAGCTCGCCGCTGCTTTCCAGTTCGGCGAAGTGGGCGGCTGTCCAGCCTTTGGCGAGGGCATCGGCGGCATCATCACCGTCATCCCATTGACCACATTTGGCAAACGCGGCGCGGTCATTCTTCAGCGTGGGCTTGCGTTTGAACACGTCCAGCGCGACGACCCGAACCGAGCCGGCGCCGATATCGCGTAGCTTCTCGGCAACGGTGGCCATGCAGGTTTTGCCGCTATCGTCGTTGTCCGGCCACAACACAACATCGCGGCCTTGGAGCGGCGTCAGGTCGGCTTTGTGCCATGAGTTGGAACCGTTCGGCCAGCAGGTGGCCACGTAGTCGGGCAACAGCTCGCAGGCCGCATCGGCCGCTTTCTCGCCTTCGCACAGAATTACAGGTGCATCACCGCGCTGGGCCAGTTCATCAAGGCGCAGCAGCGGGCGCGGATCCGCGAGACCCTGCCAGCGCCATTGTTTGGTTTGGCTGTCGGCGCGCTGACACCACGTCAGGGGTGCAAAGACCTTCTTCGGCTCGCCGTCTTCATTGGCGCCGAGGTCGAAGCGATACAGCGCCATGAGGGGCTGACCCTGCGCGTCGCGATAGATCCATATATTGGACGGTACACCATGATCCCGGTGTTTAGCCGGACACTTGTTCATAGCCTCTGTCGGGATCGGCAGGATCGCATTCCATGTCGGCGCCTTGGGCTTGCTCGGTGCGGCCTTCGTCTTGGCGGCGCCGGGCGCAACGTTCAGCCAGTCCGCCAGCTTGTTGCAAGCCTCGACATCGGTGCCGCCTTCTAGATAGCGCACCAGATCGATCAGGTCGCCGCCCTTGTCGCTCGTGGCGAAGTCGGCCCAAGTGCCCTTGCTCAAATTGACCTTGAGCGATCCGGCGCGCTTGTCGCTGCGGGTTGGATTTGGTGCGGTATATTCCTTGCCGCCGTCCACGCGCTTGCCATTGGGCAGCCAGTGCGACAAGACACGATCAATGTCTTTCAGAGCAGCGGCTTTTACGTCAGCAAAGCTCGGGCGCTTCACGGAGTTGTTCAGGCGGTGGTTCATAGCGCACCGCCTTTCTGCGCAGCAGGCGTCGAGGTGTTGTCACCGTGCATGGCGAGCGTCTTGATCAGCCCGAGGGTGCCGCGCACATCCCAGAGGACGGCGGCAATGATGTGATTGGCAAGGCGCGAGGATTCGTTTTCGAAGTGATCTTCAAGCAGGGTCAGCACTGAGTCGGCACGGTCGATGGCACAGGTGATAGCGTCGATCGGTACGCCGGCTTCTGCTTTTGGATTCACGCAAAGCAGGTCTTCAGGCAGCGAGAAACTCAGGGCGTTGTTCATTGGGCGCCACCTGCGATTTCGAGTGCGCGGGCTTTGGCCATGTGAGCGTTGTAACGGGAGAGACGTGTAGCGAGGCTGGAGTTGGCGTGTAAAGCGGCGAGAGCCATTGCACGGTGTGCAGCGGCGCGAATTTTGGACGGATTGAGTGCAGGCATGGGTGACGCTCCAAGTTTGAGGATGGAGCTGCCACTGATCGTCGCCAAACGATTTAAGGTGGCAGCTGTGCGCAGGTTGGCGAACCGGGAACTTGGAACCCGGCAGACCCGAAGGTCTCCCACGCACAGCTGCCATAACACGAAACGGCGGGCACAAAAAAAGCGCCTGCTGTCGGTTGGGGCGCCTGTGCGCCAAGTATCTCGGGTCGCCAAACCCGGTCGCTGAATTTGCAGCGACGATCAGAGAGTAACGTCCGTTTTTCCAAAGTGCAACTGCGCTGATGGCTTGCGGTTTTTTCAGGTGCGGCATAAATTGTTCGTGCATGTAGATTGACCTCAACGCCTCCGGATCGCCCCCGGAGGCGTTTTCATTTCAGGCATGGGCTTCCCAGCGCAGGGAGAGAAGGGGCAGAAATCCGCCGCTGAGCATGGAGCGGGCGTCTTCGTAAGCGTCAACCTGCTGGCCTTCGTCGACGACAACGGCCCCGGTCTTTTCGCAGTGGAGGGAGAGGGCGCACCAGGTGCCGTCGGCCCAGCTGAGCACGCTGACAACGCGACCTTGCCTGTCCTGCTGGCTGCGGTAGCGTTCAAGACGCTGCATGATGCGAGACGAGAAACCGATCCGACGCAACACGGAAAAGGGGTGCATCAAAGCGTTGTTTGCAGTCTTGTGGCTCATGCAGCCACCTGATCACGTGCCTCGATGCGGCTGCGCGCCCACGCTTGAACTTCGGAAAGGACCCAGGCGACAGGGGCGCCGCGTGCGTTGCTGTTGCTCAGTTTGACGGGCTGCGGAAAGCCGCAGTCGGTGCGCTGCATCAGTTTGTAGATGGTCGAACGCTTCATCCCCACGATGCTTTCCACTTCCCGCATGCGGATTAAGGTTGAAGCGGCATCAAAAAGTGAGGCGGCGTTGGCGGGAGTATTGCGGGGAAAATCGGTGACAGAGGTGTTCATAGGTATTGCTCTCGATTGATTTGGACAACGAGAGCAATGGTCTAGAAATTGGTCGGCGGTGAGCAGTTCACTTCCATTTGAAATGAAATTGAAATATCGGTCACACCACAAAATTGCGCTTGAGGATTCCTTCCACGCTTTTGCGGGTTAGCGCTTTTTCTGTTTCCATTGTCACCCACTCAGCGCGCTGTTTGAGTGGTTTGGACACCTCCCGTTCCAGCCAGGCGTGAACCGCCGTGGTCACGTTTCGCCGTGACATTCCGCTAGACACGTAGTGTCGACCTTGCCTAATGATTGCTGTATCCCGTGCGCCTATTTCTTCGTTACGCTCTATTCCGCTGATGATGCCCCCCTTAGTGCGGATAGCGTTCTCGATTGCCCTGTAAGCGATTGGGGTCAGCTCGTCACTGATCAAGCAGGGTAGGGATGTTATGGGCTCCAAAAACAGCACGTACTGGTCCAATGCCTCAATACGTTCGCTAGGATCGACCTGTCTTTCCACAACCTGACAATAAAGGTCCCACGGCCAATCCGTCGGAGGCTCGGCAACATGCGACCAAGCCTCTTGTTCGGTGGAGCGCATCCAATCAGCTAAGGCGCTCAGCGCTTTTACTGCGCAGGCCATGACGTAGGCTGCATATGCCTCGCGTTCCGAGGCTGAATGACACTTGCTGTATTGGCGAACCCAATGAGCGAGACGGTTTTTTTTGTCGGTTGAGGCGTACTGAAAAATAGCCTCCTCATGCATCGTTGTCTGAATGCACATGCTGCTCATGTCGCTGCTAATGTCGCCGGTCTGGATGCGAATGCAGCACTGATTGATCAGCTCGCACACGTCAGTGATCTGTTCATTGCAGAACTCGTAGAGTGGCTGCTCTGAGAGATATTTGATCAGGCCAGCGGTTAGCGCCGAGTGCAAGATCGGGTGGGTATCAATCATGCGAATGGCTCTCGACGTGCAACGCGCTGTCCCGCGCCCTGCGGGTTGGAAGCGTAGCCAGCGAGCTTTGCGCCATGGGCAAGTGTGAGGGAGTGTCTGCCCGCAGCAGGCAAGGGGCGTGATGTAGCGTTACACAATCGGCGTGCGTTACATCGAGTGTGCGGAATGGCGTGCTGGAGTGTAACGGGATTGAAAGCCAATGAATCCGGGGGGTTGGCCGGCATCGTTACACGAGTAACACTTGTTACACAGATTTTGAAGGTGGTATGGATAAGTGCATTCATACAGCTCTTCCAAATTGTCCCTTGATCACCTTTTCGCTTGCCAACGCATCAAGGTGATCTGCATACCACTGCATCATCTTCACCCGGTGCTCAAGGTATTGAGCCTTGTTGTATACCCCGGATATTCCCTCTTCTTTGTGAGCAAGCTGCGCTTCGACATGCTCTTTCGGCCAGCCGTGTTCCCTGAGCAGAGTGCTGGCGGTGTGACGAGTACCATGACCAACCAAGCGACCTTTGTAACCAACCGTCGCGAAGACTTTGTTGATGGTGTTTTCGCTAATCGTTGGATTCTTAGCGCCCACACCAGGGAACAGCCAGCGACTACGACCTGTGAGGCTATGAAGTTCTTTGAGAGCGGAAAGCGCTTGCTTAGGGAGTGGACACACAAAGTCTCTTCGCATCTTCATCTTGGCGGCAGGTGTCGTCCATAGCGCTTTATCAAGGTCGAACTCTTTCCATTCAGCTAACCGAACCATGCCCGGTCTAGATGCGGTCCAGATACAGAGCCATGCTGCAGTCCGGGCCGTCAGCCTGCTGGGAGTGTTTTTGAGTGCTTGAAGGAATTCTGCCAACTCAGGCTCAAGCAAATGAGGATGCTGCTGAGTCTTCGGGGCTTGGGCTGCAATATCTCGTAGGCGACTGCCCGGATCGTTTTCCGTGAGGCCCAAACCGATGGCTCGCCCGAATATCTGATTGATCCAAGTGCGACACTTTTCCGCCACGTTGTGTGCGTCCCGAGCTTCGATGGATGCTTGGAGTTCCGCGCAATCGGTACGGGTGATTTCGTCTAGAGGCTTATCTCCCAGTGCCGGGAGTATGTCTTTGTCGAGGTAGGTGCGGATTTTATTGAGAGTGGAGGGTGCGAGACCCTTTTCCTCTTTTGCCTTCAGCCAGGCATCAGCGGCAGCTCGAAAGGTTCGGGTCTTGGCCGCATCGATAGCAGCTTTCGCGGATCGCTTTTGTTCAAGGGGATCGGCACCGCTACTCACTACTTTGCGTAGATCGGCAGCTTTGCCCCTTGCCAACGCGCCACTAACTTCCGGGTAACCCCCGAGCCCCATCCAAGCCCAATTGCCCGCCGGACGTTTGTAGCGGAGCTGCCAGGATTTACCACCATCAGGTTTAACCCTGAAGTAGAGGCCGTTTCCGTCCAGCTCCCTGTATTCCTTTGATTCCGGCTCCAATCCCGCAAGTGTAGTGTCAGCGAGAGGGCGGCGCTTGATGTCTGCGCGCTTCATCCTTGTATCCCAAAGTTCGGTATTTTTCTCAGGATACAAGCAGGGATACAGGGATACAACGGATAAGGGGGGACAGGGGTAGACAGACAGGCACAAAAAAACCGGCCAAATGGCCGGTTTCTCTTGGTCTGAGAGGCTGGTAGAGACTCTCAGATACTGCTATGTGGTGCCCCGAGGGAGACTCGAACTCCCACTCCTTTCGAAAACGGATTTTGAATCCGCCGCGTCTACCAATTCCGCCATCAGGGCTCAATGGCGGCGAAGTATAGAGATGAGATTACCGTCGGTCAATCAGGTACATAGAGAATTTTCGATATTTCCGCTAGACTTTCCGGCCCTGCTAGACGAACCCCATCATGCGCGTTGCTGACTTTACTTTCGAGCTCCCTGATTCGCTGATCGCTCGCCACCCTTTGGCCGAGCGTCGCGGTAGTCGCCTGCTGACCCTTGACGGGCCGAGCGGCGCCCTCGCACACCGTCAATTCACTGATTTGCTTGAGCATTTGCGTCCAGGCGATTTGATGGTGTTCAACAATACCCGGGTGATTCCGGCGCGGCTGTTCGGGCAGAAAGCGTCCGGCGGCAAGCTGGAAATCCTCGTTGAGCGGGTGCTCGATACGCATCGCGTGCTGGCCCATGTGCGTTCCAGCAAGTCGCCGAAGCCGGGTTCGAAGATCCTTATCGACGGCGGTGGCGAGGCAGAAATGCTCGCACGTCACGATGCGTTGTTCGAGCTGGGCTTCGCTGAAGAAGTGTTGCCGCTGCTCGATCGCGTCGGGCACATGCCGTTGCCTCCTTATATAGACCGCCCGGACGAAGGCTCGGATCGCGAGCGTTATCAGACCGTGTACGCCGAGAAACTCGGTGCGGTGGCGGCGCCGACGGCGGGGCTGCATTTCGATCAGTCGCTGATGGAAGCGATTGCCGCCAAGGGCGTCGAGACCACTTTCGTCACGCTGCACGTGGGCGCGGGGACGTTCCAGCCGGTGCGCGTCGAGAGGCTTGAAGATCACCACATGCACACCGAGTGGCTGGAAGTCGGCCAGGACGTGGTCGATGCGGTCGCTGCGTGCCGTGCGCGCGGTGGTCGAGTGATTGCCGTCGGCACTACCAGCGTGCGTTCGTTGGAAAGTGCCGCGCGCGATGGCGTGCTCAAGCCGTTCAGTGGCGACACCGATATCTTTATCTTCCCGGGCCGGCCGTTCCATGTGGTCGACGCCTTGGTGACCAATTTCCATTTGCCGGAATCGACGCTGTTGATGCTGGTTTCGGCATTTGCCGGTTATCTCGAGACCATGGCCGCCTACAAGGCCGCCGTCGACAACGGTTACCGCTTTTTCAGCTACGGTGATGCGATGTTCATCACCCGTAATCCCGCACCTACTGCCCCTAAAGAAACCGGCCCAGAGGAAACAGAATGAGTCGCGAATGTCGCATGTCCTTTGAACTTCTGGCCACCGATGGCAAGGCCCGGCGTGGTCGCCTGACCTTCCCGCGTGGCACCGTCGAGACCCCAGCGTTCATGCCGGTGGGCACCTACGGCACGGTCAAGGGCATGTTGCCGCGTGACATCGTTGCCACCGGCGCAGAAATCATTCTGGGCAACACCTTCCACCTGTGGCTGCGCCCTGGCACCCAAGTGATCAAGGAACACGGCGACCTGCACGATTTCATGCAGTGGAAAGGCCCGATCCTCACTGACTCCGGCGGTTTTCAGGTGTTCAGCCTTGGCGCGATGCGCAAGATCAAGGAGGAGGGCGTGACCTTCGCTTCCCCGGTCGACGGCGCCAAAGTGTTCATGGGCCCGGAAGAGTCGATGCAGGTGCAGCGCGATCTCGGCTCCGACATCGTGATGATCTTCGACGAATGCACGCCATATCCGGCTGACGAAGACGTCGCTCGCGTGTCGATGGAATTGTCGCTGCGCTGGGCTCAGCGCTCGAAAAATGCCCACGGTGAAAACACCGCGGCGCTGTTCGGTATCGTGCAGGGTGGCATGCACCAGGATCTGCGCATGCGCTCGCTCGAAGGCCTCGACAAGATCGGCTTCGATGGTCTGGCCATCGGCGGTCTGTCGGTCGGTGAGCCGAAGCACGAGATGATCAAAGTCCTGGATTATCTGCCGGGCATGATGCCGGCTGACAAACCTCGTTACCTTATGGGCGTTGGCAAACCGGAAGATCTGGTTGAGGGTGTGCGCCGCGGTGTGGACATGTTCGATTGCGTGATGCCAACCCGTAATGCCCGCAATGGGCATCTGTTCATTGATACAGGCGTGCTGAAGATCCGTAACGCGTTCCATCGCCATGATGAATCGCCGCTGGATCCGACCTGCGATTGCTATACCTGCCAGAACTTCTCCCGCGCTTATCTGCATCACCTGGACAAGTGCGGCGAAATGCTGGGAAGCATGCTCAATACCATCCACAACTTGCGCCATTATCAGGTGCTGATGGCTGGTTTGCGCGAGGCTATTCAACAGGGTACATTGGCCGCCTTTGTCGATGCCTTCTACGCCAAACGCGGGCTCCCCGTTCCGCCTTTGGACTGAGTTTTCTGACCCCAAGATTCAACATTTGCAACTGGAGTGCTAAATGAGCTTTTTTATCTCTAACGCCATGGCTGACGCGGCTGCACCGGCTGCTGCCGGCCCAATGGGCGGCGGTTTCGAGTGGATTTTCCTGGTCGGCTTCCTGGTCATCTTCTACCTGATGATCTGGCGTCCACAGGCCAAGCGCGCCAAAGAGCAGAAGAACCTGCTGAGCAGCCTGCAGAAAGGTGACGAAGTTGTGACCACTGGCGGCATCGCCGGCAAGATCACTAAAGTTGCCGATGACTTCGTGGTTCTGGAAGTTTCCGACACCGTGGAAATGAAGTTCCAGAAAGGCGCCATCGCCGCCACGCTGCCAAAAGGCACGCTGAAAGCGATCTGAAGCAACAACTTCTACTCAATCGACGGGGCGCGCAAGGCGCCCCGCGTTCATAACGGGCGGCGTGATGCTGAACAAATATCCTCTGTGGAAATACATTCTGATCCTGGCGGTGCTGGCGGTCGGTCTGATTTATTCCGCTCCCAATCTTTATCCTGATGACCCGGCCATTCAGGTCAGCGGTGCAAGCACTGCGCTGCAAGTCAATCAGGCTGATCTGGACCGTGTGAGCACTGCGCTCAAGGAATCCGGGATCAACGTCAAGGCAGCCACGCTGGCGGCAAACGGCAAGGGCGGTCTGATCCGTCTGAGCAAGGCTGAAGATCAGCTGCCGGCCAAAGACGTTGTGCGCAAGGCATTGGGTGACGACTACGTTGTCGCGCTGAACCTGGCACAGACCACCCCGCAATGGCTGCGCAACCTGGGCGCGCACCCGATGAAACTGGGTCTGGATTTGTCCGGTGGTGTGCACTTCCTGCTGGAAGTGGACATGGATAAAGCCCTCGATGCACGCCTGAAAGTTTACGAAGGCGACGTCAAGAGCCTGCTGCGCAAAGAGAAGCTGCGCTATCGCAGCCTGCCGCAACTCGGCGGTGCCATTCAGTTGGGCTTCAGCGATGAAGACTCCCGCGAACAGGCCCGTGCACTGATCCGCAAGAACTTCAACGATTTCGACATTGTTCCGGCCGACCTCAATGGTCAACCGGTGCTGCGTCTGGCGATGACCCCGGCCAAGCTGGCGGAAATCCGTGAATACTCCATCAAGCAGAACTTGACCACGGTACGTAACCGCGTCAACGAGCTGGGTGTTGCCGAACCAATCGTTCAGCGCCAGGGCGCCAACCGCATCGTGGTTGAGCTGCCGGGCGTGCAGGACACTGCCGAAGCCAAGCGTATTCTCGGCAAGACGGCCAACCTTGAGTTCCGTCTGGCTGCTGAGCCGGGTGCTTCGAAAGCTACCTCCGAATCCTTTGAGTTCCGTGAAGGCAATCGTCCGCCAGCGCAGATCGAGCGTGGCCTGATCATCACCGGTGACCAGGTTACCGATGCCAAGGCTGGTTTTGGCGAGCACGGCACACCAGAAGTGAACATCCGTCTGGATGGTCATGGTGGTGAGCTGATGAGTCGCGCTACTCGTTCGAACGTCGGTCGCAGCATGGCGGTGATCTTCATCGAACAGCGTCCGGTCACCACTTACACCAAGCAAGTGGTCGATGGCGTCGAGAAAGACGTTGCGGTGCAAACGTTCAAGGAAGAGAAGAAGATCATCAGCCTGGCGACCATTCAGTCGCCGCTGGGTGCTCAGTTCCGCATCACTGGCCTGAACGGTCAGGGTGAATCGTCCGAACTGGCGCTGCTGCTGCGTGCCGGTGGTCTGGCTGCACCGATGTACTTCGCTGAAGAGCGCACCATCGGCCCGAGCCTGGGTGCGGACAACATCACCAAAGGTATCGATGCGTCGCTGTGGGGCATGCTGTTCGTGTCGCTGTTCATCATCGCCATCTACCGCTTCTTCGGCATCATCGCCACCGTCGCACTGGCGGTGAACATGGTGCTGCTGCTGGCCTTGATGTCGCTGCTGGGTGCAACGCTGACCCTGCCGGGTATCGCCGGTATCGTGCTGACCATGGGTATGGCGGTCGACGCCAACGTGCTGATCTTCTCGCGGATCCGTGAAGAGATCGCCGCCGGCATGACCGTGCAGCGTGCAATCAACGAAGGCTTCGGCCGGGCATTCACCGCGATTCTCGACGCCAACCTGACCACGTTGCTGGTCGGCGGGATTCTCTTTGCCATGGGCACCGGCCCGGTCAAAGGTTTCGCAGTGACCATGTCCCTCGGGATCTTTACCTCGATGTTCACGGCCATCATGGTGACCCGCGCAATGGTCAACCTGATCTTTGGCGGACGTGACTTCAAGAAGTTGTGGATTTAAGGGGCTGCCATGTTACGTACAATCAACTTCATGGGCGTTCGCAACTTCGCGTTCGGCGTCACAGTGTTTCTCACGTTGCTGGCTATTTTCAGTGTCGCTACCAAGGGTATGAACTGGGGCCTGGACTTCACCGGCGGTACGCTCATCGAGCTGACCTACGAGCGTCCGGCCGATGTCACCAAGGTGCGTGAAGAGCTGGTGACTTCGGGTTACCACGAGGCCATCGTGCAGAGCTTTGGTGCAACCACCGATCTGCTGGTGCGTATGCCGGGTGAAGATCCGCAACTGGGCCATCAGGTCGCGGAAGCGCTGCAGAAGCTCGGCGGTGACAACCCGGCGACGGTCAAGCGGGTCGAGTTCGTTGGTCCGCAGGTCGGTGAAGAGCTGCGTGACCAGGGCGGCCTCGGCATGCTGCTGGCGCTCGGCGGCATCCTGATCTACCTGGCTTTCCGCTTTCAGTGGAAATTCGCGGTCGGCGCCATCGTTTCGCTGATCCACGACGTGATCGTGACCATCGGTATCCTGTCGTTCTTCCAGATCACCTTCGACCTGACGGTGCTGGCGGCGGTACTGGCGATCATCGGTTACTCGTTGAACGACACCATCGTGGTATTCGACCGGGTTCGTGAGAACTTCCGTGTCCTGCGCAAGGCTTCGCTGATCGAGAACATCAATATCTCGACCACCCAGACCCTGCTGCGGACCATGGCGACGTCGATCTCCACCTTGCTGGCGATCGCGGCACTGCTGTTCTTCGGTGGCGACAATCTGTTCGGTTTCTCGATTGCCCTGTTCATCGGTGTTCTGGCGGGTACTTACTCGTCGATCTACATCGCTAACGTGGTGCTGATCTGGCTGAACCTGAGCACTGAGGATCTGATTCCTCCGGCCAACACTGAAAAGGAAATCGACGACCGTCCATAACGGTCATCGTTTTCCCGGCTGTCAGCCCAAGAAAGGCGCGAGTTGAACTCGCGCCTTTTTTTATGCTCCAAGGCTGGGAGAAGCGCGGGCGTGTCCCGCATGTGATGGTCAGGAGGTTCATGTGAACAAGTCGTTGCTGGTTGGTGCGGTATTGGGTGCTGTCGGTGTAACTGCCGGGGGTGCTGTTGCCACCTACAGCCTGGTTAAAAGCGGCCCTGAGTATGCGCAAGTGTTGGCCGTCGAGCCGGTTAAAACACAGATCAAGACTCCACGTGAAGTGTGCAAGGACGTGACAGTGACGCGTCAGGCACCGGTAAAAGATCAGCACCAGATTGCCGGTACCGTTGTGGGTGCGCTGGCAGGTGGTTTGCTGGGTAATCAGATTGGCGGCGGCACCGGCAAGAAAATTGCCACGGTGGCCGGTGCGGTCGGTGGCGGTTATGCGGGTAACAAGGTGCAGGAAGGCATGCAAGAGCGTGATACCTACACCACCACGCAAACCCGCTGCAACACGGTCAACGACATCAGCGACAAGGTCGTCGGTTACGACGTACGTTATTCGCTCGATGGCAAGGAAGGTAAAGTGCGGATGGATCGCGATCCGGGCAACCAGATTCCGGTCGACAAGGAAGGCAAGTTGATTCTGTCGCAGAATGAGCCGGCTCAGTAAGGACCGACTGTTTTAACAAGAAGCACCCTGCGGGGTGCTTTTTTGTGCCCGCCATTTCTGGCACACCGTACCCTCCTGTGGGAGCGAGCCTGCTCGCGAATGCGGTGTGCCAGCCGACATCAATGTTGATTGTCAGAATGCATTCGCGAGCAGGCTCGCTCCCACATGAAGATTTTGGCGGTCTGAAGATCGAATTCCAGGCATAAAAAAAGCACCCCGAAGGGTGCTTTTTTCCTTTCGCGTGAAGCTTAGCGCTTCAGCGAAGCCGGCAGGTGCGGCTGGATCGCCGTCAGTACTGCCTTGAAGCATTTGGTGTTGCCGGCAACGATGTGGCCTTTTTCAAGGAAGTCGTGACCGCCGGTGAAGTCGCTCACCAAGCCGCCGGCTTCTTGAATCAGCAGGGCGCCTGCAGCCATGTCCCACTCGGACAGGCCCGACTCCCAGAACGCGTCGAAGCGACCAGCGGCGACATAGGCCAGGTCCAGGCTGGCGGAGCCGGCGCGGCGGATGCCGGCAGTCTGGCCAACCAGAGCGCGGAACATGCCCAGGTAGTTGTCGAGATTATCCATCTGGTCATCACGGAACGGGAAGCCGGTACCCAGCAGGGCGCCGTCAAGGCTGGTGCGACCGCTGACGCGCAGGCGACGACCGTTCAGTTGGGCGCCGCGACCACGGCTGGCGGTGAATTCTTCCTGGCGAACCGGGTCCAGAACCACTGCGTGTTCCAGGCGACCACGGTACTTACAGGCAATGCTGACAGCGAAGTGAGGAATGCCGCGCAGGAAGTTGGTGGTGCCGTCCAGTGGATCGATGATCCACAGGTACTCTTCGCCTTCGATGCCGGTGCCGGCGTGCAGGCCGGTTTCTTCACCCTGGATCGAGTGATTCGGGTAAGCCTTGCGCAGCGCGTCGATGATTTTCTGTTCAGCGGCGCGATCGACCTCGGATACATAATCCTTGGCGTCTTTTTCGTCGACCTTGATGGTATCCAGGCGCTCGATGGAGCGGAAGATCAGTTCACTGGCGCTGCGGGCGGCGCGCAGCGCGATATTCAGCATGGGCTGCATGGATGTGTCACCTAAGGTTGTTAAAGAAAGCCGCGCATTCTATCAGAACTTTTCTTCAGGTGAAGGACGCTGTTCGCTTTCATAGCTTAACGGTAGGCTGTTCTGTAAGATTTGCACCCCTTTCCTGTGTCCGAGAGCGCCTCCCTTGCTGCAGAACATTCGTGTCGTCCTGGTCAATACCAGCCACCCCGGCAACATCGGCGGGGCCGCGCGCGCCATGAAAAACATGGGTCTGTCGCGATTGGTGCTGGTCGAACCGCGGGTCTTCCCGCACCACGAAGCCGATGCTCGTGCTTCTGGTGCCGGTGACATCCTTGAAAATGCGCAAGTCGTCGCCACCTTGGAAGATGCCTTGGTCGGCTGCAATCTGGTGCTTGGCACCAGCGCCCGTGACCGTCGAATCCCTTGGCCACTGCTGGATCCGCGCGAGTGCGGCACCAAAGTGGTTGAAGAAGCCGGGCAGGGCGCCGAAATCGCTCTGGTATTCGGTCGTGAAGATTCCGGTCTGACCAACGAAGAGCTGCAGCGATGTCACTTTCACGTGCACATCCCGTCCGACCCTGAGTTCAGCTCGCTGAACCTCGGCGCGGCGGTGCAGGTGTTGAGCTATGAGGTGCGCATGGCCTGGCTGGCCGCCCAAGGTCAGCCGAGCAAGATCGAGAAGGAAGAAGTGGCTTCGGTGAAAAGCGCCGAGCTGGCGACCATGGATGAACTGGAACGCTTCTATGAGCATCTGGAGCAGACACTGGTCGCCATCGAATTCCTCGATCCCGAGAAACCACGGCACTTGATGGCGCGCCTGCGTCGGTTGTACGGACGCAGCTCGGTCAGCCGGGCGGAAATGAATATTTTGCGTGGCATCCTCACGGAAACCCAAAAAGCGGCCCGTGGTGAGCTTCTTAAGCGGAAGGACTAAATGATGTTTGAGCGTTTGCGTGAAGATATCCAGAGCGTATTCCATCGAGACCCGGCGGCGCGTAACGCTTTTGAAGTCCTGACCTGCTACCCCGGCATGCATGCGATCTGGATCCATCGATTGGCCGGCATGCTCTGGCGCAACGAACTGAAATGGCTGGCGCGGCTGGTGTCGAACTTCGGTCGCTGGCTGACCGGGATCGAGATTCATCCGGGGGCCAAGGTCGGTCGTCGTTTCTTTATCGACCATGGCATGGGTATCGTCATTGGTGAAACCGCCGAGATTGGCGATGACGTGACTATTTATCAGGGCGTGACCCTCGGCGGCACTAGCTGGAATAAGGGCAAGCGCCACCCGACGCTGGGTGATGGTGTGGTCGTCGGCGCGGGCGCCAAGGTACTCGGCCCGTTCACCGTCGGCGCTGGTGCCAAGGTTGGTTCCAACGCCGTGGTGACCAAAGAAGTACCGCCGGGCGCCACGGTTGTCGGTATTCCTGGGCGCATCATCGTCAAGTCCGATGAAGAGCAGGATGCCAAGCGCAAGGCCATGGCCGAGAAGATCGGTTTCGATGCCTACGGCGTCAGCGAAGACATGCCCGACCCGGTGGCGCGTGCCATTGGTCAGTTGCTCGATCACCTGCAAGCGGTGGACGGGCGGCTGGAGGGGATGTGCGGCGCGCTGAAGGATCTGGGTAGCAATTACTGTGCGAAAGATCTGCCTGAGCTGCGTGAAGAAGACTTTGCCTGTGTGAAGGGTAAGGATCAGAGTCAGGCCAGCTAAACCGCGCCGATTCCTTCGCGAGCAGGCTCGCTCCCACAGGGAATAGCGTTCCAGTGTGGGAGCGAGCCTGCTCGCGAAGAACGATAACGCGGTACTGCTGGCTGCAAGCCGCCAGCCTTTGCTATGATGCGCGCGCTCTTTTGCGGGTAAACCTGACTAAAGTACTAGGTCTTAAAGTTGACTTAAATACTCGGGAATTGCATACTCGCCCCATTCTGAACTCCGTGGTAACTGTCCATGCGACTGACTACAAAAGGCCGATACGCCGTGACCGCCATGCTTGACCTGGCGTTGCACGCGCAGCACGGGCCCGTGTCCCTGGCCGATATCTCCGAGCGCCAAGGCATCTCCCTGTCCTACCTCGAACAGCTGTTCGCCAAGCTGCGCCGCAGTAACCTGGTTTCCAGTGTGCGCGGCCCGGGTGGTGGCTACCAGTTGTCCCGCGAGATGCAGGGCATCCAGGTCGCCCAGGTGATCGATGCAGTAAACGAATCGGTCGATGCTACCAAATGCCAGGGCCAGGGCGATTGCCATTCCGGCGACACCTGCCTGACCCATCATCTGTGGTGCGATTTGAGCCTGCAGATTCACGAATTTCTAAGTGGTATCAGCTTGGCTGATCTTGTGACTCGCCGTGAGGTGCAAGAAGTAGCCCAGCGTCAGGACCAGCGCCGTTGCAACAGCAAGGCGCCACGCCTGGACAAGATTGAAGCGTCCGCCGTCGAATGACAGCCAGAGAGCTAGCGGCACGCCAGCCCTGATTTAGGAGATAGTCCATGAAATTGCCGATTTACCTTGATTACTCTGCGACCACCCCGGTTGATCCGCGTGTTGCGCAAAAAATGAGTGAATGCCTGCTGGTCGACGGAAACTTCGGTAACCCAGCGTCCCGTTCCCATGTGTTCGGCTGGAAGGCTGAAGAGTCCGTTGAAAACGCCCGTCGTCAGGTGGCCGATCTGGTCAACGCTGATCCGCGCGAAATCGTCTGGACTTCCGGTGCTACCGAGTCCGACAACCTGGCAATCAAGGGCGCGGCACATTTCTATGGCTCCAAGGGCAAGCACCTGATCACCTCCAAGATCGAGCACAAGGCTGTCCTGGACACCATGCGCCAACTGGAGCGTGAAGGTTTCGAGGTTACTTACCTCGAGCCGACCGAAGACGGTCTGATCACCCCGGCCATGATTGAAGCTGCACTGCGCGAAGACACCATTTTGGTCTCCGTAATGCACGTGAATAACGAAATCGGCACCGTTAACGACATCGCCGCGATCGGCGAAATGCTCCGCGCCAAGGGCGTTCTGTTCCACGTCGACGCCGCTCAGTCCACTGGCAAAGTCGAGATCGACCTGCAGAAACTGAAAGTCGACATGATGTCGTTCTCCGCCCACAAAACCTACGGCCCTAAAGGTATCGGCGCGCTGTACGTCAGCCGCAAGCCGCGTGTGCGCATCGAAGCGACCATGCACGGCGGCGGTCACGAGCGCGGCATGCGTTCCGGCACCCTGGCGACGCACCAGATCGTCGGTATGGGTGAAGCGTTTCGCGTAGCCAAAGAAGACATGGCTGCTGAAAACGTCCGTATCAAAGCCTTGAGCGACCGCTTCTACAAGCAGGTCGAGCATCTGGAAGAGCTGTACGTCAACGGCAGCCTGACCGCCCGCGTTCCGCACAACCTGAACCTGAGCTTCAACTACGTTGAAGGCGAGTCGCTGATCATGGCGCTCAAGGATCTGGCGGTATCGTCCGGTTCGGCCTGCACCTCGGCGTCGCTGGAGCCTTCGTACGTGCTGCGCGCCCTGGGCCGCAACGACGAACTGGCACACAGCTCGATCCGCTTCACCTTCGGCCGTTTCACCACCGAAGAAGAAATCGACTACGCCGCGCAGAAAGTCTGCGAGGCCGTTACCAAGCTGCGCGCTCTGTCGCCGCTGTGGGACATGTACAAAGACGGCGTCGATATCTCGAAAATCGAGTGGGCGGCACACTAAATATAGAAGCCGCCAGATACAGATCCTGTAGCGACGCGGCGGTTTACGCAGCGCAGTTGCAGGGTCTCAAGAGCGGCCCTGATGAGTGAGGATTGAGAATCATGGCTTACAGCGAAAAGGTCATCGACCACTACGAAAACCCGCGCAACGTCGGCAAGATGAACGCGGAAGATCCTGATGTCGGCACCGGCATGGTCGGCGCTCCGGCGTGCGGCGACGTGATGCGTCTGCAAATCAAGGTCAACGACGCTGGCATCATCGAAGATGCCAAGTTCAAGACCTACGGCTGCGGTTCGGCCATCGCTTCCAGCTCCCTCGCCACCGAGTGGATGAAGGGCAAGACCCTGGACGAAGCCGAAACCATCAAGAACACCCAGCTGGCCGAAGAACTGGCCCTGCCGCCAGTGAAAATTCACTGCTCGGTACTGGCTGAAGACGCTATCAAAGCGGCTGTTCGCGATTACAAGCAGAAGAAAGGCTTGATCTGACTTTCTGGATTTGGCGACGAGTAAGGAGTCACCGATGGCTATCAGCATGACAGAAGCGGCTGCTCGACACGTGCGGCGCTCCCTCGACGGGCGCGGCAAAGGTGAAGGGATTCGTCTGGGTGTTCGCACCACAGGCTGTTCCGGCCTTGCCTACGTGCTGGAGTTTGTCGACGAGGTGGTTGCAGAGGATCAGGTGTTCGAGAGTCACGGCGAAAAAGTGATCATCGACCCGAAAAGCCTGGCCTACCTGGACGGCACCGAGCTCGATTTCGTCAAGGAAGGGTTGAACGAAGGCTTCAAGTTCAACAACCCCAACGTACGCGGTGAATGTGGCTGCGGCGAAAGCTTCAACATCTGAGGCTTGTCGTGGGTATTCCTTGTCATTTCGCTTTATTCGAGCTGCAACCGGGTTTCCGTCTGGATCTCGAGCAGTTGGCCACGCGCTATCGTGAGTTGGCGCGCGGCGTTCATCCTGACCGTTTTGCCGACGCTTCCGAGCGTGAGCAACGGTCGGCTCTGGAGCAGTCTGCGCGGCTCAACGACGCCTATCAGACGCTCAAGAGTCCGGCCCAGCGCGCACGCTACCTGCTGACCATCAGCGGGCATGAAGTGCCGATGGAAGTCACGGTCCATGATCCCGAGTTTCTTCTGCAGCAGATGCAATGGCGCGAAGAGCTCGAAGACCTCCAGGACAGTGCTGACCTCGACGGTGTCGCGGTATTCAAGCGGCGCCTGAAAGTGGCTCAGGAAGAACTCAATGAAAGCTTCGCAGCCTGTTGGGATGATGCAGCGCAACGCGAACAGGCCGAACGCCTGATGCGGCGCATGCAGTTCCTCGACAAGCTCACCTACGAAGTGCGCCAGTTAGAAGAGCGCCTCGACGATTAACCCAGTGCCGCTCCGGTCGCACGCCTGATATACAGATAAGTCCTGATCACGATGGCCCTACTGCAGATCGCCGAACCCGGCCAAAGTCCTCAACCGCACCAGCGTCGTCTGGCTGTGGGGATCGACTTGGGCACTACCAATTCGCTGGTCGCTGCGTTGCGCAGTGGTCTTTCCGAGCCGTTGGCCGACGCAAACGGGCAGGTCATCCTGCCGTCCGCTGTGCGTTACCACGCCGATCACGTCGAAGTCGGCGAGTCGGCCAAACTGGCCGCCGCGTCCGATCCTTTGAACACCGTGCTGTCGGTCAAGCGCTTGATGGGTCGTGGTCTGTCCGACGTCAAGCAATTGGGCGAGCAACTGCCATACCGCTTTGTCGGTGGCGAATCGCACATGCCGTTCATCGATACCGTGCAAGGCCCGAAAAGCCCGGTCGAAGTCTCCGCCGATATCCTCAAGGTGCTGCGTCAGCGTGCTGAAGCGACGTTGGGTGGCGAACTGGTTGGCGCGGTGATCACCGTTCCTGCTTACTTCGATGATGCTCAGCGCCAAGCCACCAAGGATGCGGCGAAACTTGCCGGTCTGAACGTGTTGCGCCTGCTCAATGAGCCGACCGCTGCCGCTGTGGCGTACGGTCTGGATCAACACGCTGAAGGCCTGGTCGCGATTTATGACCTGGGCGGCGGTACTTTCGATATTTCGATTCTGCGTCTGACAGGCGGTGTTTTTGAAGTTCTGGCCACTGGCGGCGACAGCGCGCTGGGTGGCGATGACTTCGATCACGCGATTGCCGGCTGGATCATCGAGAGCGCGGGCCTGTCTGCCGATCTCGATCCGGGCGCACAACGCAATCTGCTGCAAACCGCTTGCGCGGCCAAAGAAGCCCTGACCGATGCGGCCAGCGTTGAAGTGGCCTATGGCGACTGGAAAGCACAGCTGACCCGTGAAGCCTTCGATGCGCTGATCGAGCCGATGGTCGCTCGCAGCCTGAAAGCCTGCCGTCGCGCCGTTCGCGATTCCGGTATCGAGCTGGAAGACGTGCACGCTGTGGTCATGGTCGGCGGTTCGACTCGCGTGCCGCGCGTTCGCGAAGCCGTTGCCGAAGCCTTCGGTCGTCAGCCTCTGACTGAAATTGACCCGGATCAAGTGGTGGCCATCGGTGCCGCGATCCAGGCCGATACATTGGCAGGCAACAAGCGCGATGGTGGCGAACTGCTGCTGCTCGACGTGATTCCGCTGTCCCTGGGTCTGGAAACCATGGGCGGTCTGATGGAGAAGGTGATTCCGCGTAACACCACCATCCCCGTCGCTCGCGCACAAGATTTCACGACTTATAAAGATGGCCAGTCGGCCATGGCGATCCACGTATTGCAGGGCGAGCGTGAGCTGATCAGTGACTGCCGCTCGCTGGCGCGCTTCGAATTGCGCGGCATTCCAGCGATGGTCGCCGGCGCTGCGAAGATTCGCGTGACCTTCCAGGTCGATGCCGACGGTCTGCTCAGCGTTTCCGCTCGTGAGTTGGGTTCAGGCGTTGAGGCAAGCATTCAGGTCAAACCGTCCTACGGTCTGACCGACGGCGAAATCGCCAAAATGCTCAAGGATTCGTTCCAGCATGCCAATGACGACAAAGTCGCCCGCGTTCTGCGTGAGCAGCAAGTCGATGCCCAGCGCCTGATCGAAGCGGTGCAGGGCGCTCTGGAGGCCGATGGCGAGCGTTTGCTCGACGCCGAAGAGCGCATGGTCATCGATCTGCAGCTGCAGGAACTGGCCGAACTGATGAAAGGTACGGATGGTTACGCCATCGAGCAGCAGACCAAGCGTCTGTCGCAAGTGACCGATGCTTTTGCTGCTCGCCGCATGGATCTGACGGTGAAAGCCGCTCTGTCGGGGCGCAATCTGAATGAAATCGAGGATATCTGATGCCGCAGGTTATTTTTCTGCCCCACGAGAAGTTCTGCCCTGAAGGCATGGTGGTCGAGGCTGCGCCCGGCACATCGATTCTCGAACTGGCCCACGAACACCACATCGAGATGGAAAGCGCCTGCGGCGGCGTCTGTGCTTGCACCACGTGCCACTGCATCATCCGCGAGGGTTTCGACTCGATGGAAGAGGCTGACGAGCTGGAAGAAGACTTCCTCGATCGCGCCTGGGGCCTGGAAGCGCAATCGCGTCTGGCTTGCCAGGCGATCGTCGGTGAAGAAGACATCACCGTCGAAATTCCGAAATATTCGCTTAACCATGCGGCTGAAGCGCCGCACTGACTGGTAAGACTGTCATGAGCTACGGTTGGAATGATGTTCAACGTATTGCAGAAGAATTGGCCGAGGCCAAACCGGGTGTAGATCCGTTTTCTGTCAATTTCGTCGATCTGCAGCAATGGATCAAAGAGCTGCCGGATTTCGACAATACCTCTGGCCGTGTTGGCGAGAAGGTGTTGGAAGCAGTTCAGACGCTCTGGGCTGAAGAATTGGACTGATCGTCCTCGCAGGTTAGGCAATACCCAAGAACCCGCGTATAATTCGCGGGTTTAATTTTTCGCAAATTACCGTTTCTGGAGTTACACCATGGCTGTTCAACGCACTTTCTCCATCATCAAGCCTGACGCTGTTGCAAAAAACGTCATCGGCGAAATCACCACTCGTTTCGAAAAAGCCGGCCTGCGCGTTGTAGCTTCGAAACTGAAGCAACTGTCCAAAGCTGAAGCTGAAGGCTTCTACGCTGAGCACAGCGCTCGTGGTTTCTTCGGCGACCTGGTTGCTTTCATGATCTCCGGTCCTGTTGTTGTTCAGGTTCTGGAAGGCGAAAACGCTATCGCTCTGAACCGTGAGCTGATGGGCGCTACCAACCCTAAAGAAGCTGCTGCCGGCACCATCCGCGCTGACTTCGCTGATTCCATCGACGCCAACGCTGTTCACGGTTCGGACTCCGAAGCCGCAGCTGCTCGTGAAATCTCGTACTTCTTCGCAGCTACTGAAGTAACCACTCGCTAAGCATTGGCTTAAGAGTGAAGGTGAATCCATGACTACATCGACTGTAAAAACCAACCTGCTGGGTCTGACTCAACAGGAAATGGAAAAATTCTTCGACTCAATCGGGGAGAAGCGTTTCCGTGCCGGTCAGGTAATGAAATGGATTCACCACTTTGGCGTCGATGATTTCGACGCCATGACGAACGTCAGCAAGGCCTTGCGCGACAAGCTCAAGGCTATTGCCGAGGTCCGTGGTCCGGAAGTGGTCAGCGAGGACATCTCCAGCGACGGCACCCGTAAGTGGGTGGTGCGCGTGGCGTCCGGCAGCTGCGTCGAAACCGTATACATTCCCCAGGGCAAACGCGGCACTCTGTGCGTTTCGTCCCAGGCAGGCTGTGCCCTGGATTGCAGTTTCTGCTCCACTGGCAAGCAAGGCTTCAATAGCAACCTCACCGCCGCCGAAGTCATCGGTCAGGTGTGGATTGCCAACAAATCTTTCGGCAGTGTCCCGGCTACGGTCGACCGTGCCATCACCAACGTGGTGATGATGGGCATGGGTGAGCCATTGCTGAACTTCGACAACGTCGTCGCCGCCATGCATCTGATGATGGATGACCTCGGCTACGGGATCTCCAAGCGCCGCGTGACCCTTTCCACCTCGGGTGTGGTGCCGATGATCGATGAGCTGGCCAAGCACATCGACGTATCCCTAGCGTTGTCGTTGCACGCACCGAATGACGCATTGCGTAACCAATTGGTGCCGATCAACAAGAAATATCCGCTTAAGATGCTGCTCGAGTCGTGCCAGCGTTACATGTCCGCCCTTGGCGAGAAGCGTGTGCTGACCATCGAGTACACCTTGCTCAAGGACATCAACGACAAGGTTGAACACGCCGTCGAGATGATCGAGCTGCTGAAGAACATTCCGTGCAAGATCAACCTGATTCCGTTCAACCCGTTCCCGCATTCCGGGTACGAGCGTCCGAGCAACAACGCGATCCGTCGTTTCCAGGATCAGTTGCATCAGGCCGGTTTCAACGTCACTGTCCGCACCACCCGTGGTGAAGACATCGACGCTGCATGTGGTCAATTGGTAGGGCAGGTGCTGGATCGCACCCGTCGCAGCGAACGTTACATCGCCGTGCGCGAGTTGAGCGCCGACAGCGATCTGGCACAGAACGCCGCGAACACAAATTAAGAGAGGATCTCTATGTCCCTGCGCTTTGCGCTGCTGTTGCTGTTGGCCAGCCTGTGTGCTGGTTGTGTCCTGTCGGGTGACTACAACCCGATGAAGACCAGCAAGGGCCGCGATGAAGCGCGGGCTGCCTACGTGCAGTTGGGGCTGGGATACTTGCAGCAAGGCATGACCGAGCGGGCCAAGGTGCCGCTGAAGAAGGCGCTGGAAATCGACGGTTCCGATCCTGACGCCAACGCTGCCCTCGGGTTGGTGTTTCAGTCCGAAATGGAGCCTGAGCTGGCCGACGAACACTTCCGCAAGGCTTTGTCCTCCCGTCCCGCCGATGCGCGCATCCTCAACAACTACGGCAGCTTTCTCTACGAACAACAGCGTTATAAAGAAGCCTACGAGCGTTTTGAACAGGCGGCCGCCGATACCCTGTATCCTGAGCGTTCGCGTGTGTTCGAGAACCTCGGCATGACGGCGGCGAAGCTCGGTCAGCGTGATCTGGCGCAGCAACAGCTGGAAAAAGCACTGCGTTTGAACCGTCAACAACCACGCGCGTTGCTGGAAATGGCTGAGTTGTCCTTCGAAGACAGGCATTATGTGCCCGCGCGAGACTATTACGACCGTTTCAGCCAGTTGACCGAACAAAATGCACGTAGTCTATTGCTCGGCGTTCGGCTGGCAAAAGTGTTTGAAGATCGCGACAAGGCCGCCAGTTATGGCCTGCAATTAAAACGACTCTATCCCGGTACGCCGGAATATCAGCAATACCTGTCGGAGCAATGATGAAAGCGGCGCATCCCGAAGTTGTAGCAGCGAATCGCGTTAACCCCGGTGAGACCCTGCGCCAGGCCCGCGAAAGCAATGGCTGGTCGCTGGCCGAAGTGGCCCTCAAGCTCAACCTCACCGTGACTTCCCTGAGCAATCTTGAAGCCGGCGCTTTCGACAAGCTGCCGGGGCATACCTTCGCTCGCGGTTACATTCGCGCTTATGCCAAATTGCTCGGCATGGACCAGACCGTTCTGGTTCAGCAGTTCGACCAGTCCACCGGTACCGATTCCCAGGGCAGCAATGTTCACGCCCTCGGCCGTATCGAAGAGCCGGTGCGGGTTTCCCACACCATTTTGCGTATTGTCAGCCTGCTGTTGCTGATCGCGGTCATCGGCGGCGGTTTCGTCTGGTGGCAGGATCAGACATCCCAGCGCACCAAGGACCTGACGTCCCTGGCCCCTGAGCACGTTGAAGTCGAAGGTGCTGACGGCACGACTCAGATTCACCCGATCGACGAGCCGGAGGACCAGGCTGTCGAGGAAAACCAGGCCGATACTTCAACGGCGTTGGCGCTGCCTCAGTCGGAAACCACGGCTGAATCGACTGGTGCAGAAGGCGCTGCTCCGGCAACTGCTCCAGCAGCACCGGCTGCAACGCCGACCGCCCCGGTTCATACACCGGCGCCGGTTGTCGCTACCCCGGCTAGCCCCGCGCCAACCACTCCAGCGCCGACCGTCACCGCTCCGGTCGTTCCTGCTACACCGGCAGCGACCGCAGAAGCAACCGCTCCGGTGGCTGGCGATGGTCAGGTACAACTGCAGTTCAGTGCCGATTGCTGGGCACAAGTGACCGATGGCCGTGGCAAAGTGATTTTCAGTGGTCTGAAGCATAAAGGCGATAGCGTCACCGTTTCCGGCAAGCCGCCGCTAAACGTACGTCTGGGCGTTGCCCGCGCCGCGCAGGTCAGCTACAACGGCCAGCCGGTCGATATCGCTCCGTTCACCAGTGGCGAGACTGCTCGCCTGAAGTTGGGTCAATAAGTCATGCACGGCGAATCTCCAATCAAACGTCGCGTTTCGCGCAAGATCTGGGTCGGCAACGTACCGGTGGGCGGTGATGCGCCGATCGCGGTACAGAGCATGACCAACAGCGACACCAATGACGTTGCCGCCACTGTTGCGCAAATCAACCGTCTGGAAGCCGCTGGCGTCGACATCGTCCGCGTCTCGGTGCCGGACATGGACGCCGCCGAGGCGTTCGGCAAGATCAAGCAACTGGTCAAGGTGCCGCTGGTTGCCGACATCCACTTCGACTACAAGATTGCTCTGCGCGTGGCCGAACTGGGCGTGGACTGCCTGCGTATCAACCCGGGCAACATCGGTCGTGAAGACCGTGTTCGCGCTGTCGTTGATGCTGCCCGTGATCGCGGCATTCCGATCCGCATCGGCGTCAACGCCGGATCACTGGAAAAAGACCTGCAAAAGAAATACGGCGAGCCGACCCCTGCTGCGCTGGTCGAATCTGCTTTGCGTCACGTTGAGCACCTCGAACGCCTGAATTTCCAGGACTTCAAGGTCAGCGTTAAGGCCTCTGACGTGTTCATGGCCGTCGAAGCCTACCGCTTGCTGGCCAAAGAAATCGTTCAGCCGCTGCACCTGGGCATCACCGAAGCCGGTGGATTGCGTTCGGGCACAGTGAAATCCGCCGTGGGCCTAGGTATGCTGCTCGCCGAAGGGATTGGCGATACTATCCGCATCTCGCTGGCGGCCGACCCGGTCGAGGAAGTGAAGGTCGGTTACGACATTCTCAAGTCTTTGCATCTGCGTTCCCGTGGCATCAACTTCATCGCCTGCCCGAGCTGCTCGCGGCAGAACTTCGATGTGGTGAAAACCATGAACGAGCTGGAAGGGCGCCTTGAAGACCTGCTGGTGCCGCTGGATGTCGCGGTGATCGGTTGTGTGGTCAACGGCCCTGGCGAAGCCAAGGAAGCCCATATCGGCTTGACCGGCGGCACGCCAAACCTGATTTACATCGACGGCAAGCCGTCGCAGAAACTGACGAATGACAATCTGGTGGACGAGCTGGAAAAGCTGATCCGCCAGAAAGCGGCCGAAAAGGTCGAAGCTGACGCTGCCGTTATTGCGCGCGGCTGAGCCTGATTGAAGCGCCGAACGAATTTAAGGATTTAAAGTGAGCAAGTCTCTGCAAGCCATTCGTGGCATGAATGACATCCTGCCCGAGCAGACCCCGTTGTGGCGTTATTTCGAGGGCACCGTTGCGCGTCTGCTGGATAACTACGGTTACAAGCAGATCCGCATGCCGATCGTTGAATTCACCGAGCTGTTCAAACGCTCGATTGGTGAAGTCACTGACATCGTCGAAAAAGAGATGTACACCTTTGAAGACCGCAACGGCGACTCCCTGACCTTGCGTCCGGAAGGTACCGCGGCGTGCGTGCGTGCCGTACTCGAGCACGGCATCACCGGCGGTGGCCAGGTGCAGAAACTCTGGTACATCGGCCCGATGTTCCGCCACGAGCGTCCGCAGAAAGGCCGTTATCGCCAGTTCCACCAGATCGGTCTGGAAGTGTTCAATCTCGACGGTCCGGACATCGACGCCGAGCTGATCACCATGACCTGGCGCCTGTGGGGCGAGCTGGGCATTCGTGATGCGGTCAAGCTTGAACTCAACAGCCTCGGCACCAGCGAGTCCCGTGGGCGTTATCGTGAAGCGCTGGTCGAGTACCTCTCGGCGCACCACGACAAGCTCGACGAAGACAGCCAGCGTCGCCTGAAAACCAACCCGCTGCGCGTGCTCGACACGAAAAATGCCGACACTCAAGCGGTGCTGGTCGATGCGCCGAAAATGGCCGATTACCTCGACGACGAATCCCGTGCGCACTTTGAAGGTTTGAAAGCGCGTCTGGATGCCGTTGGCATTCCTTACGTGCTCAACCCGAAACTGGTGCGCGGCCTCGATTACTACAGCAAAACCGTATTCGAATGGGTCACCGACAAACTCGGCGCCCAGGGCACTGTTTGCGCGGGCGGTCGTTACGACGGTCTGGTCGAGCAAATGGGTGGCAAGCCGACCACCGGCGTCGGTTTCGCCATGGGCATCGAACGTCTGGTGCTGATGCTGGAAACCCTGGAGCAGATCCCGGAAGAAATCTCCCGTCAGGTCGATGTCTATCTGTGCGCCTTCGGTGACGAAGCCGAGCTGGCCGGTCTGGCTCTGGCTGAACGTGTTCGTGATCAACTTCCAAACCTGCGTCTGCAAGTCAATGCCGGCGCCGGCAGCTTCAAAAGCCAGTTCAAGAAGGCCGACAAGAGCGGTGCGCTGTACGCACTGATCCTCGGTGACGACGAAATGGCCCAGCAAGTGGTAGGTTTCAAACCCCTGCGTGGCCAGGGCGAACAACAAAGCATTGCCTGGGATGCGCTCGCCGCTCACCTGGCCACCTGCGTCGTGCAGGGTTGAAGCTGTCCAAACAGCCGATTTAGCGATTAAGGAGTATTGGGGTGTCGAGTACCGAAGACGAACAGTTGGCGGATTTGAAGGACTGGTGGACACGCAACGGCAAACCTCTGGTCACTGGCGGCCTGTTGGCGCTGGTCATCGTGTTCGGCTGGCAGGCATATCACAAATACCAGAGCAACCAGTCGCAAGGCGCCTCGGTGCTCTATCAGCAACTGCTGGAAACCACGCTGACGCCTGACGGCAAGCCTGATGCGGCCCGCGTTGCGGATCTGGCCGGCAAGCTCAACAGCGAATTCAGCGGTTCCGCCTACGCGCAGTACGGCAGCCTGTTCGTGGCCAAAGTGGCGGTCGACAGCGGCAAGCTGGATGACGCCGCGGCCGAACTGAAAGCCATTGTCGACAAACCGGCCAACCCGGCGCTGGGCGAAATCGCCCGTCAGCGTCTGGCGCAGGTACTCGGCGCGCAGAACAAGGCTGAAGATGCCCTGAAACTGCTCGACGGCGATGCCGACAAAGCGTTCCTGGCCACTCGCGAAGAACTCAAGGGCGACCTGCTGGTACAGCTGGGCCGTACCGATGACGCGAACAAGGCGTATCAAAAAGCCAAGGCGGCACTGTCGGATGAAGCGGCGGTCGGTGGCCTTCAAATCAAGCTCGACGACCTGGCCAAAGGGGATGCGTGACGTGATCCGTTGGAAGCATGCAGCATTGCTGGCTCTGGCCCTTCTGGCCGCGGGTTGCAGCAGCAACAGCAAGAAAGAATTGCCACCGGCTGAACTGACCGACTTCAAAGAAGAAGTGGTTCTGCACAAGCAGTGGAGTCGTTCGATCGGTGACGGTCAGGGCGAAACCTACAACATGCTGGTGCCGGCGATCGACGGTGACACCATCTACGCCGCCGATGTAACCGGCGTGGTGATGGCCATGGATCGCGGCAATGGCGACGTGAAATGGAAGCAGGATCTTGACCTGCCTGTCTCCGGCGCCGTTGGCGTGGGTTACGGTCTGGTTCTGATCGGTACGCTGCGCGGCGAAGTCGTTGCTCTGGACACCAGCAACGGTGAAGAGAAGTGGCGCGCTCGTGTGAACAGCGAAGTCCTCGCGCCGCCGGCCAACAACGGCGACGTGGTGGTGGTACAGACTCAGGACGATCGTCTGATCGGCCTGGATGCTTCCACCGGTACTCAGCGCTGGGTGTATGACAGCACCCCGGCCGTGTTGACCCTGCGTGGCACCAGCGCACCGCTGGTCACCAACCGCCTTGCGGTGGCTGGCCTGTCGACCGGTAAAGTGGTCGCTCTGGATATTTCCAACGGCGTGCCGGTCTGGGAACAACGGATCGCGATTCCACAAGGTCGTTCGGAACTGGAGCGCGTAGTCGACATCGACGGCGGTCTGCTGTTGTCCGGCGGTACGCTGTACGTTGCCAGCTATCAGGGTCGCGTGGCGGCACTGGACCTGGAAAGCGGTCGTCAACTCTGGCAGCGCGATGCGTCGAGCTACGCCGGTATCGCTCAGGGTTTCGGCAGCGTTTACGTGAGCCTGTCCTCTGGCACCGTTGAAGGCGTCGACGAACGTTCCACCACAGCATTGTGGAGCAACGATTCGCTGGCTCGTCGTCAACTGTCGGCTCCGGAAGTGTTCTCCAGCTATGTTGCAGTCGGTGACCTGGAAGGTTATCTGCACCTGCTGAGCCAGGTTGACGGTCGTTTCGTCGGCCGTGAGCGCATCGACAGCGACGGCCTGCGTGCCCGTCCGCTGGTGGTGGGTGACACGATTTATGTATATGGCAACAGCGGCAAACTGGAAGCCCTGACCATCAAGTAACAACTATGCTTGGGGTTAAACCCCCAGGCGGCCCCGGATTCATGGGGCTTGCAGCGCTAACAGGCGTTGCCCCGAGCACCAGCCGCTGCCTCGCAGCGGCTTTTGTATTTTCTGAAATAACGAAGTGGAGAGCCGCATGGTTCCCGTAATCGCCCTGGTGGGCCGACCGAACGTCGGCAAGTCCACCTTGTTCAACCGCCTGACCAGGACTCGCGACGCCATCGTCGGCGACTTGTCCGGTCTGACCCGTGATCGCCAGTACGGTGAGGCCAAGTGGCAAGGGCGTTCCTACATTCTGGTCGACACCGGTGGTATCTCCGGTGACGAGCACGGTATGGACGAAAAAATGGCCGAGCAGTCGCTGCTGGCCATTGAAGAAGCGGATGTTGTGCTGTTCCTGGTAGATGCCAAGGCCGGTTTTACCGCCGCCGACCAGATGATCGCCGAACACCTGCGCAAACGTAACAAGCGTTCCTACGTGGTCGCCAACAAGGTCGACAACATCGACCCGGAAATGGCCCGCGCTGAATTCGCCCCTCTGGGCATGGGCCACGCGATCCCGATCGCCGGTGCTCACGGCCGTGGCATCACGCAGATGCTGGAAATCGCCTTGGGTGATTTCCCCAAAGACGAAGAAGAGCCGGAAGACGGCGAAGAAGAGATCGTTGCCGAAGGCGAGGAAGCCAAGCGCATTCCTGGCCCGAGCGAAAAAGACGGGATCAAGATCGCCATCATCGGTCGTCCGAACGTCGGCAAGTCGACGCTGGTCAACCGCATGCTCGGTGAAGACCGGGTTATCGTCTATGACCAGCCGGGCACCACCCGCGACAGTATCTACATCCCGTTTGAACGGAATGAAGAGAAGTACACGCTGATCGACACCGCCGGCGTGCGCAAGCGCGGCAAGATCCACGAAGAAGTCGAAAAATTCTCCGTGGTGAAAACCCTGCAGGCGATCAAAGACGCCAACGTGGTGATCTTCGTGATGGACGCCCGCGAAGGCGTGGTCGATCACGACCTCAACCTGCTGGGCTTCGCCATCGAATCCGGTCGTGCACTGGTGATCGCGATCAACAAGTGGGACGGCATGACGCCGAGCGAGCGCGACTTCGTCAAGGTCGAGCTGCAACGTCGCCTGTTCTTCGTTGACTACGCCGACATCCACTTCATCTCGGCCCTGCACGGCACTGGCGTGGGTAACCTCTACGCGTCCGTACAGAACTCGTTCAAGTCGGCGGTCACCCGCTGGCCGACCAACCGTCTGACCCAGATTCTGGAAGACGCGGTGGGCGAGCACGCGCCACCGATGGTCAACAACCGCCGGATCAAGCTGCGCTACGCCCACTTGGGTGGTGCGAACCCGCCGATCATCGTGATCCACGGTAACCAGATCGAGAAAGTGCCGAAGTCGTACGTGCGCTATCTGGAGAACACTTACCGCCGTGTGCTGAAGCTGGTCGGTACGCCGATCCGCATCGAGTTCAAGGGCGGCGAGAACCCGTACGAAGGCAACAAGAACACGCTGACCGACCGCCAGGTCAACAAGAAGCGTCGCTTGATGTCGCACAACAAGAAAGCCAGCAAGAAGCGCCGCGACAAGAAATAAGGTCGCGGCTCGTTGATCGTTCCCATGCTCTGCGTGGGGATGTATCCCGTGACGCTCTGCGTCACATAAGCGGTGGACGCAGAGCGTCCAAGGCTGCATTCCCACGCAGAGCGCGGGAACGATCAACATGAGAGAAGGGTGCCATCCGGCGCCCTTTTTTTATGGGCGCCGGATGGGCTATCCTCGGGCTCTCCCGCGCCGTCGTCAGAGCCGGGTGTTGAGCAGGGAACCCCCGATGATCACGAGTAAGCTGCCGAATGTCGGCATCACTATTTTCACGCAGATGTCTCAGCTCGCGGCCCAGACCGGAGCGATCAATCTGTCCCAGGGTTTTCCTGACTTCGACGGCCCGCAGTCCCTGCGTGACGCGGTCGGTCGGCACATCGCCAGTGGCCACAACCAGTATTCACCGATGACTGGCCTGCTGGCGCTGCGCGAGCAGATTGCGGCGAAAATCGCTCGCAGCTATGGCGTGCAAGTCAATGCCGACAGTGAAGTGACGGTCACGCCGGGCGCGACCCAGGCGATCTTCTGTGCGATTCAGGCGGTTATCCACAGCGGCGACGAAGTTATCGTGTTCGATCCGTGCTACGACAGCTACGAACCGGCGACGGAGTTGGCGGGCGGTCGTTGCGTACATGTACAACTGAATCCGAACGACTTCTCCATCGATTTCGATCAACTCGCTGCTGCCCTGAGTCCGCGCACGAAAATGATCGTCATCAACACCCCGCACAACCCGAGCGGCGCACTGATCAGTCGTGCCGAACTCGATCAACTGGCAGAGTTGATCCGTGGTCGCGACATCTACCTGATCAGCGACGAAGTCTACGAACACCTGGTGTTCGACGGCGTGCCGCACGTCAGCGTGCTGGCCCATGAAGAGCTGTATCAGCGCGCATTCGTGGTCAGCTCGTTCGGCAAGACCTATCACGTCACTGGCTGGAAAACCGGTTACGTCGTCGCGCCGCCAGCGCTGACCACCGAACTGCGCAAGGTCCACCAGTACGTCAGTTTCTGCGGCGTCACGCCGTTGCAATATGCGCTGGCCGATTACATGGCCGAGCACCCGGAACACGTCGAAGAGTTGCCGGGCTTCTACCAAGCCAAGCGCGATCTGTTCTGCGATCTGCTGGCGCCGTCGCGTTTCACCTTCACCCGAGTCACCGGCACCTATTTCCAACTGGTCGATTACTCGCAGATCCGTCCCGACCTCAACGACGTCGAGATGGCCATATGGATGACCCGCGAACACGGCGTGGCGAGTATCCCGGTGTCGGTGTTCTACCAGAACCCACCGCAAGGCCAGCGCCTGGTGCGTCTGTGTTTTGCCAAACGCGAGGAGACGCTGCGTGAAGCGGCGGCAAAACTATGCGTGATCTGAGTGCGTTACCTGATCTGAACCTGGCGCTGATCCAGACCAGCCTGGCCTGGCATGACCGCCAGGCCAACCTTGAACATTTCGCGGTGTTGCTGGAGCAGGCGCGGGGGGCGGATCTGATCGTTCTGCCGGAGATGTTCACTACCGGATTCTCCATGGAATCCGAAACCCTTGCCGAAGCCGAGAATGGCCCGACCAGCAAATGGCTGCGGGTTCAGGCGGCGAAGCTCAATGCGGTCATTACCGGCAGTGTGATTATCCAGGCCGCCGACGGCAGCCATCGCAATCGCCTGCTGTGGGCGCGGCCGGACGGCGAAGTGCTGCATTACGACAAGCGTCACCTGTTCCGTATGGCCGGTGAGCACAATCACTACACCCCCGGCGAACGTCAGGTGCAGTTCGAACTCAAGGGCTGGCGCATCCGTCCGCTGATTTGTTACGACCTGCGCTTCCCGGTGTGGAGCCGCGATGCGCAGGACACTGATCTGTTGCTGTACACCGCCAACTGGCCGGGCGCGCGGCGTCTGCACTGGAATCGCCTGTTGCCGGCGCGTGCCATCGAAAACCTTTGCTATGTGGCGGCGGTGAATCGCGTCGGCACGGACGGCAAGGGCTTTGCCTACACCGGTGACAGTCAGGTGCTGGATTTCCAGGGTGAGACCTTGCTGGCGGCGGGGGAGGCGGACGGGGTGTTCAAGGTGGTTTTGGAGGCGGCGTCACTGGCGGCGTATCGCGAGCGCTTTCCGGCGAATCTGGATGCCGACACCTTCGAGTTCACCTGAGGTAACTGATCGTTCCCATGCTCTGCGTGGGAATGCAGCCCGTGACGCTCCGCGTCACTGGACGCAGAGCGTCCCTTGAGGCATTCCCACGCAGAGCGTGGGAACGATCGCAGGCAAAAAAAGGCCCCGGAGTTCAAACGCCGGGGCCTTTTGCATTTCAGCGATCGATTACGCCGCTTTCGCCTCAGGCTGGCTCAGCGAGCGGTTCAGCGCGCTGAACAGGGCCTTGAAGCTGGCCGTGGTGATGTTTTCATCGATGCCCACGCCGTGCACTGCACGTTCGCCGTTCACACGCAGTTCGATGTACGCCGCTGCTTTGGCGTTGGTGCCCGCGCCGATCGCGTGTTCGTTGTAGTCCATGATCTCCACCGGAATCGGCAGACCGGCGACCAGTGCTTCCAGCGCACCGTTGCCCTTGCCGCGCCAGTGCAGGTTGGTTTCGCCCTGACCTTTGCTTGCCACTTCCACTTCGACGGCGCTGTTGCCGTTTTCTTCCTGCAGGCGATGGCTGACCAGCGCATACGGGGTGTTGGCTTGCAGGTATTCGCTGATCAACAACGAGTGAATCTGTTTGGCGGTCATCTCCAGGCCCAGACGATCGGTTTCACGCTGCACAACCTGGCTGAATTCGATTTGCATGCGACGCGGCAGGCTGATGCCGTATTCCTGCTCCAGCAAGTAAGCGATGCCGCCCTTGCCCGACTGGCTGTTGACGCGAATCACCGCCTCGTAGCTGCGGCCGATGTCGGCCGGGTCGATCGGCAAGTACGGCACTTCCCACAGTGCATCCGGTTTCTGCTGGGAGAAACCTTTGCGGATCGCATCCTGGTGCGAACCGGAGAACGCGGTGTGCACCAGGTCGCCAACGTACGGGTGACGTGGGTGAACCTGAATCTGGTTGCACTCTTCGACCACTTTGCGCACGCCGTCGATGTCGGAGAAGTCCAGCTGCGGGTCAAGACCCTGGGTGTACATGTTCAGGGCGACGGTGACGAGGTCAACGTTACCGGTACGCTCGCCGTTGCCGAACAGGCAGCCTTCGACGCGATCGGCGCCGGCCATCAGGCCCAACTCGGTAGCGGCGACACCGGTGCCACGGTCGTTGTGGGTGTGCAGGCTGATGATCACGCTGTCACGACGGTTGATGTTGCGGCCGAACCACTCGATCTGGTCGGCGTAGACGTTCGGGGTCGCGCACTCAACGGTAGCCGGCAGGTTGAGGATCATCTTGTGCTCAGGCGTCGGGTTCCACACCTCGATCACCGCGTCACAGACTTCCTTGGCGAATTCCAGCTCGGTGGCGCTGAAGGTTTCCGGCGAGTATTCGAAGGTCCATTCGGTGTCCGGCTGCATCGCCGCGTATTTGACGAACAGCTTGGCGGCGTTGACTGCAATGGCCTTGATACCGTCCTTGTCCTGGTTGAAGACGATGCGACGGAAAGAAGGCGAGGTGGCGTTGTACAAGTGAACGATGGCTTTTTTCGCACCGCGCAGGGATTCGAACGTACGCTCGATCAAATCTTCACGGCCCTGGGTCAGCACCTGAATGGTGGTGTCGTCCGGGATGTGGCCTTCTTCGATCAGGGTACGCACGAAGTCGAAGTCAGTTTGCGAAGCGGCCGGGAACGAGGCTTCGATTTCCTTTACACCGACCTGCACCAGGGTTTTCCAGAAGCGCAGCTTTTTCACCGCGTCCATCGGTTCGATCAGCGACTGGTTGCCGTCACGCAGGTCGGAACTGCACCAGATCGGCGCGGTGTCGATGGTTTTCGACGGCCAGGTGCGATCCGGCAAGTTGATGACGGGAAACGCGCGGTATTTCGAAGACGGATCTTTGAGCATGCTCATCGGGAAATTCCTTATTGTCTGGGCCGAAAAGAGGCGGCCTGCCGGTGTTACGAATGTTCTTGGAAAAGCGTGGGACGAGGTGCCGCGATTCAGCCTGGCAGTCGTGCGCTGACGAGGCACAGGCTGCGGTGCTGGCGAAGCTGAATAAGGGTGTGAGAGGTTTTCATGCCTTCAACCCTAACCGCGAGGGGAGAGGATGGCAAGCAGTCGGAAAAAATTGAGAGGAATACTCGGAAAGCGGGTTTTTGCGGGATTTTATTGCGCTGGAGGTCGCTGATCGTTGTGATATTTGCGCGAGGTTTGATTGGGGCGCAATTGGGGTTTATAGCAGTTCAGTAAGTATTGATGTGCGTTGTAGTCCGCCTTCGCGAGCAAGCTCGCTCCCACAGGGATTTGTGTTTTGAACGCAATCCAATGTGGGAGCGAGCTTGCTCGCGAAGGGGCCATCAGCCCATCGGCTGTCTTAAGGCTGAAATGCGCCAATGAAAATCGCCGGATCCACCCGCGCATCATTCAGGCTGACATTCCAGTGCATGTGCGGCCCGGTCGCCCGACCAGTCGAGCCAACCTTGCCGACCACAGCGCCCCGCGCCAATTGATCGCCGACTTTCACATCAATCTTCGACATATGGCAGAACATGCTGATAAAGCCCTGCCCATGGTCGACAAACACGGTGTTGCCATTAAAGAAGTAGTTGCCGATCAGAATCACCTTGCCCGCCGCCGGGGTCTTGATCGGCGTGCCCGCTGGCACCGCGAAATCGAGGCCTGCATGTGGATTGCGCTCTTCACCATTAAAGACGCGACGCACACCAAACTTGCTCGACAACGGACCGTTCACCGGTTTGTCCAACAACAGATTGCTCGGTGTGTTCGGGCTGAAGCTGCGGTAAGCCTTGATCTGCTCGGCCAGTTCGCCCTCAATGCGCTTGAGGTTCGACTGATCCGGGTTGACTTGCTGTTTGTTCTTCAGGGTGATGCGTTGTTCCGGGTATTTCTTGTTGCCCACGGTGAATGGCAAGTTACGTCCGCCGCTGCTGATCTGCTGCGCACCTGGTTTAACGGTAAGTGGCACGCCGACGATCGCCAGCCAGGTGTTCTGTTCTTTTACCACCAGCACCGGTTTGCCCTGATACGTGGCTTTCGGTGCCTGCGCGGCGGTGCCCAGATCAACCACCGCCACACCGCCCGGCACCGGTTTGTTCAGTAGCCGGGTGATGTAACTGTCGGCGTGGGCATTGAAGGTCAGGCAGAGCAAAAACAGTGGAGCGAGAAAGCGCGGCATGGATCAGTCCAGTAAAGAGAGAGTGACAGGCGTCAGGTGATTGTCCTCGACGCGCACTTGCAGTTCGCCTTCGCCGAGTTTGGCTTTCAGGCGCTGACCGGTGTGGGTCTGCGCGGCGTTGCGGATCGCATGGCCACGCTCATCGAGCAAAATGCTGTAACCGCGACCGAGCGTCGCCAATGGGCTGACCACGTGCAGCGTCTGCATCTGGCTGTGCAGTTGCAGGCGACGGTTCTTCAGACCTTCGCGCATGGCGCGAGGCAAGCGTTCGGCGAGGCTGTCGAGTCGCTGGCGCAACATCGCCAATTGCCGCCCCGGATGCTGGCCGGCGAGGCGGGTTTCCAGGCGGATCAGGCGCTCGCGACGGGTATTGAGATGACGCTCGAACGCTCGGCGCATGCGCATGTCCAGATCGTCCAGGCGCTGGGCCTGTTGGCGCAGACGTTCGCCGGGATGGCGCAAGCGACGGGCCATGCCTTCCAGGCGCAGACGATCACGCATCAAACGGTCGCGCATGCGCATCACCAAGCGCCGATGCAGGCTTTCGACCTGACGGATCAGATGGCTGGAATCAGGAGCGAGCAGTTCAGCTGCTGCGGACGGCGTGGGTGCGCGCACGTCAGCGACAAAATCACTGATCGACACATCGGTTTCGTGACCGACGGCGCTGACGATTGGCGTTACACACGCATCAACGGCGCGGGCTACAGCTTCTTCGTTGAAGCACCAGAGGTCTTCCAGCGAGCCGCCGCCACGGGCGAGGATCAGTGCGTCGAAACCACGGGTATCGGCCATTTTCAGCGCGCGGACGATTTGCGCGGTGGCTTCGCGGCCTTGTACGGCAGTCGGAATCAGCGTCAGTTGCACCTGCGGCGCACGGCGGCGGAATACGCTGATGATGTCGCGAATCACCGCGCCGGTTGGCGAGCTGATGATGCCAATGCGCTGCGGATGCGCGGGCAACGGCACTTTGCGTTCGGCACTGAACAGACCTTCGGCGCTGAGCTTTTCCTTCAGCGCATCGAAGGCCAGACGCAGTGCACCGTCACCGGCAGGTTCGACAGTGTCGAGAATCAACTGATAGTCGCCACGGCCTTCGAACAGCGAAACCTTGCCACGCACCTTCACCGCCAGGCCATCCTTCAGCGCCTGACGCACGCGCGCCGCGTTCTGCCGGAACAACGCGCATCGAACCTGAGCGCCGCTGTCCTTGAGGGTGAAATAGATGTGGCCTGACGCCGGGCGCGCGAGGTTGGAAATTTCGCCTTCGACCCAGATGTTGCTGAACACGTCTTCGAGCAACACCCGCGCGCGGCCGTTGAGCTGGCTGACGGTCAGTACCTCACGGTCCAGGCCAAGTCTTGCAAAGGGATCTTTAATCATGGGGCGCAGTTTAAAGGCATTTGGCTGCCAATCACCATGACACAACACAAAACCCCTGTGGGAGCGAGCTTGCTCGCGAAGGCGTCTTATCCTTCGACATCCTCAGTGGCTGACGATCCGCTTTCAAGAGCAAGCTCGCTCCCACAGGGGGGATTGGTGAAAGTCTGGAGGAAGTGTTGGATCAGCGGGGTGGGATCCTGTCGATAGGCGAGGGCGACGGTGCTTTGGCAATCGGGATCGGTCAGCGGCAGAAATCGTACACCGCTCGGGGCGATGTCCTGCATCGATTCCGGCAGCAGGGCGATGCCGAATCCGGCCTGAATCAGCTGGAGCTGGGTGGTCTTGCGCGACATGACCCGCGCCGCTCGCGGAAAGAAGCCCTGACGCATGCACAATTCAGCACACAGATAACTCAGACCGCCGCGTTGCGGATGCGGGATCGAGATGAATGCCTCGTCCTTCAGTTGGGCCAGGTCGACACGCTCAGCCTCGGCCAATCGATGATTCATCGGCACTGCCAACAGCAACCGTTCAGTAAACAGCGGCACAATCTGAATACCTTCGCGCTGGCGCAACACTGGCAGGCGCAGCAGGCCGACATCGAGGCGTCCTTCGGCGAGTTCTTCCAGTTGCGCTTCCGAAGAGAGTTTGCCGATATCCAGTGACACGGCAGGCTGTTGCTGCAGATAAGCGCCGATATCACTGAGCAGCCGGCCACTGATAGACACAGTGCTGGAGTGACTGAGGCGCAAGGTGCCGAGCTGGCCATTGCCGACTTCGGTGGCCATGGCGCTGGCCTTGCTCAGCTCGTTCAGCAGATTTCTTGCTCGCGGCAAAAAAGCTTCCCCTGCCGCAGTGAGGCGAGGCTGGCGCGCGGTGCGCTCGAAAAGCGGAGTTTGCAGGCGCGTTTCCATGTCCTTGATTTGCCGGCTCAGCGCCGATTGCGCAACGAATAAACGTTCAGCCGCAGCACTGAAACTGCCACATTCGGCAATTTCGACGAAGTAACGCAATTGACGGGTTGAAAGCACCAGTTATGCCTTTTTGAGATGGGTGATCGACTTTGAAGATGTTAGTCGCAACCCTCGGCGCTGGCTAAAGTCATCTCTGGCTTATAAAGGAAGCGGAACGATGAGTGTGGCGGGGTTGTTGAGTGAATGGGCGTGGGGCGCTGGCGGTTGGGCGGTGATTGGGTTGGGCATCGCATTGGCTTACATCGTGTTCGGCATTGCCGGATTTGGCACTGCATTGGTGGCGGGGCCGATTCTGGTTCTGTTCATGCCGTTGTCAAAGATTGTGCCGCTGCTGGTGCTACTGGATTTCGTTGCAGCGTTCGGCAACCTGCTGCCGTCGCGGCGGGATGTGGCCAAGCCGGAGTTGTTGCGGCTACTGCCGTGCATGGCGCTGGGCTGCACGCTGGGAGTGATTTTCCTGCTTAATCTGAAATCCGATCTGTTGCTGTTGTTGATGGGCCTGTTTATCAGCGCTTATGCGGTTTACAGCCTGTGGGTCAAAGCCCGGCCGGCGCAATTGTCGGCGGCCTGGGCAGTGCCGATGGGCACGGTGGGCGGGTTGTTCGGCGCGCTGTTTGGCAGTGGTGGCTTTCTATACGCGATTTATCTCAACAGTCGACTGCCGAAAGACGCTGCGCGGGCGACGCAAAGTGCGCTGATCAGTTGCAGCACGGTGGTGCGTTTGAGCCTGTTTGCCATCGCCGGTGTGTATGCCGAGCTACCCTTGTTGATATTGGCGCTGTGTCTGTTGCCGGCCATGGCGCTGGGGCTGTGGATCGGGCGGCGCTTGACCATGAAGTTGTCGCGCGAGGCATTTGTACGGCTGGTGACGTGGCTGGTGCTGGCGAGCGGGCTGGCGTTGATCGGGCGCTACCTCAGCACTTGACCGGATTTTGTCAGGGATTAAGCTGCCGGCCTTTAGGGCCTCTTCGCGAGCAGGTCGAATCGTCGCACCGTCGCTCCCACAGGGAACTGCATTCCATTGTGGGAGCGAGCTTGCTCGCGAAGGCGTCAGAAGTCACACCGCAGGATTTCCCATGAATTCGCAAAGCATCATCGTCCCGAAAATCTCCACCCTGCCGGTCCACGAACCCCGGGCCCGGGCGATCGTGCGCTGGCTGGTGCGCAAGAACATCATCAAAGAAGAGCTGACAACCTGTGGCCGCACCGGCAACCGCATGGCATATGCGATTGCTGATGGCGCCCGTGCCGTGGTGCTACACCCGCAAGCGTTGCCATTTGGTGAGCCGATCAACGGGCTGGAGATCGTCACCAAACGCTGCATCTACACACCGGCCAAGGGCTTTCTCGAAGAGGCCGGTTGCGCCGAGTGTCGTCGCGAGATCGGCGAAGCGCTGTTCGAAAGCCTCGAAGACTGGATGCCGGGGCGCACCGACAACTTCACCTGCCCGGAATGCGGTCACGAAGACGACATCAACGGCTTCCTGTACCTGCAGGAGTGCGGGTTTTCCAACCTCGGTTTCATCTTCAACAACTGGCTGGAGGCGGGCTTCAAGCAGAGCTTTATCGATGAGTTCGCCGATTGGCTCGATCAACCTGTCTCTTGGGTCAAGGTGGAGCTGTAACGGCGGGGATTCCCGTACATCAGCAACATTGATATTAAGCTGAGTTTTACATTGAACAGCAGGGGGTGGATGACTATAATGGCGCGCTTCCATTTTCCCGCTCGGGAGCCCCCGCGATGCTGCGTATCAGCCAAGAAGCTCTGACATTCGACGACATTCTCTTAGTGCCTGGTTATTCCGAGGTGCTTCCTAACGAAGTCAGTCTCAAGACCCGCCTTACCCGTGGCATCGAGCTGAACATTCCTCTGGTTTCTGCCGCAATGGACACCGTCACTGAAGCCCGTCTGGCAATCGCCATGGCTCAGGAAGGTGGCATCGGCATTATCCACAAGAACATGACCATCGAGCAGCAAGCTGCCGAAGTGCGTAAGGTCAAGAAGTTCGAAGCCGGCGTCGTCAAGGATCCGATCACCATCGAGGCAGATGCCACGGTACGTGACCTGTTCGAATTGACCCGCATGCACAACATTTCCGGCGTTCCGGTGCTGCACGATGGCGACCTGGTCGGCATCGTCACTTCCCGTGACGTGCGTTTCGAAACCCGTCTGGAAGCCACCGTACGTGAAGTGATGACGCCTAAAGAGCGTCTGGTCACCGTGCGTGAAGGCGCCGACAAGAACGAAGTCCGCGAGCTGCTGCACAAGCACCGTCTGGAAAAAGTTCTGATCGTCGATGACAAGTTTGCCCTCAAAGGCATGATGACCGTCAAAGACATCGAAAAAGCCAAAGCCTACCCGTTGGCCAGCAAGGACGATCAAGGTCGTCTGCGCGTGGGCGCTGCGGTCGGTACCGGTAAAGACACCGGTGACCGCGTCGCTGCTCTGGTCAATGCCGGTGTGGACGTGGTGGTGGTTGATACCGCCCACGGTCACTCCAAAGGCGTGATCGACCGCGTTCGCTGGGTTAAAGAGAATTTCCCTGAAGTGCAGGTGATCGGCGGCAACATCGCCACCGGCGCCGCAGCCAAGGCTCTGGCCGAAGCTGGCGCTGATGCGGTCAAGGTCGGTATCGGCCCTGGCTCGATCTGCACCACCCGTATCGTCGCCGGTGTCGGCGTCCCGCAAATCAGTGCCATCGCCAACGTCGCCGCTGCCCTTGAAGGCACTGGCGTACCGTTGATCGCCGACGGCGGTATCCGTTTCTCCGGTGACCTGTCCAAGGCCATCGTAGCCGGTGCTTCCTGCGTGATGATGGGCTCGATGTTCGCCGGTACTGAAGAAGCCCCGGGCGAAATCGAACTGTTCCAGGGCCGTTCGTACAAGGCTTATCGCGGCATGGGTTCGCTGGGCGCCATGTCCCAGGCTCAAGGTTCCTCCGACCGTTACTTCCAGGACTCCTCGGCAGGCGCCGAGAAACTCGTTCCGGAAGGCATCGAAGGCCGTGTGCCGTACAAAGGCACCCTGAGCGCGATCATTCACCAGTTGATGGGCGGTCTGCGTTCCTCGATGGGCTACACCGGTAGCGCCAACATCGAAGAAATGCGCACCAAGCCTGAATTCGTGCGGATCACTGGCGCCGGCATGGCCGAATCCCACGTTCACGACGTGCAGATCACCAAAGAAGCGCCAAACTACCGCGTAGGTTGAGCCTTCAAGCAACAAGCAAAGCAACCGGGGCTGTTTGATTCAGCCCCGAGTTGTTTCTGAATCACGACTGTTTCTGAACGACTTAGACGAGACTGAATCATGGCCCTCGATATTCACGCTCACCGCATCCTGATCCTCGACTTCGGCTCGCAATACACCCAACTGATCGCCCGCCGCGTGCGCGAAATCGGTGTGTACTGCGAACTGCACCCGTTCGACATGGACGAAGATGCGATCCGCGAATTCGCTCCTAAAGGCGTCATCCTCGCCGGCGGCCCCGAGTCCGTGCACGTCGCCGACAGCCCGCGTTGCCCACAGGCAGTATTTGACCTGGGCGTACCGGTTTTCGGTATCTGCTACGGCATGCAGACCATGGCCGAGCAACTGGGCGGCAAGGTTGAAGGTTCCGAACTGCGTGAGTTCGGTTACGCCCGCGTTGACGTGGTCGGCAAGAGCCGTCTGCTCGACGGCATCGAAGACCACATCGACGCTGACGGCCTGTTCGGCCTCGACGTATGGATGAGCCACGGTGACAAGGTCACCAAAATGCCGGAAGACTTCCACATTCTGGCCAGCACCCCGAGCTGCCCGATCGCCGGCATGTTCAACGACGACCGTGGCTACTACGGCGTGCAGTTCCACCCGGAAGTAACCCACACCAAGCAGGGCGGTCGCATCCTGTCGCGCTTCGTCCTCGACATCTGCGGCTGTGAAGCCCTGTGGACGCCGTCGAAGATCGCTGAAGACGCCATCGCCAACATCCGCGCTCAAGTCGGCACCGACAACGTGCTGCTGGGCCTGTCCGGCGGCGTCGACTCTTCGGTAGTTGCCGCGCTGCTACACAAAGCCATCGGCGACCAGCTGACCTGCGTCTTCGTCGACAACGGCCTGCTGCGTCTGCACGAAGGCGAGCAAGTGATGGCCATGTTCGCCGAGAACATGGGCGTCAAGGTGATCCGCGCCAACGCTGAGGAGCAGTTCCTCAACAACCTGGCCGGCGAAGCTGACCCGGAAAAGAAGCGCAAGATCATCGGTCGCACCTTCATCGACGTCTTCGATGCCCAGTCGAACAAACTGGAAAACATCAAGTACCTCGCGCAGGGCACCATCTACCCGGACGTGATCGAGTCGGCTGGCGCGAAAAGCGGCAAGGCCCATGTGATCAAGTCGCACCACAACGTGGGCGGCCTGCCGGAAGAGATGAACCTGAAACTGGTCGAGCCACTGCGCGAACTGTTCAAGGACGAAGTCCGTCGTCTGGGCCTGGAGCTGGGCCTGCCGTACGATATGGTCTACCGTCACCCGTTCCCGGGCCCGGGTCTGGGCGTGCGCATCCTAGGTGAAGTGAAGAAGGAATACGCCGACCTGCTGCGTCGCGCTGACCACATCTTCATCGAAGAACTGCGCAAAGCTGACTGGTACCACAAGGTCAGCCAGGCGTTCGTCGTGTTCCAGCCAGTGAAATCGGTTGGCGTGGTCGGCGATGGCCGTCGTTACGCCTGGGTCGTGGCCCTGCGTGCCGTAGAAACCATCGACTTCATGACCGCGCGTTGGGCTCACCTGCCTTACGAACTGCTGGAAACCGTATCCGGCCGCATCATCAATGAAATCGAAGGCATCTCTCGCGTCACTTACGACGTATCGAGCAAGCCGCCGGCGACGATTGAGTGGGAATGATCTCACTACTCGTTGATTAACGAAAAACCCTTGGCCTGAAGCCAAGGGTTTTTTCGTTTCATGCCTTGAAAACGGGTTAGTTGGGTAAGCGACTTTGCAGGGTCAAGCCGATCTCTATCAGGCGCTGGGATAAAGCGCCGAGGTTACGGAACATGATGCCGCTGATCCGGGGCATCGACTGTGCCCAGATGTAAAACTGACCATTCCTGCAATTTACTATTGTTCGAACGATATTGCTGGAGCTGTCGCGACGCACGAGCATGTAGGTATTTTGCATTTTTTTGAGTATGAACATGCCGTTGCGATTGAGGAGTGTGTTCTCTGTTGCCTCAGTCCATTGCGGCACAGGTGTTTCGATCTGCAAGCGCAGATCGGCGAATAGAATATCGGATGAGTTGCGCGTCGTTGCCCCGTTATCAAACGGGCCTCGAGTGACTTTCAGTCCCGGGTCGAGACTGACGCCGGGCACTTCGCTGGGCACCGCTTCTTCAATGCGTAAACCGATGCCGCCCCTGAGTTCGCTTATGCCTGGCAGATTTCTGAAAGCGTTGGTGTTCGTTGCCTCGACCAAGGCAACCCATTTTCCGGGTCTGTTGAGGAGCTCGTCACCCCACATGATTTGAGAGGCGAGCCGGGCGTGGATCATCTGCTCTTCGATCGAAGTCAGCGGTATTTTCAGTTTGTAACTGTGTGCGACTTCAAGACCATGGCTGCGGATGCCATTGGCCTGGGCAGCCTTGATCAGTTCGAGCATGTTGAATCGGTCATCAGGGTCGGTACTCAGGCTGGACAAGTAGCCGCTAAGGTCCTCTGACATCTCTCCCGACAGGTAAAAGTCGTTGAGGTCTGCCTGGGCAAAATCGCTCAGCAAACCACGTACATAAAGTGTGTCGATATGCCGTGCGAACGCCGGCATGTTTTCGATCATGAAACGCATGCTGGCGATGCGATCAAGGGTTTCGCCGACGACCAGTCCATCGGTATTGGCAAAGATGCGATCAATCAACTCAGCCGTCTGCGTCTCGGCATCGATTGGCGGGATGACTGGCCGTGCGGGCAGGTTGGTCCAGTTCATCTCCGAGTAATACTCTTTGGCCTCGTTTAGCAGGGATGTGCGTCTGTCGCGGAAATAAGCCTCATACGTTTCGGCAGTTGATGGACGACCGCGGTTTGCACTGGAGAGCTCGGCGAAAGTCTCGGGCAGGTTCATTGCCCATCTTTTCATTTTCGCAATGTCCATTCCTACGATGTCGTTCAGGGGAGTAACCAGACGCAGTGGTCGCGCAACCGGTGAAACCGGTTCAACGAGGGGAAGCTCCGCTGACGGGGTTGATGAGGCTGGGGCCGAGGATGAGGACGAGGGCAGGTCAATGCCCAGTAAGCAGGCCTTGCCCACGCATTGGCCGCCTCCCCTGAGGCGCAACGCGGGTATGCGTTCCCACTTGCCGCTACTACTCAAGCGTACTGGCAACGAGTAAGCGAACTGATTGGGTCGCTCGGGATTGACGATAGCCCAGTGGCCAGTGTCTTCGGAGTCGGCAAAGTAGCGCACGTAGTAAGCCGCACCCTCCATTTCGATGGCATAGCCCGGCTCCTTGTCCAGGCGGTAAATGCCCTCATATTTGCCTGGAGCTGCCTCTGCAGAACGCTGGGCAAGTAGCTCGTTGCATCGATATTTGGCAGGAATCTTTGGAACAGACCAACCTTGGCGCGCAGCCGGCGTGGCCAACTGCCGGGTGGATGCGATGGTGGTCCCGGTGGCGATTTCGTTTGCCAGCTCGACGGTCGCCTGTGGATCAATCGTCGCGACTGGCGGTTGATCCACAGGCGGCAAGAAGGGTGCGTCAGGCGCAGTGAACTCGACCAACCCGAGCATTTCTTGCGCTTCGGCAAACTCCACCTGCGGGCCCACTTCAAGTTGCGCGCCCGTGCTGATCAGAAACGGAATGTTGAACACAATGTCGATCGCATTGAGCACTGCTCCGGTAACACCGGCTTTGCGTTCGGTTGGCGTAGTGCCGTTGATGGCCTGATCAATGTTCAATCCCATGTTCGCGATGCTGGCGCCAATCAAAGGCAACGCCAAAGGCCAGCCCACCGCTGCCATCGGGCCGAATACTTTCAGACCGGCACTCAAATAACCGATCCAGAGTTTTTTGCGCAATTGACTGTTGGAAGTGAGCACAAGGTGCGCCTCGGCAACCATGGCCGTACGTGTCGACTCGCTCAACCAAGTGAATGCGTCACCGCTGATCGCGACGTTGCTGCGATTGATCATTTGATGATCGCTGTGACCCCAAGTGCTCACCAGGCGGTTCATCAGATCGGTGAGGTTTTCGGTCAAGTGATTGCGGTCAGCCAGCGGGAAATGCTTGAGAAAAGCCGTGCGCTTGTCCTCTGAATTCATCTGCTCCAGCATCCACCAGTGCAGATCCGCTTCATTCTCCATCAAGAGGAATGTCTGGGCTTCGCCTGGCAAGTAAAGGGTCTGGCGGCCACTGTCTTCCACCAGACGCAGTGCATTGGAAGCTACGTGGCCATCGAGATCCAGCGCCCGCACTTCAGCACCGACCGGGTGTAACGCTTGCAGCATTGGCAAGGTAACGGGCCAGGTGACGGGCCCGATTACCGAGTCGACGACGCGCTGAAAGTCAGTTCCGTCAAGGTCACCCTGTTGCAGCGCCTGCACCGCCAGGCTGAGAAAGTTGCACTTTGCCATGGCTCGGAAGTTATCCGACGAGGTTTGCCAGAAAGTCGTCAGTTGGCCTATGTAGCGCGCGCTGAAGTCGACGTCCCAGAACGCCTTCAGCACATCACTGCCCAGCAACCGGACTTCATTGCTCTGATTGAAGTTTTCTGCCTCCGGGCCATCCGAGTAGAACCCGCAGTAAAGACCAAGCAGATCTGCGTTGTCTTGATCAGTCGCGCGAAAGCGATGGATCACCAACTGTGTGAGGGTGAGCGTTTCGTAAGGTTTTTCCAGCAAATGTTCCCAACCCGTGAAGGTCAGCGTGCTGCTCTGCGCCGTTTTGAAACGGTGGAAGTAAACACGGTCGGAATCGAGGCCGGACAGTCCGTTGTCCGCCAGTATTTCGTTGGCAACTTGATGGGCAGCGTCGAGCAGACTCGGGCAGGTCTGCACGATCGTCGCAGCAATGGCTTTGAGGGCGGTTTTGTCCTCAGCGTTTGGCAGGAGACGTCGTTCGGGGGAGGTCATGCGTTCTTCATCCTTGAGAAACAAAGACTGAGCATGACCGATTCGCTCAAGGGCAGTGCACTACCCGGCTACCGCATATTGCTCCCCTATTGATAATCGAGTGGGGTGATGGGGGAGGATGGCTTGTATGGCGTTCTCCAGGCACCTGTCATCGGTATCAAAGATATTGGGATCGAATCAGATCCGTATCGAACGGCGTCAGCCCTTTATCTAGCGCAAACACTTGCTCAGCCTGCTGCGGCGAATCCACTCGTTCTCCCCGCGCTCGAGCATGTAAGTCGAACAGCGTTTCCAGATCCGGCCGTGGTGTATGCACCAAGGCCCGTAGCATCAACGATACCCCGCTAAGATTTTTGTCGACGTTGTTCCACCGGGGAGATGAAGTAAGCCCCAGATCGGCCCAGACCACGCGTCGTTCCTGTAAGTCCATCACGAATGGCAGACAAATTACTGTGTCGGAGGCGATATCGATGCGGTCGACCACGGAGCGTGGCTCGAACACTTCACCCGACGCCGTGTCGGTGCGGGCCATCCATCCGGCGAAGCATTCCGGAAGATCGCAATACGGCTGCTGAGTAAAAGAGTTAATGGACGTGACGACATAGCGGATACCTTTCTCAACCAGAATATCAAGGTCGAGGTCGATGAACTCCGAAGCCCCGTCGGGCGCATCGACGATGTCGCCGCTGTGGTAGCCGCCGTAACCCTTCAGGTTGTAGTACGCGACCGTATCTTTGAACACGAAATTGGCATCGAAAAATGCGGCGGACAAGTCGATGTCCGTACGAGCACGACCGTTCTTCCACCACAGAAACAGTCGAATAAAACGTGTGTCGGGCATTGGCAGCCGACTGCCCCGAACGAGGGTGCGCAGGGACTTCGATGAGGCACGCTGAGCCAGCGGCACCTTGTATTCGCGTAATGCTGGATCGACGTAACAGCGGCCTAATGGCGGTAGCAGCGCAAAACGATTTACCAGAGCGTCTTCGCAGATGCGAGCCGCGCGCGCCAACAGTTCAGGTGAGAGAGGCTCTCGGTGATCCCTGATGGCATAGACTTTGGCGAATGAACCTTTCGGTGTGAACGCCCGCAGGGGCAAGGGGCGCGAGGCGCGAACCTGGGCCAGCACCTGCAACAGGACAGGCGAGGACACTCGTGCTGCAACCGTCTCAAACGCGTCGAGTACCGGGTCTGCTTCCGTCGTGCGGCGCAGGGTCACGTCTAGTCTTCGTGCGAACTCACCTGGACGGCTTTGTAAAAGGGGCGTAAGCGCGGTGATGTCACGTTGGGCCAGCAATGTTTCGACACGTGAGTTAAATGTGACGGGCGGATCGTTACGGCGCGCTGCCGTGATAACGGCTAAAGCTCGAGGATACTTATCGCCATAATCGCCGGGATGTAATACCTCAGCCAGGCGCTTCCAGCGCTCAGCATGGCGCATCACGTCTTCTGCAGCGTTGGGTATGTTATCGAGCAGGCGCAAAAATAGACGGCGCATCGAGCGCTTCATTGCTTTGAAGCGTGTCGTAGCTGTCGTCAGCGACACATCTGCGCCACTCAACGCGACAGCCAGTCGTAGCACGTCAGTTGCGGTCTCGACGTTTCGTTGCAGGAAGGCGTCCACCCTTGCATCGGTGGCGACATACCGGATCAGTGCGCCGCCAACCTGTGCACGGATCTCCCGGAACGGAATGGTCTCAGGCAGCAAGCGGAACACATCGCTTTTGTACTCTCGAATAAACCAGACTACATCGGCCGTTTCTTCTTCAGAGAGCGAAGTGCGCGATGAAACCAGCGGCTCAAGCAGTGACTCGAATTCAGAGATGCTTCCCGGTTCGATAACGCGGGATATGAAGTTGCCTTCAAGCATCGGAGGTCGAGCGTGTTCTGTTGCTGGTAAGCGCCAGAGCGTGAGGTAGTGGATGACGGCGTTAAGGTACAACTCCGCCTGGGAGGCCGTCAGAACCTGCTCTGGGAAGTCAGGATAAAACGGCCGGTGATGCACGTGAGCACCAGTCTGCCGTCGAAGCACTCTGATAATTTCGCGTAGCCAGTACTTCAGTTCTGTAGCTGACAACGTGCCGATTTGCTCAATCAGAGACTCTGACAGTACGCATCGGAACGCCGCGATTTCCTGGACAGCCGACGCGACCTGGGCGCGCGTAGCACCGCCAGAGCCCATCGGGACGTGAACTTTGCTGCGGCGACGCAGGAACAGCTCCTGATTCATACTTGAGTTTCTCCTTTGATCGCCGTCATGGACGAGCTGCAGCATCGTGTCTACAGCAGATATAAAAACGCCTGCAAGAAGCAGGCGCAGTGTGGAGAGCGAAACCCCTAGGTCATAGGAGGTTTAGAAGGAAGGTGTTCCATAGCCACGGCGGCATTCTACGTAAGGTTGTCTCTGTTTGTCAGGTGGTTGCCTGTCTCAACGGTAACAAGCTGCTTCGGCAGAAGATTGGTTACTAACGATCAGCCTCAATCAGGGATCCGGCTACGCAATATCAGCCCGGTATCGGACAACCGTTGAGACATGTGCTTCAGGTTGGCGAATGCGATGTCATTCACCCGCTGCCACGCAGGTCGGTGGAGGGAGACCTTGCCGTCACTCGATCGAGTGATCGGTGTGCGTTGCAGCATGCCTTGTTTGCTGCGGTGGATCAGCGTGTAGCGCTCACCTGTTTTTTCGAACAGATACATGCCGCGCCTGTACAACAGATTCTCCAGCGTTTCTTCGGTCCAGGTCACCTCGGGTGCGGGCATTTTCAAGCGCAGATCGGCGCGCAGAAAGTCTGGATTTCCTTGTCTGACAGTGCCGCCGGGCGAGCTGCCGCGTGGTACTTCAATACCCGGATCGACATCCACGCCCAGCTCTTCACCGGCGCCGACTTCATCGATTCGCAAGCCTATTCCCCCCTTCAGTTCACTGATGCCCAGCAGTCCTCTGAAGGTATTGGTGCTGTGAGCATCGGTTACTACGATCCATTTTCCCGGGCTGTTGAGGTAGATGTCACCGGTCATGATGTCGTTGGTCAGGAAGGTGTTCATCATTTGCTCGTCGACGGAGGGCAGCGGTGTTTTCATTTTGTAGCTGGCGGCGCAGTCGATCGCCTGGACCCGAACCCCGTTCGCTCGGGCGACCTGGACCAGTTCCAGTGGGTTGAATCGCCCGGCGGGATCGGTGCCCAGGCTGTTCAGGTAAGTGTGTAAATCCGCAGTCATATTGCCGCTGGTGAAGTAGCGGTTCAGTTCCACTTGAGCGAAGTCACTGAGCAGGCCGCGCAGATAAAGGGTTTTCACGTGTCGGGCCAGCGCCGGCATGTTTTCAATCAGAAAACCCATGCTGGCAATACGATCGAGGGTTTCTCCGACCACCAGTCCGGAGGCACTTTCAAAAACACCATCGATGAGATCGGTCAGTGGCATCAGCCGGTTGACCCCGGGTATGACCGGGCGCGGGGGTTGGATGACCCACGGCAGGTTCTTGAAAAAGCTTCGGGCCGAACTTTGCAGAAGTTGGCGTTTGCCGGCGGCATACAACTCGAACGGATCGTCCATGGCGAAACCGCCGGCACCGTCGGGTTGCAACCGGGCATGGGTTTCGTTGAGGTTCAACGCCCAGGCTTTTATCGAACGGCGTACCGACGGTTCGATGTCAAAGGCACTGGTCACCGGGCGTGGGGGCCTCGATGTCGAGGGTTGCGGTTCTTCTGCCGGTTGCACGGGCGTTTCGGGCGAGGCAGGTTCGAAGGTGTCGAGCTCGAGATCCGGGGCGCATTGTTTGCCCATGCACTGGCCGCCACCCTTGAGACCCAAAGCTGGCATGCGCTCCCATTCTCCTTCGCCATTGAGACGGACAGGCAGCGCGTGGACAAGCTGGTTTGGGCGCTCAGGGTCGACGATCGCCCAGTCGCCGCTGCCGTGAGCGTTGGCGAAGTAGCGCACATAGTACGGCGTGTCATTCATCAGAATGGCATAGGGCGGATCCGAGTCGAGGCGGTAGACACCCTGGAATTTTCCCGACTCTTCGCCGAGTGCTGTGCCATCAAGCAACTCGTTGCATTGGTAGCGTTCGGGCACCGGAGGCGGTAGGGCGTTTTGCGCCGGAATTAACGTCGTTTCATCGACATTTGGCAGGGTGATGTCGGCATCGTCCGGCACCATGATCGGCTCTTGGTAATCGGCTTCGGCAGAGGCATTCAAGGCTTCGCTGTACTCAGCCATTTCGGCGGCTTCTGCCGCCTCGACCTCGGCGCCAACCTCCAGCATCGGCCCGGTGCCGATCAGCAATGGAAGGTTGAATAACAGATTGATACCACTCAAAACCGCACCCAGCACGCCGGCCTTGCGTTCGGCCCTTGTCTTGCCGTTTTGCGCCTGATCGATATTCAGACCCATGCTGGCAAGGGTGGCGCCAATCACCGGTAACGCCAGCGGCCAACCGACGGTGGCCATCGGCGCAAATACCTTGAGGCCCGCACTCAGATAACCGATCCACAGTTTCTTGCGCAGATCGCCATTGGACGTCAGGGACAGGTGGGCTTCAGCAAACATCGCCTGACGTGTCGAGTCACGCAGCCAACTGAATGCATCATCGCTCAGTTCTTGGTTTGTGCGGTTGATCAGGTGATGGTCGGCCCGGCCCCAGGTGGCCACCAAGCGATTCATCAGATCGGGCATGTTCTCGCTCATGTGCTGACGATCGGCGAGGGCAAAATGCTCCAGGAAGGTCGCGCGGCGTTTGGCGTCGTTCAGTTGATCCAGAACCCACCAATGCAGGTCTGCCGGCGTTTCCTTGACCACGAACGCTGCGGTCTCACTCGGCAGATAGATAATCTGCCGACCGGCAGAATCGACGATACGCAGCAATTGCGTGGAGATATGCCCGTCAATGTCGAAGGCGAACACATTCCCCGTTGTTGTGTGGCTTGCTTGCAACATGCTCAGGTTGACCGGCCAGCTGACCGGTCCCACCACTGTGTCCACCAGCCATTGAAAGTCACTGCGGGTGAGTTGCCCAAGGTTCAGCGCCTGCACTGCACGGTTGAGGAAATTGCACTTGGCCAAGGTGCGGAAATCCTCGCCGTGGCTGTTCCAGAAGTCCGTCAGCGTAGCGCTGTAGTGCCCACTGAAATCGAGGCTCCAGAACGCCTTCAAGACCTCGTTGCCGTGCAGGCACACCTGGTTTTTTTCGTCGAAATTTTCGCCCTGCGGACCTTCGCTGTAGAAGCCACCGTAAAGATCGAGCAGGTCGGCGTTGTCCTGGTCGGTGGCACGAAAACGATGAATGACCAGTTGTGTCAGGGTCATCGATTCGTAGGGTTTCTCGCGGATGTGCTCCCAGCCGGTAAACGAGCGAGTGCTGCTCTGGGCCGTCTTGAAGCGATGGAAATAAATCTCATCCGGGTCGAGGCTCGACAGGCCTTTTGCTTCCAGCAGATCACGGGCGGCTTCATGGGCAGCGTCCTGCAGTCCGGGGCAATTGTGCACGACGGTATAGGCGATTCGCTTCAGAACCGCCTTGTCTGCCGCGTTAGGCAGAAGGCTTTGTTGGGTGGCGTACATGCTTTCTCCATCCTTGAGAAATGAAGGCCGAGCATGGCCGATTCGCTCAAGGGGAGTGCACTACATATGTACCGCACATGATCGTTGGAAACGTGTTGGGGTCAGCGCCGTGCCACGTCGGAAAAGTAGAATTTGTCGAGGGTGTGGCGGGATTCGGTGTACTCGAACTGACGCCCGTCCTGGAGGAAGGTCTGGTTGCTGACCACGATCACATGGCTCTGGCCATCAAGGTCCAGGTGCAGTTGATCATCCTTGCTGCGCGGCACCGCTTCGATGGTGCGTTGGGCGTAGGCAATCTGTAGCTGCAGGGTCTGCTCGATATGGGCGTAGATCGATTGCTCGGCGATGTCGAGGGACAGGCCGGGAATCACTTCGCTGACGAAGTGGTTGATGTCGAGGATCACGCGTTTACCGTCGATCCGCCGCACACGTTTGATTCGGGTGATGAGGCTGCCGGGTTCGGCATGGATGTGTTCGAGCAGGGCGCCTTCGAGCGGGATCTGGCTCAGCTCGACCACTTCGGTGCTGACATCGTTGCCCAGGCGCGGATAGGTTTCCTGGAAACTGACGATGCCGCCGAGCTGAAACTCGATCGGGTTGGTCGACAGCACAAAGGTGCCCTTGCCGTGGATTTTCTGCGCAAAGCCGCGTTCCTGAAGCAGTTCAATGGCTTTGCGCACCGTGCCTCGGCTGGCCTGATAGCTGTCCATCAGTTCGGTTTCGGAAGGCAGGCGGGCGCCGCGCTCCAGGCGTTCAGTCGTGATGCTGGCCAGCAGATCGCTATAGATCTGGTTGTATTTGCTCATGGGTAGGCTCGGTGCCGACTGTGCTCAAAGCTTCGAACCTTAAGGCCAGGGTAGGGCTTTGTCCATGTGGGCGATGGAAATCACCCTAAGGCGGGGTAGGAAAATTCGCCTTCGGTCTGGCAGGAACATACATAAACAAACTCGTCTGTACGAGTTGTTGCATTAACTCGTACAGACGAGTATTTTTCGCTTCGGCGTGCTGCCAATAACAACAATCCATAGCGGAAGAACTAGCATGAGCCACGACTATCCGAACATCGCCAGGCAATTGCTGCAAAGCCTCGGCGGCAGCGACAACCTCGAACAGGCCGCCCATTGCGTCACGCGGTTGCGGCTGGCCCTGAAAGATCCGGGCCTGGTCGACAGTGCCACGCTTAACCAGATTGATCTGGTCAAAGGCTCGTTCTTTACCGGTGGCCTGTATCAGGTGGTGATCGGTCCGGGCGAAGTGGAAAAGGTCTATGCCGAACTGCGTCGTCAGACCGGTCTCGCGGCGTCGACGATCGCTGACGTCAAACAGAAAAGCACTGAAAAAATCAACGCCATGCAGCGTCTGGTGCGGGTGTTTTCCGACGTGTTCATGCCGATTCTGCCGGCACTGATCATTGCCGGCCTGCTGATGGGCATCAACAATCTGCTGGGTGCCAAAGGCATGTTCATCGACGGGCAGACCCTGCTCGATGCCTACCCGAAACTCGATGGGCTATGGAGCCTGATCAATCTGATGGCCAACACCTCGTTCGTGTTTCTGCCAGCGCTGGTGGGCTGGTCGGCGGCGAAGCGCTTTGGCGGCAGCGAGATCCTCGGCATCGTCCTCGGTCTGATGCTGGTGCACCCGGATCTACTCAACGCCTGGAACTACGGCAAGGCCGTGGCCGGGCTGGACGGGCAGCAGTTGCCGTACTTCGACATTCTCGGATTGTTTCAGGTGGAAAAGGTCGGCTATCAGGGGCAGATCCTGCCGATTCTGCTGGCCGCTTACGTAATGAGCGTCATCGAAAAATGGCTGCGCGCGCGCGTGCCCAACGCCATTCAGTTACTCGTGGTACCGATCACCACCATCGTCGTTACCGGCGTATTGGCGCTGGCCGTGATTGGCCCGGTGACCCGCCACATCGGCATCTTCATCACCGAAGGGCTGGTCATGCTGTTTGATCTGGCACCCATGGTGGGTGGCGCGATTTTCGGTCTGCTGTATGCGCCGCTGGTGATCACCGGCATGCACCACATGTTTCTCGCGGTCGACCTGCAATTGATCTCGACCCAGGGCGGTACCTTCATCTGGCCGATGATCGTCATGTCCAACCTTGCTCAGGGCAGTGCCGCCCTGGCGGTGTTCTGGATGACCCGTAATGCACGGGACAAGAGCATGGCGTCGACTTCGGCAATCTCCGCCTACTTCGGTATCACCGAGCCAGCGATGTTCGGCGTCAACCTGCGCTACAAGTTTCCGTTTTATGCCGCGCTGACCGGTTCGGCACTGGGCTGCGTGTTCCTGTCGCTGAACAAGGTTCAGGCCTCGGCCATCGGCGTCGGTGGACTGCCGGGTTTCATCTCGATCATTCCGCAGTACATCCCGATGTTTGTGCTGGGGATGCTGATTGCCATGCTCGTGCCGTTTGTTCTGACCTGTGCATTGAGCATGAAGATCGTCCGGCCCGGTTATCGGGTTGCCTGAACAATCGCTTTCGCGAGCAGGCTCGCTCCCACAGTTGATTGCATTTCAATCTGGGCGCGAGCCGCACGGACTTATTGAAGGAGTTGTGCCATGCAAGACTGGCAGCGTTCGGTGATCTACCAGATCTATCCGAAGAGTTTTCATAGTCACGCCGGTAACCCGACGGGTGATCTGCTCGGTATCGTCGCCAAACTCGATTACCTGAAGTGGCTGGGAGTCGACTGTTTATGGATAACGCCATTTCTGCGTTCGCCGCAACGCGATAACGGCTATGACATCAGCGATTACTACGCCATCGACCCGAGCTACGGCAGCATGGCCGACTGCGAATTGCTGATCGCCGAGGCGGGCAAGCGCGGGATCAAGCTGATGCTCGACATCGTGGTCAATCACACCTCGATCGAACACGTCTGGTTTCAACAGGCGCGCAGCAGCCTCGACAACCCGTACCGTGACTTCTACATCTGGCGTGATCAGCCGAACAACTGGGAATCCAAGTTCGGCGGTTCCGCCTGGGAGTACGAAGCCCAGACCGGTCAGTATTACCTGCACCTGTTCGACCACACCCAGGCCGACCTGAATTGGGACAATCCCAAGGTGCGCGCTGAAGTGTTCCGGATGATGCAGTTCTGGCGGGACAAGGGCGTGGGTGGATTTCGTCTGGACGTGATCAATCTGATCTCCAAGCCTGCGGACTTCCCCGAAGACGACAGCGATGGCCGACGCTTTTATACCGACGGGCCGAATGTCCACGCGTACTTGCAGCAGATGCACCGCGAAGTCTTCGAAGGGCACGACCTGATCAATGTCGGCGAGATGTCATCGACCAGCCTCGAACACTGCATTCGCTATTCGAATCCGCAGTCGAAAGAACTGTCGATGACCTTCAACTTTCATCACCTGAAAGTCGATTATCCAAACCTGCAGAAGTGGGTGCGCGCCGACTTCGATTTCCTTCAGCTAAAGAAAATTCTGTCCGACTGGCAGACCGGCATGCAGGCGGGGGGCGGCTGGAACGCGCTGTTCTGGTGTAACCACGATCAGCCGCGCGTGGTCTCGCGCTTCGGCAACGACGGCGAGTACCGCGAATGCTCGGCGAAGATGCTCGGCACCGCACTGCACTTTCTGCAGGGCACGCCGTTTGTGTATCAGGGCGAAGAGTTGGGCATGACCAATCCGGGGTTCGAATCGATCGAGCACTATCGCGATGTCGAGACGCTGAACATTTTTCGCCTCAAGCGCGAGGCTGGCAGCAGCGATGCCGACAACATGGCAGCGATCATGCAGAAATCCCGCGATAACGGGCGCACGCCGATGCACTGGGACGCCGGGCCAAACGCCGGTTTCAGCCGTGCCGAACCGTGGATCGGAGTGCCGGCCAATGCTGCGCAGATCAACGTCGCAAACCAGCTCGACGATCCGGATTCGGTGTTGCATCACTACCGCCGTCTGATCGCGCTGCGCCGCAGTGAGCCGTTGATCACCGATGGGCTGTACCAACAATTGCTGCCCGAACATCCGCAGGTCTGGGCGTATGTGCGTGAAGGTGACGCCGAGCGTTTGTTGGTGGTGAACAACTTCTACGGGACAACCTGTGAAGTGGAATTACCGGCGACGGTCATTAGCGAGTCGATGAGCCAGCGCCAGTTGATCAGCAACTATCCGGACGGCCCGTTGCGCAAGCGCCAGGTGACGTTGCGACCTTACGAGTCCTTCGTCCTGCACCTGATCGATCCCTGACCTTTAACTAAAAAAACAACGTTCAGAAAACACGCAGAGCACTGCGCGGGAGATTTCTGCGCGCCGAATTCATGCAACCAGACAATAAAAACAATGGGGTGGCTTATGAAAACAACAATAAATCGCAGCCTTGCAGTCGCAGGTTTTTGCCTGGCCTTACCGCCAACGTCACAAGCGCTGGAGTTTGGCGGTTACCTGCGCAGCGGTGTCGGCACGTCAGTCAACAGCAGCGGTCAGTCGTGCTTCCAGTTACCGGGTGCGCAGACCAAATATCGCTTGGGTAACGAATGCGAGCAGTACGGCGAACTCGAGTTGCGGCAGGACCTGTACACCCTCGACGACGGTTCGGTACTGAGTGTCGACGGCATGGCCTCGCTGTATAACCGCTACGACCGCCGCCCCACGTTCAAAGACGACAATGGTTCGATCCGCTTGCCGCAGGCCTACGCACAGTGGTCGGCGATGCCCGCGCTCAACGGTGGTTCATTGTGGGCCGGACGCCGTTACTACAAGCGCAATGACATCCATATTTCCGATTTCTACTACTGGAACCAGAGCGCTACGGGGGGCGGGGTCGAAGACGTGTTGATCGGCGATCTGAAATACAGCTACGCCTTCTCGCGCAAGGACAACCTGTACCAGAAGGACTACATCAATCGGCACGACTTCAACGTCGCCGGTTTCAAGACCAATCCTGGCGGTGAGCTGGAGTTCGGCTTGAGTTATATCGACAAACCCGACAGCCGCGATGCCCACCGGGGCTGGGCGATCACCACGCAACATGTGCAGACGGATTTTCTCGGCGGCAAAAACAAACTGGCGCTGCAATACGGTGAAGGGCCGGGCACCGGGCTGGGTTATACCGGCAACGTCAAACTGGACGACAGCAACAAGAGTTACCGGATCGTCGAGTTTTTCGACTGGCAAGTGACGCCGCGTTTCGGTGGCCAGATCGCGGCGGTGTACCAGAAAGACATTCGCCCGGACGGTGTCGACCAGAACTGGATCTCCCTGGGTGTGCGTCCCGCCTATGCGCTCAGCGAACACTTCAAATTGGTCACCGAACTGGGCCACGATCAAGTCGAAGCCCCGGGTGGCACGCGCAAACTGAGCAAATTTACCTTTGCCCCGACCTGGTCGCCGAAAGGCCCGGAGTTCTGGGCGCGCCCCGAGGTGCGGCTGTATTACACGTACGCCACCTGGAACGAGGCGGCCAAACGGGCGGCCAACGAACTGGCCAAAGGCTCGGCACTCTCCGACACCGGCGCCTTCGGTAGCGCTCGCCACGGTGCGAATGTCGGATTGCAGGTCGAATACTGGTGGAAATAAGCGATGCTGATGGAGCGTCGCGCTCCATGGGCACTTCAAAGAACAAAACTGCAGGTGACGTCATGGCCACACCCCAACCATTGCAATTGCTGGCTCCCTTGTCCGGTGTCCTGATCGCGCTTGAGCAGGTGCCCGATCCGGTGTTTTCCGGGCGCGTGATCGGCGACGGTCTGTGCATCGACCCGACTTCATCGACCCTGTGTGCGCCCATGGCCGGCGTCATCAGCAACGTGCAGGCCAGCGGGCATGCCGTGAGCATCACCGATGACCATGGCGTACAAGTGTTGATGCACATCGGCCTTGATACCGTGAACCTCGGCGGGCAAGGCTTCACCCGCCTGGTTGAAGAGGGGCAACGGGTTGCCGCCGGACAAGTGTTGATCGAGTTCGACGCCGATTACATTGCCCGGCATGCGCGCAGCCTGATGACATTGATGCTGGTGATTAGCGGAGAACCGTTCACCTGGCGGGTCGCGTCGAGCGGATGGGTCGAAACCGGTCAGCCGTTGCTTGAGCTCGCCCGTACTCAGGCTTGTGGCGTGGATGCTGGCGCGGCAGAAGGTCAGGCCGTGTTCTCTCAAACGTTGAAACTGCCTAATCCCAACGGATTGCACGCGCGCCCGGCAGCGGTGTTTGCGCAAGCGGCAAAGGGCTTCGTGGCAAAGATTTACCTGCATAAACAGCAGGCTCAGGCCAACGCCAAATCCCTGGTGGCGATCATGGCGTTGCAGACCGCGTGCGGCGACAGCGTGCAGGTCAGTGCGGTGGGCGAAGATGCTGACGCGGCAATCGAGGCGCTGACTCGATTACTGATTGAGGGCTGCGGTGAAACGGTGACGGCGGTGGCTCCTGTCGAGCTGGTCGAAACCGAGGTTCTGACCCTGCTGCGTGGCGTCTGCGCGTCACCCGGTTCGGCGTTGGGCCAAGTGGTGCAGATCAGCGAGCCGGTGTTCGACGTCAGCGAGTTTGGCGGCGGCGCAGACGGCGAGCGCGCGGCCCTCGCCAATGCCCTGATCGAAGCCGATCTGGCCTTGCAGCATTTGCGCGACACCGCCGCTGGCGAGGCCGAGGCCGAAATCTTCAAGGCTCATCAGGAACTGCTCGAAGATCCGGGGCTGCTCGATCAGGCCCAGGCATTGATCAGCGAGGGCAAAAGCGCGGCGTTTGCCTGGCGCGCGGCCACCGAAGAAACCGCGGCGATGTTTCGCCAACTGGGCAGTGCGTTGCTGGCTGAACGGGCGGCGGACCTGACCGATGTCGGGCGCCGCGTGCTCAAGCTATTGCTGGGGATTGGCGAGCAGGCAATGGAGCTGCCGCATGGAAGCATTCTGATTGCCGATCAACTGACCCCGTCGCAGACCGCCGGCATCGATACCAGCAAGGTGCTGGGTTTTGCCACGGTCGGCGGCGGCGCAACCAGTCACGTGGCGATTCTTGCGCGCGCCTGTGGTCTGCCGTCGATCTGCGGGGTGCCGGTGCAGATGTTGGCGTTGAGTAACGGCACCCCGGTGTTGCTCGATGCCGACAAGGGCGAATTGCATGTGCGTCCCGATCCTGCGGCCGTCAGTCAATGGCAGGCGCGGCACGCACAACAGCGTCAACGCCATGAGCATGAGTTGGCCAGCGCAACGCTCGCGGCGCGGACCCGTGACGGCCATCACATCGAGGTGTCGGCCAACGTCGCCTCGCTAGCGGAAACCGAGCAGGCCATGGCCCTTGGCGGTGCGGGTGTCGGCCTGCTGCGTTCGGAGTTTCTCTACCTGGGCCGTAATCATGCGCCGAGCCATGACGAACAGGCTGCGACCTACAGCGCCATCGCTCGCTGCGTGGGACCTGCGCACAATCTGGTGGTGCGCACCCTTGATGTCGGTGGTGACAAACCGCTGGCCTACGTGCCGATGGACAGCGAAACCAACCCGTTCCTTGGCGTGCGCGGCATTCGTTTGTGCCTGGAGCGCCCGCAGTTATTGCGTGAGCAGTTCCGGGCCATGCTCGGCTGCTGCGAGCTGACACGTTTGCACATCATGTTGCCGATGGTCACGCAACTGTCGGAGCTGCGTCTGGCGCGGCAAATGCTCGACGAGGAAATCCTCGCGCTGGGGCTAACGCAACGGCCGAAACTGGGGATCATGATCGAGGTGCCGGCCGCGGCGCTGATGGCGGACCTGTTTGCGCCGCTGGTGGATTTTTTCTCGATCGGCACCAATGACCTGACGCAATACACCCTGGCGATGGATCGCGATCACCCGCGTCTGGCCAGTCAGGCGGACAGTTTTCATCCCTCGGTATTGCGCCTGATCGCCATGACTGTGAAGGCCGCGCACGCCCATGGCAAATGGGTCGGAGTCTGCGGGGCAATGGCCTCGGAACGTCTGGCGGTGCCGTTGTTGCTGGGGTTGGGCGTGGATGAACTGTCGGTGAGCGTGCCGATGATTGCACCGGTCAAGGCGACGGTGCGCGAACTCGAGCTGGCCGATTGTCAGATCATCGCCCAACAGGTGCTGGGGCTGGAAAGTGCCGGGCAGGTGCGCGAGGCGTTGCAGCTCTTTCACGAGGCAACCGTCGATACTTTACGGGTTCTGGAGAACTGAAGATGTTGGATAAATGGCAGAAGGCATTCTGGAAAGCCCTGACCCCGGATCTGGTGGTGGACACACCCGAAGTCCTCGCCGAGCCGAGCGCCGGATTGAGCGCCGCGATCGTCGCGGCGCTGGGCGGTGTGGATAACCTCCAGTCACAGCAACCGCTGGCGTTGACGCGGGTGCGGGTTGTATTGCGTGATGTGTCGGGTATCGATCAACAGGCGTTGAGCGTCGCCGGGGTCGCGGGCGTGATGCCCTTGGAGGACGGTGTCGTGCACCTGATTACCGGGCTGCGATCTTAAGCCGACAGCTGATGTGCGGCCTCAGGTCGCCCTTACTGTTTCTCAACCGCAGGTGTATCGTATTCGCCTTTTGCAGGCTTTCAGGGCCTGTCGCTGATACGTGAGGTAGTTGAGTTCATGTCCTTTACCCGTCGCCAAATCCTCGGTGGCCTGGCCGGTCTTGTTGTCGTTGGTGTCGGTGCGGGGGGCGCGTCGCGGTATTGGCTGGGGAAAATGGCCGACGCCGAGGCGGGCCACGACTATGAGTTGATTGCCGCACCGCTGGACGTCGAGCTGGTGCCGGGGCACAAGACCGAGGCCTGGGCATTCGGGCCGTCGGCGCCGGGTACCGAGTTGCGGGTGCGTCAGGGTGAATGGCTGCGGGTGCGTTTCATCAACCACTTGCCGGTGGCGACGACCATTCACTGGCATGGCATTCGTCTGCCGCTGGAAATGGACGGTGTGCCGTACGTGTCGCAGCTGCCGGTGTTGCCGGGCGAGTACTTCGATTACAAATTCCGCGTGCCGGATGCCGGTAGCTACTGGTATCACCCGCATGTCAGCAGCAGCGAAGAGCTCGGGCGCGGCCTGGTCGGGCCATTGATCATCGAAGAGCGCGAACCGACCGGTTTCAAGTACGAAAAGACTTTGAGCCTGAAAAACTGGCACATCGATGACGAAGGCAATTTCGTCGAGTTCAGTATTCCCCGTGAAGCGGCGCGTGGCGGTACGGCGGGGCGGTTGTCGACCATCAACGGTGTGCCAACCCCGGTGATCGACCTGCCGGCCGGGCAGATTACCCGCGTGCGTTTGCTCAACCTCGACAACACGTTGACTTACCGCATCAACATTCCCGGCGTCGAAGCGCAGATCTATGCGCTGGACGGCAACCCGGTCGAACCGCGGCCGCTGGGCAAGGAATACTGGCTGGGCCCGGGCATGCGCATTTGTCTGGCGATCAAGGCGCCGGCAGCGGGTGAAGAATTGTCGCTGCGCAACGGCCCGGTGCGTCTGGGCACGCTGCGTTCAGTGGCCAATAACGATGCGCCGACTGACTGGCCGAAAGCGTTGCCGGCCAACCCGGTGGCGGAGCCGGACCTGGCCAATGCCGAGAAACTCAACTTCAATTTCGAGTGGGTCGGCTCGGTATCGGTCAACGTCGACAACGGCAGGCCGCCGAGCCTGTGGCAGATCAACGGCAAGGCCTGGGACATCACCGACAAGACCTGCGCCGACCGGCCGATTGCCAGTCTGAAACTGGGGCAGAGCTACATCTTCGAATTGAAGAACATGACCCAGTATCAGCACCCGATCCACCTGCACGGCATGAGTTTCAAGGTGATCGCGTCGAACCGGCACAAGATCATTCCGTACTTCACCGACACCTACCTGCTGGGCAAGAACGAGCGCGCGCAAGTGGCGCTGGTGGCCGATAATCCGGGGGTGTGGATGTTCCACTGCCACGTGATCGATCACATGGAAACTGGCCTGATGGCCGCCATCGAGGTGAAGTGATGCGCCAGATTCGCCCTGCGGCAATTATCGACCGCAGCCGTGATCGCGATTTCATGCGCGAAGCGCTGCTCCTCGCCGCACAAGGCGCAGCCCTCGGCGAAGTGCCGGTGGGCGCGGTGCTGGTGCAGGACGGCGAGATCATCGGTCGCGGTTTCAATTGCCCGATCAGCACCAGCGACCCGAGTGCCCACGCGGAAATGGTCGCCATTCGCGAGGCCGCGCAGGCGGTGGATAACTATCGTCTGCCGGGTAGCACGCTGTATGTGACGCTGGAGCCGTGCAGCATGTGCGCCGGTTTGATCGTGCATTCGCGGGTGGCGCGGGTGGTGTATGGCGCGCTGGAACCGAAAGCGGGGATTGTGCAGAGTCAGGGGCAGTTTTTCACTCAGGGCTTTTTGAATCACCGGGTGTTGTATGAGGGTGGGGTGTTGGCGGAGGAGTGTGGCGCGGTGTTGACCGAATTCTTTCGCGCCCGAAGAGCAAAAAGCCCCTCACCCTAACCCTCTCCCGGAGGGAGAGGGGACTGACCGGGTTGGATGGGCGAGGTCCGCCGACCTGAGATACCGAGTCGAACTCAAGTTTAGAAAAGCCCAAAGATCGGCCCCCTCTACCAGGGGGAGAGGGGACTGACCGAGCTGGATGGGCCAAGTCCGTCGACCTGAGATTCTGAGTCGAACTCAAGTTTTGAAAAGCTCAACGATCAGCTCCCTCTCCTTGGGGAGAGGGGGCTGACCGAGCTGGATAGGCCAAGTCCGTCGACCTGACATACCGAGTCGAACTCAAGTTTTGAAAAGCCCAATGATCAGCTCCCTCTCCCTGGGGAGAGGGCTGGGGTGAGGGGTGGGCTCACCGCGGTGTTTGGGCGATTGGATTATTTACGAGCGACAATCACCGCACGCATCGGCGCCGGCAATCCTTCGATGGTTTTGCTGTGGTCCTCGGGATCAAGGAAGTCGCTCAGCGACTGATACTTCATCCACTCAGTCCCGCGCTGTTCTTCAACCGTGGTTGTGCTCACGTCCACGCAACGAATATCGGTGAACCCGGCACGGCGCAGCCACAACTCCAGCGCCGGCACCGACGGCAGGAACCACACATTACGCATCTGCGCATAACGATCTTCCGGCACCAGCACCTGATGCTTGTCGCCTTCGACCACCAGCGTTTCCAGCACCAGTTCGCCGCCCTTGACCAGGCAATCCTTCAGCGCCAGCAAATGCTCGATCGGCGAGCGACGGTGGTAGAACACGCCCATGGAAAACACCGTGTCGAAGCCTTCTAGGTTTGGCGGCAGGTCTTCGAACGGAAAGGGCAGGTGCCAGGCATTGGGTTCTGACAGATAACGCTGCACGGCCTGGAACTGGCAGAAGAACAGCCAGTTCGGGTCAACACCGATCACACTGTCCGCGCCGGCACCGAGCATGCGCCACATGTAATAACCGTTGCCGCAACCGACATCGAGGATGCGTTTGCCCTTCAAGTCGAGGTGCGGAGAGACACGCGACCACTTCCAGTCCGAACGCCATTCGGTGTCGACGTGCACCCCAAACAAATCAAACGGGCCTTTGCGCCAGGGCGACAGGCCCATCAGCGCGGTACGCATCTGCGCGCGGGTTTCCTCGTCGCAGTCGGTGTCGAGTTTCAGACCGTTGAGCAGGTCGACTTCGCTCGGCTGGATTTTCGGCAGGGCATCCAGCGCACTTTGCCAGCGCTCCAGGTCGCCGTGACCTTTCTCCATTTTCTTGTCGAGTTGCGCTTGCAGGGTGTTGGCCCATTCGGCCAGTGGTGTGCCGGCCAGACGGCGGGCGAGGGGGGACAGATCAATCATGGCAAGGCAATCAACGAGGCAAAGTTAAGACACTGGAACCACGGCACGACTTTCGAGAACCCGGCGGCCAGCAGGCGTTCGCGGTGTTCTTCGAGGCTGTCGGGCTTCATGACGTTTTCGATGGCGCTGCGCTTCTGGGCGATTTCCAGTTCGCTGTAGCCGTTGGCGCGTTTGAAGGCGACATGCAGATCGGTGAGCAGCGCGTGTTCTTCGGCATCGTTGAAGCGCAGCTTCTCCGAAAGGATCAGCGCGCCGCCCGGCAGCAGCGATTGGCGAATGCGCGAGAGCAACGCCGTGCGCTGATCGGGGGCGATGAATTGCAGGGTGAAGTTCAGCGCCACCACCGAGGCTGGCTGGAAGTCGAGGGCGAGAATGTCGCCTTCGATCACTTCGACCGGCAGCAACTCCTGGAACATCGAGTCCTGACCGTTGAGGTATTCGCGGCAGCGCTCAACCATCGCTGCCGAGTTATCCACAGCGATCACCCGGCAGCCGTCGGTACGCACGTGGCGGCGCAAGGCTTGAGTGACTGCACCCAGCGATGAGCCGAGGTCGTAGAGCACGCTGTTTGGCTGAGCGAACTGCGCGGCGAGCACACCGAGGTTTTCGACGATGGTCGGGTAACCCGGTACCGAACGCTTGATCATATCCGGGAACACCCGCACCACGTCTTCGTTGAAGGCGAAGTCGGGTACCTGGGCCAAAGGCTTGGCGAAAATGCGATCGGGTTCTTTGCTCACGGCGGTTCCGGCGGTGTCGGTGGAAAAGGCCGGCATTTTAGCCAAAAGGGCGCGGGGATGCTTGGGTTGTCTGATAAAGCGTGGGAAAGCGGGTTTAGAAAGGCTGAATGACCAGGTTCGCTAGGCGAGCTTGGTCATTCATTATTTAACGCTGATTACCGAGGTTGCAGTAATACGATGTAAGTAGATTTGCCGGCGATTTTCAGTTCCTGATTACGCTCGTTGACACCCTTGAAATCAAAGTCGATTTGGTAATGCAGTTTCTCGGCTGTGGCCTCAATCACCTCTACATTGAACGTTCCGCTTTTTGCCGTGTATTGAAACGAGGTTGTAAAGCCGGGGATGGTACCCGTTTCAAAATAATAGGCATCATGGAAAGGGAAGCCTGGATCAGTAACAGGATAGTTGCCCGATTTAATGGTTTTATCAAATACGAGTACCAGACCTTTTTTACTGCGATGCGAATAATCTTGAGAATTTGCACGGGTCACCAGTGCAATCTGATCACTTGCCGGATCAGCATCGAACTCCACAATCTGGCTGTCGAATTTCACTCGGCCAGACACCGTTGCAAGTGTTTCAGCACTGACGGTAATGATAGGTTCCGCAGTGTTGGAAAGTGTTGTGTTTTTACTTTTGAAAAAGCTCATGAAGTTCTTCCTTGTATTACATGGGATTGGATAACGCCAACGAATACTAGGGAGAACAAAAATCATGAGCTACTGTCAGAGTTGACAGGTTTTTATAATATTTCGAGATAAAAGGGCAACTATTGGCTTATAGCGTGCGCTTGAGTTGTTCCACTCTTTCGAATGACGAGGCAGTGATGCCCCATTGGCCCAGCCAGTAGCTGAGGATGATGACATACGGTGCAGCGTGAAATGGCGATACAAACCGGTCAATGCCAATCACGCTGTCGGAGAACACAAACGCCACTGCACCGCCCGCCGCCAGCAACGCCGAGCGTTTCGGCACATCGGTGCCGAGACGAGCAAGCGCGCGCCAGAGCATCGCGCTGATCGCAGTGCCGTACACGATCACCGGCACCAGCAACGGACCTAACCCGCTGGAAATCAGAATCCCCAGTAAGACCGCTCCAACACCGAGCGCGAGCACCAAGGGCATCACCGCCAAACGCTTGCAGTCGCTCAGATAAGCCTTCAGGTACGCCAGATGTGCGATCAGAAATGCGCCAAGTCCAAATACAAACAAATCGCCTGGCCATGCCAGCAACACATCACCCAGCAACGAGAAAATCAGGCCGAGACTGATCCAGCGCCGATAGTCGCTGGGCGGTGCGTCATGGAGCCAGCCGAGCAGCGCCAGCACCGGCATGGTTTGACCAACAGACACAGTAACGCCGCGTGGGTGCTGACACCGTAGAGAAACGTCAACGCGCCCATCAGCGCCAGAATCAGCCAGCCCACGATCAGTTCACCGAAATGGCGCAGTCAAAGGTTTCCACTGGCAGCACTTCCGGTGCCCATGGCTGTTGCGAGGTCAGGCGCAGACGCCCGGTGCCGGGGGCAAATGCTTGAAAGCGCCAGGTCGATACGCCCGCTGCGCCGACGACGCCGGCGTCTTCCGGATTGCTATAGACCTCGGGGCTGAGTGCACGCAATACGCCGCCAGCCGAATCCTGAATGACCCAGCGATAGCCGGTGGTCGGGTTGCTTGGCAGCATGATGATGAGGTTTTGTCCGTTAGTCAGCCGTACGGGGCATTCGCTTTGTTTTTCCACGGTCACGTTGTGTTTCGGTTGTGTGGCGCAGGCGGCCAGCAACGAAAGGGCGAGGGGGACAAACAGGCGAGTGGGGGACATAAGGTCAGAGGCTCCGGCGTTTACGACGAACGGCGAGCATAACTGAAGATGAGACAAAGTGTGACAACGCCAAGCCTCACCCTAACCCTCTCCCAGAGGGAGAGGGGACTGACCGAGGTGTCTTGTGTCATACATCGACCTGAAAGACCGAGTCGATTATGGATTCAGCGAAGTACTTTCAGGTCGGTATAACTCTGCAATATTCCGCAATTAGCTCCCTCTCCCTCCGGGAGAGGGTTGGGGTGAGGGGTTTTCTGTCAGAACAATACCTTCGCCACATCGGCGAACTTCTTCGCGAAATGCACAGTAATCCCTTCCTTCAGATAATCCGGCAATTCCTCAAAATTGCCCCGGTTCGGCTCCGGCAGAATCAACTCGAAAATCTTCTGCCGGCGCGCCGCAATCACCTTCTCGCGCACCCCGCCAATCGGCAGCACATGCCCGGTCAGGGTCAATTCGCCGGTCATCGCTACACCTTTCTTCGGCGGCTGATTGCGTGCGAGCGAGAGCAGGGCGCTGGCCATGGTCACGCCGGCGCTCGGGCCGTCCTTGGGTGTCGCGCCTTCCGGTACGTGCAGGTGGACGAAGGCTTCGTCGAAGAACTTCGCGTCGCCGCCGAATTGTTTCAGGTGCGAGCTGACGTAGCTGTAGGCGATCTCGGCCGACTCCTTCATCACATCACCCAGTTGTCCGGTGAGTTTGAAGCCACGGTTAAGCGTATGAATCCGCGTGGCTTCGATCGGCAACGTCGCGCCGCCCATGCTGGTCCATGCCAGACCGGTAATCACGCCAGTACCGGACAGCACTTGTTCGTTGCGGAACACTGGATGGCCGAGTGACGCTTCGAGGTCTTTCGGCCCGAGTTTGATCACCGCTTTCGGTTCGTCGATCAGCTTCATCACCGCTTTGCGCACCAGTTTGCCCATTTGCTTTTCCAGCTGACGCACGCCGGCTTCACGGGCGTAACCGTCGATCAAGGCTTTGAGCGCGGTGTCGCTGATGCTCAGGCTGCCCTTGGACACGCCGGCCTTTTCCAGCAGTTTCGGCCACAGGTGACGCTTGGCGATGGCGACTTTTTCTTCGGTGATGTAGCCCGACAGGCGAATCACTTCCATGCGGTCGAGCAATGGGCCAGGGATCGAATCCAGAGTGTTGGCGGTGCACACGAACAGGACTTTCGACAGGTCCATGCGCAGGTCGAGGTAGTGGTCGAGGAATTCGACGTTCTGCTCCGGGTCGAGGGTTTCCAGCAGCGCCGAAGCCGGGTCGCCCTGGTAGCTCTGGCCCATCTTGTCGATTTCATCGAGCATGATCACCGGGTTCATCACCTCGACGTCTTTCAACGCCTGCACCAGTTTGCCCGGCTGTGCGCCGATGTAGGTGCGGCGGTGGCCCTTGATCTCGGCTTCGTCGCGCATGCCGCCGAGGCTGAAGCGGTAGAACGGCCGGCCGAGTGATTCAGCGATGGATTTACCGACGCTGGTTTTACCCACGCCCGGCGGGCCGACCAGCAACACGATGGAACCGCTGATCTCACCTTTATAGGCACCGACGGCGAGGAACTCGAGGATGCGATCCTTGATGTCGTCGAGGCCGGCGTGGTGTTTGTCGAGGATTTTGCGCGCGTGCTTGAGGTCGAGTTTGTCCTCGCCGTAGACGCCCCACGGCACTGACGTCGCCCAGTCGAGGTAGTTACGTGTGACCGCGTACTCGGGCGAACCGGTCTCGAGGATCGACAGCTTGTTCATTTCCTCTTCGAGGCGCTTCTGCACCTGCGCCGGCAAGACTTTGCCTTCGAGGCGTTGCTCGAACTGTTCAAGGTCGGCGCTGCGGTCGTCCTTGGTCAGGCCGAGTTCCTGCTGGATGACCTTGAGTTGTTCTTTAAGGAAGAACTCGCGCTGATGCTCGCCGATTTTGCGGTTAACTTCCGCCGAAATCTCTTTTTGCAGGCGCGCGACTTCGACTTCCTTGCGCAGCATCGGCAGGACTTTTTCCATGCGCTTGAGCATCGGCACGCAGTCGAGCACTTCTTGCAGTTCGGGGCCGGTGGCTGAGGTCAGCGCGGCGGCGAAGTCGGTCAGCGGCGACGGGTCGTTGGGGCTGAAGCGGTTGAGGTAGTTCTTCAGTTCTTCGCTGTACAGCGGGTTGAGCGGCAGCAGTTCTTTGATCGCGTTGATCAGCGCCATGCCGTAAGCCTTGACCTCGTCGGTCGGCTCGGTGGGCTGGTGCGGGTATTCGACCTCCACCAGATACGGCGGGCGGTGGTGTTTCAGCCAGGTCTTGATGCGCACTCGGCTCAGGCCCTGGGCGACGAATTGCAGTTTGCCGTTCTCGCGGCTGGCGTGGTGGACTTTGACCAGGGTGCCGTATTGCGGCAGGGCGCCGGTGTCGAAGTGGCGCGGGTCTTCCTGGGGCGTGTCCATGAAGAACAAGGCCAGGGAGTGGTGTTCGGATTTGCTGACCAGTTCGAGGGTCTCGGCCCACGGCTCTTCATTGACGATGACCGGCAGGACTTGGGCCGGGAAGAACGGGCGATTGTGGATCGGGATGATGTAGACCTTGTCCGGCAGGTTCTGGCCGGGCAGGGCGAGGCCTTTGCCGGAAGAGGTGTGTTCGATGTGTTCGGCTTCGGTGTAGTCGTCGGGATTTTCCGGGAATTCTTGCTGGTCGCTCATGGGGCACCTGCGCAATGGAGTATGGGTCTTAGATGGGGCAGGCCTTGGGTGGTTTCAATGGGGGCAGACGTTTCTGCTTGTGTGTTCAGGGTTTTGACAGGGTTTCTCTGGACCTTGCGACCTCTGTTGTTCGGCGGAACGACGCCCGCAGCGCGCTCGCACCCAATGGGCTGCGCTATTTCGGCAGGGTGCAGAACTGTGGCATTGGCGATAAAAAACCACCGGGCAGTCAAGCCCGGTGGTTGTTGGCAATGCGCAGTTACACCTGACGCTTATTTCACCTCGGTCATTCTCAAATCACTGACCAGCATATCGATCAAGGTCCCCAGGTATTTGAAACGCTCATCTTTTTTCTCCCAGCGATCAATGAAAAACAAGCCGTGGTCATTGACCTGAATCGGTGTCTCAACGATGTCGTCGGCCCTGGATTTATGCACCAGACGGAGCTCGCCCGTATCCGTATTTTCGATCATGAACATCCCGGGCCGGGTCAGTTTGCTGCGCTCGACGGCCGGCGTCAGGGCTGGTTTTTTCTTGCCGGCGACGGCCACGTCCAGCAGGAAATCGCTGCGCAAGGCCCGGCTATTGGTTCCGCGCTCGCTGGCCACCGCTCTCCAGGTCCCGCGATGGATATCTCTGGCCAGTTCCGGAGCGGTGTCGCGTACGTGGAGACTGACCGCCGAGAGGGTATCCGCCAGACCCGGCACACCCAGGTTGTAGTTAGTGTGGGCATTGCCGATAAGGGCCACCCACTTATGCGGCCCATTTAACAGTTGGTCGGCTTCGATCACTTGGGTGGCAAAATAGCTGAACATCTCGTTTCGCGAGATATCTTCGTTAAACACACCCTTGAGGTGGTAAGACGCCGTGCAATCGAGGGCCCTGATACGGACTTTGTACTTGGCCGCCGCCTGGAGGACCTCTGTGTAGGTATCGTTACCTTTATAAGTGGGCATGTGGCCACGGTCCTGAACGAGCAGGTAATTCTTCAGTCTGTCCGGCATGCGCTGTGTCCGAAAAAAAGTATCCAGATCGGCCTGGTGCAAATCGGTGAACAGATGTTCCACGTAGAGCGTGTCATACCCGGCTTGCTTGAGCGCCTTCATGTACTTTTTCAGCAACGCTTTGCTCGATACGTGGCTATGGGCCTCGCCGATCAGCAGGTTCAAGCGGCCGTCGGCCACCAGCCGCAAAAACTCCTCGAACTTGATGTCTGAGGTGAGCGTCGGGAGCGTGGCAGCGTCAGGGGGCGTGTAATGAGCAAACGTGTCCCTGGCCTTTTTCTCCAGACGCTTGCGGTTGGCGATGAACGCATCGTGCGCCTGTTGTTCTTTCGGTACGGCCGGGGTATAGCGTGAGTCCATGGCTTTGTGCTGATGCAACATCCTCGCGATGTCTTCACGCATGGCGGGTGGAATATCGTATTCGCTGAAATGCTCGACAGCAGGGGCAATCGATGCTGGCCGGGAGACGGGTTGAGGCGCCTTGTACGCCGTCGGCCGCTGCACACGATAATCGCCCTTGGCGGCCGAATCCCCGGGGATTGCCCCGGCTGAATCGAGGCTGATGCGTGCCGCCTGATCCTGTGCGACATCTTCCACGCGCACGGCGACAGCCGCGTGCAGGTCGGCCAGGCCGGGGGTGTTGTCGAAGGTGCTCATGCGTGATTGTTCGGTGAGGACCACCCAGCGCTCCTCAGGCGCATCGGCGATATCGACGGCCAGCGTCTTGTGCGAATAGAAATTCCTGATGCTGTTGCTGCGAGGGGTCAATGGCGAGACGTCGTCCAGTACCATCACTCCTTCCAGTTGATAGCTGGTCGACGCATCCAGCGCATGGATTTTCAGACCCTTTTCGCGCGCTTTACGCACCAGTGCCAGATAAGAGAATGGCGCTTTTTTCTCATACCCCAGCGCAAGGTCGACGGCTTTAAGATGTTTTTCGATGTGTTTCCAGGTTCCGCCCTTGTTCATTTTTTCCAGCTTGATTTTGAAGACATCGCCCGCCAGGTATTCCACGTAAAGTCGCTTGAAGCCGTTGCTCACGAGTTCATCCACACCCTCGATCAGCAACTGTTTGCTGGCGATCGAGCCGGGCTGGGCGCCGATCACCAGATTTTTTCCTTTGACGGCGTCGCTCGCCAGTAACTGGGCAAACGACAGGTCGTCGGCGACTGGCGGGACTTCGGCGCGGGCTGGCAACGGGGCAAGTTCGGCGAAATGCGCGGTGGCGTCGGTGCTGAGCTTTCCGACCTGTTTCAGGTAAGCGGTGCGCGTCGGGACGAGACTTTCCACAAACTCGACAAGGTAAATTTGCGGATCGATGCCGCTGAAGTCCTGACTGTTTTTGAGGATGTTCTCCCGGATTTGCGGGTTCATCACCATTTCGATGCGATCGTGGTATTTGGACTCCACACCATAGACCTTGTCCGGGCCGGGTGTCTCTGGCACGGCCTCGTACTCGGGCGCACCGCCGGCCACGCCACTGCGCACCAACTTTCCGTCTGCGTTGCGCACGGTCAGGATGGTGCTCGAGGTGAGTTCGCCGGAATCCGGATGGGCTCGGTAAAGCAAAAAACGACCGCTGGAGTCAGGATCTTTGTCGATATAGAACAGCTCATTTCTGAACACCACCGGACTCATTTCATTCCGCTTGGGGCCAGGTGCTACTTGATCGACCACGGTCATGACATCGCGTTGTTCGTTGCTGGCACTGACGAGGCTCTGCCGCACAGGCCGGCGTACGGGCTTGAGCGAACGCAGCGCCGGACGCAGGTCGGTCAGCACCGCACCGGCACTGTTGAACAGATAACCGAGCAGATGCTGGAACGCTTCGCCGTGGTCACCCTGACGGTACGCATGCAGGGCGAGCATGGCGTCCTTGAAAGCCAGTAACAGGCCGGTGCTCAGGCTCAGTAGCGGGAACGGCGCCGTGGCAATGGCGGCGATCCATTCGACACTGGTCCAGACCAGACCGGCGATCATCTCGGCACGGCTGGTGGTGGTGGCGTTAACGTCGTCGATACGACGTTGCAGCCTCATGTCGTAAAGGACAGTGCGCAGGTCACTGACCGCCGCGACCGCGCGGGTCGAGTCGTAACGTGCAGGGCTGGGGGTGGTTTTATTGAGGTCTTTGGGCAGCCCTTTCTTGATGTTTTCAAGGTATGTGCGAACCCGGGTCCGGGCACTGACGTCGACGCGCAACGTCAGGTATTCGAGCATGCCGGACTGCTGTTGAAGCAGGTAATTGAACAGCCGCGCTTCGCGGAAAGCGACGCCGTCGGGCGCCTCCGGGGTGTAGAGCAGAACCGGGTTGGCGCCATGGCTGAACAGCCACGCATCGAGCACCCATTCGCCGTCGATCATCAAACGGTGGAGTGGATAGGTCGTGCGCATGGCGCCGGAAGTTTCAGCCATGCTGTCGATACTCTGCTCCAGCCATTGCAGATCATGGCTGGCGATATGGCCCTGCAGCTGGCATTCCAGCGCGGCGCTTTTCATCTGGCGCTGGGTAATGGCCAGGGTCGTGTTGCGCCGAAAGTCATAGCCTTCGCTCGTCGAACTTTGCAGTTCAGCCTTGACCTTGTCGATGTAGCGCTGGCCGATCCACACACCGGTGACCGAGCGCGCGACATTCTGTGCGGTCAGGTTGCTGAGGTCGATGCCCTGCGGGCCTCTGAAGCGCGCCGAGCGGGAAAATTTTTCATCGAGAAAACCGACGCCGTCGGCGTAGCCATCGCGATACAGCGTGGTGTAGTTCAGAGGTTTTGGCGTCCACGAGCGCACGATGGCGGTCGGCGAGTAAGCCCAGACGGTATCCGGATCGACATCGTTGGTGGTGCGCTTGAGCAAGCGGTTCAAGCTGATTTTGGCTTGCTCGTGCACGTAGTCATCAAACGCCGGAAAGCGGCTGCCCGACAAGGCATGCTTGTTGAACGCGCGCAAGGCGCCTTCGGCGTCTTCACTCAGGGTCGTCAGCTTTCGGCGGTTGGCAGCCGTGGTGGAGCGATACCACAGCGGTGTACAGAAATCGTAGTCGTCGATCCGTGTGGCGAGCACATGTTCAGCCATCGTGCGCAGGCAATCGGGATGACTGCCGGTGTGAGCGAACGTGACCTTTTGATGCTCCAGCGCCTCAGGTTTGAAACTCAGTCCGGCCAACACGTGGCGCAGCTTTGCGCGAAAGCGCATGGGCGCACGGCTGATCAGGTAGCCGGCCATGCTGTCGGCGGCATCGCTGTGTTTGGCCCAGCCCAGCAGGTGGGTCTGGCATTCGCGCTCACTGTCGAAGGCCTGGAATTGTTGCGTTCGCGGCGCCTGTGGTGTGCACAGCAACAGCCGTTTGAGCGCGCCGCGGTCATCGTTCTGGCGCAGCACCCACAAATCCTGCAACTGGGCGCCGTGCAGCGACAGGGTGGCGGCGCGCAGGCGCGCATCGCTACCGTCACGCAGGCGCTGGATCAGTTGCAAGTCACTGTCGAGCAAGTGCCCTTGCAGCACCGCCGTGTGAGCGAGGGCGACGATACGTTTGTCGAGCATCTGCTCGATGGCGGGTTTGATTGCGGGCCTGGCCTGCAGCTCATTTTGCAAGTGATTGAAGTCAATCCGAGGCTGCAGCTCCACGGCTTGCCTGATCAGCCACGCCGGCGTCACGTCCGCGTAGGCTGGCGGCAAAGGCGCGTCATCGTAGGTGAGGGTGGTGTACTTCAAAAACTCCGAGCCCGGTAATTCATCGCCGGTGTGCGGGCCGCGCAAGGACAGGTCGAGCAGGCTGGATTGATGCACATAAACGCCGTAGCCCGGCACTCGGCGATCGGTCGCAATGCTTAACTTTGCCGGCTCGAGGTCGTCGATTTCCAGGTCTTCGCTCAGGCGCTCCAGCCATTGCTGGCGGGCCAGTGCCGTCAGGCTGCCGGCCGGCTCCATCAAGTCGAGCAGGTCTTGTCGCGCCTGCTGATAGTTGCGCAGATGCTGCGCCAGTGCGTCTTTTTGCGCGGTGCTGGCGCTTCGAAACCAGTCCGGTGCGCTGTAGCGCAGGTGGCGCTCGAACAAGGTTTGCGCGCGTAATTCCAGACGCGACGTGAGATCCGGCAGGGCGGCGGCAATGGCGTGGTCCAGCGCGGTGAGCAATTGCCTGGGGTCTTGCTGTGGGTTTTCGGCGAAGCTCAAGGCGCGCTCGATATCCTGCGTGCGTTTTTCGATCAGCGCGTCGTAGGTGTGTTCGAACAACGGTCTGCTGTCGATTGGCGCGAGCAGCAGCGGCCAGATCCCTGCTGCGCCGACGGCGTGATAGCGCGTCGGCAGCATGGACATGAACTCCTTGCTACCGCTGGCCTGGTTCAGCAATGTGCGCAGTTGGTTGTCGAGATCAGCAAGGGAGTTGAAGAATTCGATGCCTCTTGCGGGGGTAAACAGCAGGGCGAAACCCATGCTCTGGTCGGTCAGCAGGTCCTTGACTCGGCGAGTGTCCTTTTCCGTGACCACAAAGGCGCCGGCCAGCTCAACGGTGGTGTCTTGATAGCTGAACTGCAGCGCGTACATGGCCGGACGCAGCATCGGCACCGCATCGAGCTTTTGCAGCAGTTCGCCGGCTTGCGGGTGCAGCAAGCGGTCGGTGACGGCCTGTCTGGCTTCGTGGCCGATGGCGGTGAAGCCTGCGTCATATTTGAGGAAGGTTTTCGCCGGTTTATCGTCGATCCGGTCGCGTTGATCCATGTTGATCAGTTGAGTGGCCAGCCTGACTTTCAGGGTGGCGATCAGTTGTTTGCCTTCGTCGCTTTGCAGATCGCTGTTTTCCAGCGCCTGATACAGCTCGCGGCTGCGTTGCAGGTAGCTGGTGCGATAGGTTTTCAGTTGTTCGTCGAGGCGTTTCAGAAAGGCCTGTTCGGTACTCGGTTTTTGTTCGGGAAGCAGCGGGGTTGATGTATTGAACAGGTGATGGGCGATCGCGTTGAGATCGTTTTTGACCTCTTCGGAGGTGGGGGTTATGGCAAGGTTCATGGGCATTTTTTCCATGCTGAGGGTGAGCGGCCAGCATGGCGAGGGGCAGTGGGAGGCGGGTGGTATATATGTATAGGGGGGTTATTGGTCTGTCGATGTAGAGCTTGGGTTCGACTCGGTATTTCACGTCGGCATGCGTCTGCCCTACACCTGTGACGGAACGGCAGACGCACGTTTAACCTGACGAGTGAAATCCTGACCTGTTTGTTAGATAGGGTAAGTCAGCTCTTGGAGAAAAAAGTATCCGTTACCGGTGAGTTCACGTGTTTCATCACCGTGGCGTGCCTTACCGGAAAGTTGCAAATTGTCGAGGGAGTATAAGTACAGGCCGCTATTGAGTTGACTTACAGAAATGTCGGAAGAGGATGTCACTTCATAGTCATAAAGCTGAATACCTCGTTCGGTCACTACATTTTCAAGGTAGCCAGCGATTGCAGGATCCAGCAGCTTGCGAAGCGAGATGGAGATGGCTCGTTGGCTCGATGAACCGTGGTTATCTTCGAAAGAAAAATTGTAACCGCCGAGCTCGTTGAAAGAGGTGGAAATGCTGGTTGTCGCGAAGCTGGTCAGATTAACCGGCGTACCGCCAATGGTGCCTTTTACATTAACGTTGAGAATACCGTTTACCCAAACTGCTGGGGATGCCTTTGGATGGGTCATGGGGTGCTTCCTGTGCCTGATCTTGGTTGGAGAAGGAAGTCTGATTGGGCGGGTGAAGACAGTGAACTGTCATATCTGACAGGTTTTTATACGTGTTCGCGATGAGCCTTCTTGATAGGAGTTATATAGCAGGCACAGTGTTGATCAAGTGCGGGGCAGGCTTGCTCGCGAAAGCGCTGTGTCAGTCAGTCCAACTGCCGAATGCGCTGACGCCATCGCGAGCAGGCTCGCTTCCACAGAGGGTTAGCTGTGTGTTGGGGATTGGCGGATTTCGTGGTTATCCAGCACGCGGTTCACGGCCAGTTCGGCGAGCATGATGATTTGCTGGATGGCCAGAATCGTGCGTCGCTGCGGCAGGTCGATGTAGGCGGCGATGTCGCTGGTCATGAGGCTGGCCTGGGCCAGCGATTCGCAGGCGTGGACCAGCAGGCTTTCGCTGTCCTGTTCGGGGGCAACCTGGAACATGGTGCTGGGTTTGTGAAAGCGCAGGGTTAAGGCGTTGGGTTTGAGGTAGTGGTCGAGGGCGCGTTCGGCGGCTTCGTGGAAGCGCTTCGAGCCGGGGAATTCGTAGGGGGTGGTGTCTTCGGTTTCGGGTGGATTGGGTGTTGGCTTTTTCATGGTGAAGCTCCGAATGATAAGTGGGGCTGTCACTCTCAATCACCGCGACGCGACGGAGGGTGGCAGCTGTACGCGGGTTCGCGGACCGAGCCATTCGGCAATCTCGGCATACCCGGAGGTATCCCGCGCACAGCCACCATCAAACCAGACAACAAGCACCTGAGCGCTTCAGTTTGGGCTGGCGATTATGCATCAAATCGAATGAACTGCTCGGGCCGCGACGCCCGTTCGCTGAATTTGCAGCGACCCCACGAGCCTATCCAGCCGATTTCCGAGGCACAACCGACGCGACTTGTCGGAAAACTCCGCGCAATCACCAGCGTCTGTAGGGCAAGCATATTTCCCACAGACCAACACATCTCAAACTGTGGGAGCGAGCCTGCTCGCGAAAGCGGTGTGTCAGGCACCGTAGATGTTGAATGTGCTGACGCCTTCGCGAGCAAGCTCGCTCCCACAGGGTTCTCCGGTGGGTACAGAAATGGCGTGCACAAAAAAGGCGATGCCTCTCGGGAGTCATCTTCAATCTGACGGTTAACTCATAGATCAAAATTCATTGCGGTTTACTTCGAAGCGGTCTTGAACCCCTGTAATTTCTGACAGTAGACACATTGACCCGGTCGATCCGAGATTAACCCGGCGCCCTTGGGCAGGACGGCGCATGCCAATTTACTGACTTCAAGGAATCAAACCATGAGATATACCGATACGAAATACGAAGGCTTCACTATCCGCGAATACCCCTCCGACACCCCAGGTCTGCGTTATCAGGTGATCTATAGCGCAACGGATGAGAGTTTGTTGCTTGAGACCCGCGAACAGGCTGAGCAATTGATCATTGAGCGATTGCAGCGGATAAAAAGTGGAGGCAAAGCTTTTTGAATCGGCCGGGCTAACGCTCACCTTGTGCAGGAGCTGCGGCAGCTCCCGCACAAGGTGAGTTGTCAGGTATTTGCGGGGATTTCGTGGTTATCCAGCACGCGGTTCACGGCCAGTTCGGCGAGCATGATGATTTGCTGGATGGCCAGAATCGTGCGTCGCTGCGGCAGGTCGATGTAGGCGGCGATATCGCTGGTCATGAGGCTGGCCTGGGCCAGCGATTCGCAGGCGTGGACCAGCAGGCTTTCGCTGTCCTGTTCGGGGGCAACCTGGAACATGGTGCTGGGTTTGTGAAAGCGCAGGGTCAAGGCGTTGGGTTTGAGGTAGTGGTCGAGGGCGCGTTCGGCGGCTTCGTGGAATCGCTTCGAGCCGGGGAATTCGTAGGGGGTGGTGTCTTCGGTTTCAGGTGGATTGGGTGTCGGCTTTTTCATGGTGAATACTCAGTTGGTGATAGTGGAGCTGCCTTGGATTGCCGCGACGCAATCTGAGGTGGCAGCTGTACGCGGGTTCGCGGACCGATAACTGAGAAATCGGCATACCTCCAAGGACGGTATCCCGCGCACAGCCGCCATGACACAAACAACGGGCACCGAGGTGCCGTCAGATTGGCGATTATGCATCAGTTATCGGGCCGCGACGCCCCATCGCTGAATTTGCAGCGACCCCCCGAGCCTACCCACCCCATTTCCGAGGCACAACCGACGCGACTTGTCGGAAAACTCCGCGCAATTTTCAACGTCTGTAGGACGAGCACCTTTCCCACGGATAAACACTTTTCAACCTGTGGGAGCGAGCCTGCTCGCGAAAGCGGTGTGTCAGGCACCGTAGATGTTGAATGTGCTGACGCCTTCGCGAGCAGGCTCGCTCCCACAGGGTTCTCCGGTGGGTTAAGGAATGGCGTGCACAAAAAAAGGCGATGTCCCTTGCGGGACATCGCCTTCATTTTTACCGCCGTTAAAACTTACTCCGGCAGTTTGTACGCAATCACGTAGTCACCCATCTTGGTGCCCAGCGAGCCGTGACCGCCGACAACCAGCAGCACGTATTGCTTGCCGTCCTTGCCGGTGTAGGTCATCGGGGTCGCTTGACCACCCGCCGGCAGACGCGATTTCCACAGCTCTTTACCGCTGTTCACGTCGTACGCGCGCAGGTACTGGTCGAGGGTGCCGCTGAGGAAGCCGACGCCGCCAGCCGTGACCATCGAACCGCCCATGCTTGGGACGCCGAGGGTGAAGCCGATCGGGATGGGCGAGCTGTCGCGGCTGGTGCCGTTTTTACGTTTCCACACGACTTTGCTGGTGGTCAGGTCGATACCGGCCACGTAGCCCCAGGCCGGGGCCTGGCACGGTACGCCGAATGGCGACATGAACGGGTGCATGATCACCGCGTATGGCGCGCCGGTGTTTGGCTGCACACCAGCGGTTTCGCTTTCGCGCTTGCTGCCGGCGGCGACTTGCTCGCGTGGCACCATTTTCGAAACGAAGGCCATGTAGTTCGGGCTGGTGAACAGCATCTGGCGAACCGGGTCGACCGAAACACCGCCCCAGTTGAACACGCCGACGTTACCCGGGTAGATCAGGCTTCCCTGTTCCGACGGCGGGGTGTACTGGCCTTCATAACGCAGTTCCTTGAACTGGATGCGGCACAGCATCTGGTCGAACGGGCTCGCGCCCCACATGGCTTTTTCGGTCAGTTCCGGGGCCAGCAGGTTGAGGTCCGAACGGGCCTGGGTCGGTGCGGTGTGGTCGCCTTTGACGGCGCCTTGCGGGACCGGGATTTCCTTGATCGGAATGATCGGCGTGCCGTCACGACGGTCGAGGACGTACAGGCTGCCCTGTTTGGTCGGAGCGATCAGCGCCGGTTTCACGCCGTCGGCGGTTTTCATGTCGAGCAGGGTTGGCTGGCTGCCAACGTCCATGTCCCACAGGTCGTGGTGAGTGAACTGGTAGTTCCAGCGCACTTTACCGGTGGCCAGGTCCAGAGCAACTACACCGGCGCTGAATTTCTCGGCGCCCGGGGTGCGGTCAGCGCCCCATTGGTCTGGAGTCTGGTTGCCCAGTGGCAGGTACACCATGCCGAGTTTTTCGTCGACACTGGCCAGCGACCACATGTTTGCCGAGTTGCGGCTGTAGGTTTCGCCCGGTGCCAATGGCTCGGTGGCGTCTGGCTTGTCGCTGTCCCAGTTCCATACGAGGTGACCGTCGCGCACGTCGAAGGCGCGGATCACGCCCGATGGCTCGTTGGTCGATTCGTTGTCGGTCACGTGACCGCCCATGATCACCAGATCACGGGTAATCGCCGCTGGCGAGGTGGAGTAGTAGCCGCCAGCGGTGAACGGGCCGATGCCTTGGGTCAGGTCAACCACGCCTTTGTTGCCGAAGCCTTCGCAGATCTTGCCGGTGTCGGCGTTCAGGGCGATCAGGCGGGCATCAGCGGTGGGCAGGTACAGACGACGCGGGCAAGCCTGAGCAACGGCTTTGCCAGCTTCGGAAATTACCGCCGAGGCAGCGTTTTCAGACTTGGCGTAAGCAGCTTCGTCGTAGTACGAAACGCCACGGCAGGTCATGTGGGCAAAGCCTTTGAAGCCGACCGGGCTCTTGATCTGTGGGTCGAAGCGCCACAGTTCTTTGCCGGTGTCCGGGTCCAGGGCCAACACTTTGCTGTGCGCGGTGCACGCATAGATCATGCCGTTGGCTTTCAGCGGAGTGTTTTCATTGGTCAGTTCGACCGGATCATCTGCCGTTGGCAGGTCGCCGGTCTGGATGCGCCAGGCTTCTTGCAGTTTGCCGACGTTGGCCGGGGTGATCTGCTTCAGCGGCGAGTAGCGGTCACCGAATTCGGTGCGGCCGTAGGCCTGCCAGTCGCCATCGGGCATGGCTGGCGCGGTGCTGGTGGTGTCCGCGGTGTCACGGCCCAGTTCGCCGAAGGTTTCGCCCGGGTGGGTGAACAGGCTGGCCAGAGCGGTGACGCCGGCCAGCACCACAGCGACGGTCAGACCGCCAGTGCCCATTGGCGCCGGGCCGTTAAGTAGCAGCGGACGACGGAACCACGGCAGCAGCATGACGAAGCCGAGGACGAACCACAGCGCCAGACGTGGCACCAGTTGCCACCAGTCCAGACCGACTTCCCACAGCGCCCAAACGGTGCTGGCAAACAGGACGATGGCGTACAGGCCCAGCGCCGCGCGACGGCGCATCAGCATCAGAATGCCGGACAGCGCGATGCCGATACCGGCCAGCAGGTAGTACAGCGAGCCGCCGAGCATGCTCAGCTTGACCCCACCGGCCAACATGGCCAGGCCCATCAGTAGAAGCAGAATGCCGAGCAGGCTCGGTAGCAGACGGCCCCGACTCGAAGCACTTACGGTGCTCATAGTGTGATTCTCCGTGACGTTTATGTAGTCCCGCGCTGTAGTCACTTTAGATGACGATTTGGCACAGGCATGGTTCAGATAAAAACTTGTCTAGCTAACGAATTTCTTTTTTGTAGGAGTGAGCCTGCTCGCGATGGCGGTGTTTCAGTCACTGGAGATGTCGCCTGAAACAC